>CAZJBP010000121.1:0-8136 GCA_964544115.1 uncultured Victivallales bacterium | reverse complement strand
GAGGATCGATCCGGCTGCACGCGTCGACCGCGAACGGACAGCGGGGGTGGAAGCGGCAACCCGCCGGGGGGCGTGCGGGAGAGGGCACATCGCCCTGCACCAGGAGGCGCCCCTCGCGGCTGGCGCCGACGCGCGGAATCGCGGACATCAGCGCACGCGTGTACGGATGAACGGGGCGGTCGATGACGTCGCCGGCGGCGCCCGTCTCCACAATCCGGCCGAGGTACATCACCGCCACGCGGTCTGAAATGTGCCGCACCACGCTGAGGTCGTGGGAAATGAACAGGTACGACAGATCGTGCAACCGCCGTAGATCCAGCAGCAGGTTGATCACCTGCGCCTGCACGGACACGTCCAGCGCGCTGACGGCTTCGTCGCAGATGATCAGCGAAGGCCGCATGGAGACAGCCCGCGCGATGCTGATCCGCTGCCGCTGGCCGCCGGAGAACTCGTGCGGAAACCGATGCACCACGTCCGCGTCCAGACCCACCTCCGCCAGCAGCGACACGGCCCGCGCCGCGCGTTCTGCCGAGGCGATCAGCCTGTGCTCGAGCAGGCCTTCGGTGACGATGTCCCCGGCGGTCATGCGCGGGTTCAGCGACGCAAACGGGTCCTGGAAGACAACCTGCATGCGGCGCCGGACGTCGCGCCCGACACCCCCATCGGCGGCCGCCAGTGACCGGCCGTCGAATCGCACCTCGCCTTCCCTGATCGGGTCCAACCCCAGGACCGATCGCGCCACGGTGGTCTTGCCGCAGCCGGATTCACCCACCAGACCGAGCGTCTCGCCCTTGCCAACGGACAGACTTACCCCGTCCACCGCGCGCACGTGTCCAACCGTCCGCGCCAGAACGCCCCGGCGGATCGGGAACCAGGTCTTGAGATTTCGGATCTCAAGCAGCGGTGACATTCTCATCTCCTGTCTGCGGCCCGAAACCGCCGACACCCGACTCCGTGCGGCTGACCTCGGCCATCCGTTTCGAAGCCAGGAAACAGCGCGCCTGCCGGCCCTCCGCCAGGCTCTCCAGTGCGGGATGCTCGGCGGCGCAGCGCTCGAACGCGTAGGCACAGCGGTCGCGGAACCGGCATCCCGCCGGCAGACGCAGCGCCGAGGGCACCTGCCCCGGAACTGCGCTCAGGCGGCCGCCGGGAGCGTGCAGCGCAGGCCTGGACCGCAGCAGCGCCTCCGTGTACGGGTGAAGCGGCTGAGAAAACAGTTTCTGCACCGGGGCAATCTCGACCACTTCCCCCGCGTACATAACGGCCACGCGGCTGCACATCTCCCACACCACGCCCATGTCGTGCGTGATCAGCAGCAGGGCGGTCTCGCTCCCGCGCATCCGGCGCATCAGGTCCAGAACCTGCGCCTGGATGGTCACGTCCAGCGCGGTCGTGGGCTCGTCGGCGATCAGCAGCGCGGGCTCCAGCATCAGCGCCATGGCGATCATCGCCCGCTGGCGCATGCCGCCGGAGAGTTGGTGGGGGAAGGCGCGCATGTTCTCCGCGGGGTCCGACATGCCGACCTTCCGGAGCCACTCCACGCCCGAGTCCCACGCCTCGCGCCGCCGCATGCGGCGGTGCAGACGCAGCGTCTCCGTCAACTGGCTGCCAATCGTGTGCAACGGGGACAGGGCCGTCATCGGCTCCTGGAAGATCATGCCGATCCGCTGGCCGCGGATCCTGCGCAGCTCCGACACGGGGAGCCGCAGCAGGTCTTCGCCGCCGAACCGCACCTCCCCGGAAAGAATCCGTCCCGGCGGCGTGGGGATCAGGCGCAGGCAGCTCAGCGCGGTTACGGACTTGCCGCAGCCCGACTCGCCCACCAGCCCCAGCGTCTCGCCGCGCTCCACGGCAAGCGTCACCCCGTCCACGGCAACGGCAGGTCCATCTTCCGTGTCGAAGACGACCGACAAGTTCCGGATGTCGAGCAACGCGCTCACCTGCCCCCCTACTCCATTCGGCTGAACGGGCGCGGATCGTACGCATCGCGCACGCCCTCGCCGATGAACACGCCCAGCAGCATCACCGTGAAGATCGCCAGCGACGGATACAGGATCAGCCACCACGCCCAGCGGAACTGCTGGGCCTGCTGGAGCAGTTCCCCCCAGCTCGGGGTCGGCGGCGGCAGGCCGAACCCCAGGTAGTCCAGAGCGGCCAGCACGCCGATCGCGCCGACCAGCGAGAAGGGAACGAACGTGATCACCGGCGTCAGGGCGTTGGGCAGGATGTGCCGGCTCATGATGCGGCGCGCGGGCACGCCCAGGCACCGGGCCGCGTCCACGAACGGCTGACGCCGGAGACGGAAGAACTCCGCCCGGGCGTAGTACGAAATGCCGATCCAGTTGAAGATGCCGTAGCAAAACAGGAGCAGCAGGAGGCCGCGCCCGTAGACCGACCCGAGCAGGATCATGATGTAGAGAAACGGGAGCGCGCTCCAGACCTCGGTGAAGCGCTGCCCCGCGATGTCGACCCAGCCCCCGTAATAGCCCTGGATGGCCCCGACGATCACGCCCAGCGCCATCGAGGCGGCAACCAGCAGCAGGCCGAACGTCAGCGACGTGCGCAGCCCGTAGAGCACGCGGGCCAGGACATCCCGCCCCGACGAATCGACGCCGAACCAGTGGCCGCGCACGGGCCCGTACGGCCACGACACATCGTTCTTGCGGAACTCCACGCGGTAGAGGCGCCCGCGGTCGAGCACCGGGTCACAGAACACCGGTGCTTCGTGCCCCTGAACGGCCAACTGGACCAGCTTCTGCCGCGTGGACGGATCAAGTGCGCCCCACACCTCCGGCACGTTTCCACGCTCGCGACCATCCGGGCCAATGTCGATCCGCACGGCTTTGCCCTCGGACATCGGCTCCCGCATCAGGACCCGCACCGTCGCGGGCGCCTGCTCGCGGGGAACGTACGTCGATAGCGTCAGCACCGCCTCTCCGAGCCCGCCGCCACCGGCCTGGGGCACCCGCACGTCCAGACGCGGCGCGGCGCGGTTGGCGCGCCGGTCGGCCAGCGCGTCCAGGAACGCGCGCGGCAGCGGCCCGCGCGCCGTCAGCAACATCCCCGGCACGGCGGCATCGTCAGCGCCGAAGAACGGGCCGGCGTCCTCCGCCCGGAGCACGCGCAGGTCGCCCGGCGCCACGTCCACGCGGGCGACCCGCGGCATGCGATCCAGCGATACCGTCACGGTCGGCTCCGCCTGCAGAGACGCCGGGTCCAGGCTTTCGAACGGGCCGAACGGTACGGGCGTGAAGATCATGCGGTTGCCGGGGGCGGCGGCGAACGCCGCGTGGCGGCGCAGCGCGCGGTAGTCCGTCCGCGTCCGGTTACCGTTGTGGAGGAACGCATCCTCGGGGTAGAACCGGAACACGGGGAAGAAAGACCGGCCCTCGAAGCGCACATAGAGCGGCCGATCGTTGGCGATCAGCTCCGCCCCGAGACTCACCCCCCACAGACCGGTCAGCAACAGCAGCGACGCGAACGCCCGCCGGTGGCGCCGGAAGCGGCGCCATCGCTTGCGCGTGACCGGGTCCGCCCAGGCTGTCAGCAGGCGTTTCATTTCTGGAAGCTGATCCTCGGGTCGATAATCACGTAGCAGAAATCCGACAGGATGTTGCCGAGAAGCCCCAGGATGGAGGTCAGTGAGAGGATGCCCATGAACACTGCGTAGTCGCGCCCGACCGCCGCCTCTAGGCTCAGCCGCCCCATGCCGGGGATCTCGAAGACCTGCTCGATGATCACGGAGCCGGCAAACATTACGGTCAGGATGCCGCCGAAGCCCGTGGCAATCGGGATCAGGCTGTTCCTGAACGCATGCCCCCAGATGGCGCGCCGGCTGGTGGCGCCGCGCGCGAGCACCGTGCGGATGTAGTCGCGCCCGATCTGGTCCAGCAGGGAGTTCTTCATCAGGAGCGTCAGCACGGCGAAGTTCCCCACCATGTAGCACAGCACCGGCAGGAACATGTGGTGGGCCCGGTCGCGGATGCGCCCGGCCAGGGACAGCGCCTGGTAATGGTCCGACTGGAATCCGCCCAGCGGGAAGGCATCGAACAGCGGGTCCACCGTGCCGCACAGCAGCATCTTGAGCAGCATGCCGAAGGCGAACGCCGGGATGGCGTAGCCGACAAAAACCGCCGCGCTCGACGCGGCGTCGAAGCGCGAACCGTGGCGCAGCGCCTTGGCGATCCCCAGCGGCACGCAGACGAGGTAGCTGAGGAGGAAGCCGGTGATGCCGAATGTCAGGGAGACGGGGAACCGCTCGCGGATCAGTTGCCAGGCCGTCTTGTTCGGAAACTTGTACGATTCCATCCGCATGCCCAGGCGGTCCCGCACGAGCCAGCGCATGTATCGCACGTGGAAGGGCTGATCGAAGCCGAAATGCGCGATGATCTGCTTGCGGTACTCCTCGGACACCGACTGCGAGGCTGCCGCCGTAGCCCGCCCGGTCTCGCCCCCGCCCTGCCCCTTCATCCGCATTACCGCCTGCTCAACCGGCCCACCGGGGACGAACTGGGTGATGCCGAAGCAGACGAGCGTGATGCCGATGAAGGTCGGGATCACCAGGAGCAGTCGTCGAATGAAATAGCTCGTTCGGTCCATGACGCGTCTGAAGCGGCCTCCTACATAGGTCACCGCCCCCCCGAAATCAAGCCCCGCCCCGAGCACGCCCTTCCGGACGAGCCGGCCCGCTGGTGCGCCCGTCCGCCGTGAGCCCGCAGGACAATAAATGTTCCGGCCGGAACATGTATTGTCGCGGCTACGGGTGGAACACGGCGTCGAAGTCAACCTGCGGCGGGCTGGCGGGCAGAAACTCGCCGGCATTGATCGCGTCGCGCAGATCGGCCGCGGAGTCGGGGTCGGACCACCAGTACCAATACGCCGAGGCCTCGCCATCGTACTTGGAGAGCACCGTGGAGGGCGTGCCGAACTTGTTCCAGTAGAGGAGGCGGACAAAGTCCAGGTTCCAGAGGAGCGCATAGGGACACGCCGCCGCCACCCGCGCGTCGATCTGCCGGCAGATCGCATGGCGCTCAGCCACATCGAAAAGGGTCTTCTGCTGGTCGACCAGCCGGTCCACCTCGGGATCCTGAAAGCCCGTGATGTTGTTGCCGCCGCGGCGAGTGGCCTCCTTCGAGGCCCACATGCTCTCCGGCTCCTTGAAGAGGCCCGCACCCCACGCGGCCCACGTCATGTCGAAATTGAATTCCTCCATCTCCTTCGTCCAGGACGCCCAATCCTTCATGTCCATGACCATCTCGATTCCGGCGCTGCGCAGGTCCTCTCTGTAGATCGCGAGGAAGCGGTCACTCGTAGATGAATTGGTCAGGAATCGGAAGGAGAAGGGGCGGCCGTTGCGTTCGAGAAGGCCCGTTCGCGGGTTCGCCGTCCAGCCGGCGGCCTTCAGGAGTTCGCGCGCGGCGGCGGGGTCGAACCCGTAGAGCGTATTCGTGCAAGGGTTCTGCGGCGAGTAAAGGTCCTCGTAGTACGAGCGGTGCAGGAAGTACTGGCTATACATGATCGTGCGGTTCATCCGTTCACGGTTCAGCAAATGGCACATGGCCTTGCGCACGCGCAGGTCGTCGAAGGGGAACCGGCGCATGTTCATGGCGAAGCCCTGAAAGCCAATCGGACCGTGGTTGCGGATGCGCTGCTTGACGATCCAGTTGCGGCGAAACCGATCGCCGGAGGTCTCGTTGATCCACAGCCGCGACGTATAGACCGGGTACAGGTCGAGCTGGCCCTTCTTGAACGCCTCGAACGCGTTCTCCTGCTCGGCGTAGAAACGGAAGGTCACCGTGTCGAAATTGCAGGTGTGGCGCTGGCTGGGGCGCGCCCATCCCCACCAGTCCTTGCGGCGCTCCAGTCGCACAAAGATGCCCTCCCGGAGTTCGCCGAGGCGGTACGGCCCGGAGACGACAGGAAACTCGAAGTTGATCTTGTTGAAATCGACCCCGGCAGACACATGCTTCGGCAGGACGCGATACCCCCCAGCCGCACCCAGGTTCTCCCAGTGCACCTCGTGGGCGGTAAAGCGGACCTCGTTCGCGGCCAGCGCCACCGGCGGCTCGAAGCGCTCCAGCGCCACCTTGTGCGGCCCCGTCAGGTTCTTCGGGTCCATGATCGCCTGGTAGGTCCAGACGACGTCCTCGGCCGTCACGGGGCGGCCATCGCTCCAACGGGCACGCGGGTCGAGCCGGAACGTGAATGTCTTCTTGTCATCCGAGATCGTCCAGCGGCAGGCCAGACCCGGCGCATACTCGGCCGTCAGAGAGTCCATCCCCAGCAGCGACTCATAGAGGGACGAGAAGATCTCCGAGGTGAAGGAGTTGTTGTCCAGGTAGTAGTTAAAGCTCTGGGGATACTGCCCTCCGTAGGCCGAGAGTTCGCCGCCCGGCACGGCGTCCGGGCTGGCCAGAGGGTTGGGCCGGTCCTCCCAGTCGGGCGGCGGAAACACCTGCTCGGCGCCTGCCGCGCACGCCAGCCACGCCACAACCGCCATCACTCGCCCTGCCACCGACCGCATCATCCACGCCCCCCGGACCACGACCCATGCCAGGATCATGACCCAGCGAGCCTGCCCTGACAAGACACGACTGACCTGAACACGCCCCCACCAAAGCACTTGCATCTCGCGGACGCCGCGGGCTATCCTGCGGGCCATGAACAAATACCTCGGCATTCTGCTGGCGGGTCTGGCGACGGTGTGGATGGCGACACCCGCGACGCATGCAGGGACGCCCTCCACTCAAAGCGCTCTAGGCGTTGGCGTGCGCACCCACGCGCTGAGTTCCACCTTCGAAGACTACCCATACGACGACGGCGACCTGTCGTACGGAATCGCCTACGAGTATCACGAGAGCGCCGCTTACTGGCAGCTCGGAGTCGATTTCGCGGACAACGCCAACCGCACCAACACGATCGACACCGTGATCACGCCCCAGCTCAACCTCATCTTCAAGGACAACGTCTGGCGCGGCGGCGCAGGCGTCCTCGGCAGCTACATCACGTATTCAAGCGAAGATCCGGAAGTCAAGGACGAGTGGACCGACCTCTACTACCAGTTCCTGCTGGGCATCAGCGTCCCGATGGGGTCCATCGCCATTGACGTCTTCGCGGCGTATCCGTTCGCCGACTGGGGTGACCTCGGCGATTTCGAGGCCGGCGACATCGAGGTTCAGGGCTGGGTCAAGTACCTCTTTTGATCCGCAGCAGACGCCACAGCCAGAACTTCAGCCGCTGCGCCAGCGTCGGGCCGGCGGGTCGGCGGGAGCTGCGGTTCCGTTGGGGCGCACTCGCCCGCATGTAGTCGCGATCATTCAGCCCCATGACGTTCCCCGCGTGCTCTTTTTCCCTGCATCCATAAACGCGGGCGGCTATTATCCCCCTCGCTGTGACTCAGGCAATCCCAAATGCGGGCGTCATCGTTGCGATCCGGGTCGCAGCACATGGAAACGCGGCGCGGTTCCTGGACGTTGTTGAAGGAGCGTGGTCGATGCGTCGAGCAGGCAGGTTGCTTTGGGTCGCGTTTCTGCTGCTGGCGACTTCGGCGGGCAACCGAGCACAGGCTGCCGCCATATCGCCGCGTCTGCAGGGCGCCGTCGTCCGGGTTTACGTCACGACACAGCGCCCGGACTACGCCATGCCCTGGCAGATGCTCCCCCCGGACTACGGCTCCGGCTCGGGGTTCGTGATCGCCGGCCTGCGGATCCTCACCAACGCCCACGTAGTCTCGGACGCGCGCTTCATCGAGGTCCAGCGCGATGGCGACCCCCGACGCTATCCGGCTCGGGTCACCTTCACGGGACACGACTGCGATCTGGCCATCCTGGAGCCGATGGACCCGGCGTTTTTTACCGGGGTCCGGCCGATGCGGATGGCATCCCAACTGCCTGCGCTTAACGAGGAAGTCACCGTGCTGGGCTTCCCGCTCGGAGGAAGCCGCATCTCCGTCACCCGGGGCGTGGTGTCGCGCATCGACTACAGCGTCTACTCCCACAGCGGTGTGGATCAGCACCTGGTGCTTCAAGTCGATGCCGCGATCAACCCGGGCAACAGCGGCGGCCCCATCCTCCTGGGCGACCGCGTGGTGGCCCTCGCCTTTCAAGGACTGGCCGGGGCGGAAAACATCGGGTACGG
>CAZJBP010000120.1:0-11390 GCA_964544115.1 uncultured Victivallales bacterium | reverse complement strand
CCATCGAGTGGTCGCTCAAGACGATCCTCGCGCCCTGGGCCTACATCGCCAGCGTGCTCTACCACGACACCTACTGGTATCCGGCGCACCAGCAGATCGTCAACGACCTGATGAACAGCGAGTGGGGCCGCCTGTTCCACAACTGGGAGCAGGTCGCCCTCCGGCCGGACGACCTCGCCGCGCGCGGGTGGGCCAACGTCGGGGACACGCCCGGCGAACTCAAACCGGAGACGCTCCAGCTGATCGGCAAGTCCCTGCGGATCCTCGGCACCTGCGTGAAGGAGGCGCCGGAGTTCGGCGCCCGCCGCCGCCGCGCCCAGGCCGGACCCGGGAAGGGCTGACCGCCGGTCGCCGCCTCACCCCACAATCGACGTCCATTCCGGCCGGTGTGCGCGAACGGCTTCGCGGGCCTTGTCGTGGTGGGCCGTGGCGTAGCAGTAGCGGCAGCCGAAGGCGCAGGTATCGTTGGCACCGATGTCGGTGCTGACGGTGCAGAGGCACCCTTCGCGCAGGCGGTGCAGGGCGCACGAAGCGCGCCGCCCGCCCACGCGCGCGAGGCGAGCGGCATCCACGCACCCCCCGGGCTCGATGCCGGGCACGAAGGCGGCCTCGGCGCAGCTCTGCATCGGGAGCCCCGACTCCGCAGCGATGCCCGCCAGCGCAACCAGAGTGTCGGTGTAACCCGCCACGTCGAACGTGGTGTCCGCGGCGGCGCCCGATGCGCGCAGGGCCGCCAGCGTCTTGCGGTACGGATCGGCCACGCTGACGATGACGCCGTCGACATGCCCCGCGAGCTCCCGCGCCAGGCCGGAGAACTGGCGCGCGTGCCATTCCGGCGTCAGCTCAGCGTCCAGCAGCACCGGGTCATAGCGCCACGTTACGCGCTCGCGGCCAACCCGATCCGAAAGCTCGCGGATCGTCCGCACCGCCTCGCGCCGCGCGGGGCTGCGGCGCTCCAGCCTCCTCGGGTAGCCGGTCAGCGTATACAGGACGTAGTAGGCAAAGCCCCGCTGGTCCAGCTCGTCGAGATGACGCAGCAGCGGCCGCGCATGCCGGGTCCAGAACACGATCCCGGCCACCGCCTCCGGCCTCAGGTCGACCGTGCAGACCGTCCCGCGCCGGAACGGGTGCGGATACGTGCAGCCGCCGGCCCGGATGCGCCGGATGAACCAATCGGCATAGAACGCGGGAATGTCCGTGCGCCGGCTGACCGAGATGATGCGGGGCAGCGTCATGGTGCCTTCAGTGGAAGTGCGCGCGTAGCAGGTTCTCGGCGGCACGGCGCCAGCCGGCGTCGTAGCGGGCTCCCGCCCGCAGCTGAACGAACACCCTCCGCGCCACGCGCTGCCCGGGCCTCCCACCCACGGTCGAACGGTCGAGCACGTGCGTCGGGAGTCGGCGGAGGACGGCCGCCAGGCGGTCCAGCAGGTCGAGCGGCTCCTCGTGCTCCGGACTCAGGATGAACTGCCACAGGATGTGCGGCTCTGACCGGACCGCCGCCGCCATCCAGGCCGCCAGCGCATCCTGGCGCGCGAAGAGATCACGGCCGCTGATCGTCACCGCCCGCCGGCAGGACCGGCCGCCTACCCGCGCCGGCAGCGCTGCGTCCGCGTCGATCCGCACGCGTTCGGAGAACATGCCCTCCAGCCGGCGGCCAACAAAGCGGACCGTCGGCACATCCATCACGGTCCCGGTAACGGTCTCCGCGCACGCATCCGCCTGCCGCAGGTCGCCCGCGCTCATCCACCGGGTCGACAGCACGCGGTACGGCGGCAGGGCCTGGTGGCGCAGGTCGCCCGCCCAGCGCCGCCGCAGTTCGGTGCCGGGGAGCGCGAGGGTGTGCATGAATTGCACCCGCGACCCGGGCACGGCGGCGGCCCACTCGAGCGTGCGCTTCACATCGTCCAGGCGCTGCAGGGGCAGCGCGCCCATGACGTCCAAAGTCAGGCGGATCCCGGCGGCGGCCATCTGGCGGACCGCCGGTTCGAGCGCGTCGAGCCGCGTCGGGCGCCGGATCGCGCGCAGGACCTCGCGGTCCAGGCTCTGGATGCCGACCTCGATCTCGGTGAAACCGCCGCGCGCCAGCAGCCCGATCTGGCGGGGCGTCAGCGTTTCGGCGCGCAGTTCCGCGAAACACGTCATCGAGCGGCGGCGATTCACGCGGGCGATGCCCGCGAGCAGGGCGTCGAATTCGGGATGGCTGTTGAACGTCGGATCGATGAACCGGACCTCACGGACGCCCCGGTCGCGCAGGGCTTCCAGGCGGTGGGCGACCTCGCTCGGCGACAGGAACCCGAGGGCGGAACGCCGCTGGTTGTAGCAGCAGTAGGCGCATCGCAGCGGGCACCCGCGGCTGGCCTCCAGATAGGCGATGTCCGAGCCGGCGGCCGCTCCCTCCTCCTCCTCCGGCCGCGGCCACACGTCGGCCAGCGCGGCGTGAGGCGGCCGCCCGGCGCCCCAGGCCCATCCGGCCCCGCCGCGCAGGCCGATGGACGAGACATCCGTCCGCGCCGGCCGGCCGGCCAGGCACGCCACCACCTCGGCCACGACCGGCTCTCCCTCGCCCTCCACCAGCGCATCGGGCACATCCGACACGGTCAGGAACGGGTGCTCGCGGCTGACTTCCGGTCCGCCCAGCGCCACGCGCACACCGGGGAGCCTCCCTCGCACGCGTCGCAACACATCCAGCGTGCGCTCCACGTTCCAGAGGTAGAGGGTCGCCGCAATGATGTCCGGCGCCATGTCGACGAGGGCGTCAACCAGGTGCGCGTCGTCCAGCGCGTCAAACCCGGCCGGCGGCTCAAGGATATCGGGAGGCACGTCGAACGCATGACGGCGCAGGGCGCGGGCAAGCAGCCGCGCCGCCAGCGGCACGTTCTCGTGCCCGCCGCGCGTGTCCGTGTCCAGTTGCGGCAGTTGCAGAAACACGACCCGCATGTTAAGCATCCCCCACGTATTGCGAGGTAACCCTTGGCGCGTTCACATCCGAGCACCGAATCGATCCCGCCGTCGCCCGCCCATCATCCGTCTTCGGCCGCGCGTTGTCCATCCCGGGGCCCGTCCTTCCTGCTGGCGGCCTGTGTGGCCGTGGCCATGATCGGCTGGGGCTGGTCCTGGGTCGGGATCCGCGCGGCGGTGCGCCACTACGATCCGGGGCCGCTGGCGTTCGGTCGTTACCTCGTGGCCTCGCTGGTCCTGCTCCCGCTCTGGCTTCGCCGCGGAGGGCGGTGGCCCGGGCGGAGCGACGCGCCGGCCGTGATCGCCGCAGGTTTGCTCGGGCTTACGATCTACAACCTCTGCATCAACGCCGGCGAGAGAACAGTCACCGCAGGCACGGCTGCATTCATCGCCGCTGGCATCCCCGTGATGCTCACGCTGGGCGGGCGGCTGTTCTTCGGCGAGCGGGTCACGGCGGCCGGCTCGGCAGGCATGGCCGTGGCCTTTGCCGGCGTGGCTCTCAGCACGGTGGGCGCCGAGGGGCACATCCGGGTATCGCCCGGCGCGCTGCTGATCCTGGCGGCGGTGGTGGGCACGACCGGCTACGGGCTGCTTAACAAGCGCCTCATCGCGCGCTACCGCCCCCTGGATGTCACCACCTGGGCGATCTGGGTCGGAACCCTCGGCCTGGCCGGCTATGCGCCCGCCCTTGTCCGCACGGCGCCCCAGGCTCCGGCCGGCGCGACTCTGAACCTCGTCCTGCTCGGCATCATTCCCGGGGCGCTGTGCTACACGCTGTGGGGTTTCGCCATGTCGCGGATGAGCCTGGCCCGCCTGGCGAGCTGGATGTTCGCCATCCCCCTGGCCGCTGTGGCGTTCGGGTGGCTGCTCCTCGGAGAACTCCCTCCGCCCCTGGCGTCGATCGGCGGTGCCATCACCCTGGCCGGCGTGTTTGTCGTCAACACATGGGGCCACCCTCGCGTCTGACGCCGGCCCACGGTGGCCAACTCCCGCTGCCACTAGATCCTTCGCTACGCTCAGGATGACACCGCCGGTGAACGGCATCCCTCTGCACGCCCGGCGAGGATGTCATCCCGAACGCAGTGAGGGATCTCGCTCCCCCGGGCGCTCGCGGTCACTCGCGCCTTGCGCCGCAGGACCCCGTCCTGTAATGTTGGAGTCGTCCAACAGTGATGGAGTCATCCGACATCGCGGGAATGGCGGGGATATGGAGCTGACGGCCAAACAGGAAGACTACCTGGAGGCGATCGTGGAACAGGTCGACGCCAGCGGCGTGGCCCGGGTGCGCGACATTGCCGCGGCGGTGGCCGTGCATAAGTCGACCGTGACCTCGGCGCTGCGGGCGCTCGCCCGGCGGGGGTTGGTCAACTACGAGCCCTACCAGTTCGTCACCCTGACCGCCGCGGGCGAAGCCGCGGCGCGACACGTGGCGTCGCGCCACGGAGCGATCCGGCGGTTCCTGACCGACGTGCTACAGGTGGAGGACCCCGTGGCGACGGAGAATGCCTGCCGCATGGAACACGTCATCGACCCGCCGGTGCTCGAGCGGCTGATCCGGATGGCCCGCTATGCCGCTCGGGAGTCGGCCGCGGGGCGCAAGTGGACGCGTGACCTGGCGAGGTACCTGGCGGCCGGGGGGAGCGGGCGGACATGATGACCGACACGGACAGGACACGCATTCCCCTGTCGGCGCTGAAGCCGGGCCAGACCGGCGTCGTCCGGCAGATCGCCGGCGGACACGGACTGCTGAACCGCCTGGCGGCCATGGGGTTGATGCCCGGCATGGAGATCCGCGTCGTGCGCAGCATCGGCCCGATGCTGGTCGAGGTGCGGGCCAACCGGCTGGTGCTCGGTCGCGGCCTCGTCGGACACATTCTCGTCGAACCCTCGCACCCGTCCCGATCCGTGCCGAACGGGGCGGCGGCGGAAGCGAAGGCGTCATGAGCGCCGCCGGCCAGACCCATCCCCGGCGCCGGATCAGCGTCGCGCTGACGGGCAATCCCAATGTCGGCAAGTCGACCTTGTTCAACCTGCTGACCGGCGGCCGCCAGCACGTGGCGAACTACGCCGGCGTGACGGTCGAGATGAAGGAGGGCACCTTTATCCACGACGGCGTCGAGGTAACGCTGGTTGACCTGCCCGGAATGTACAGCCTCACGGCGCACCGCGCCGACGAACAGGTCGCGGTGGACTTCCTCCTCGACCGGCCGCCGGACGTCGTCGTCGACGTGGTCGACGCCTCGAACCTGGAGCGGAACCTGTTTCTGGCGGTGCAGTTCCTTGAGCTGGAACTCCCGCTGGTGCTGGCCTTCAACATGTGGGATACGGTTGAGGCCAGCGGCCAGTCTGTGGACACCGGGCAGCTCGCGCGCATGTTCGGCTGCCCGATCGTCTGCACGGCGGCCGCCCGCAACCGCGGCATCGAGGAGCTGAAGTCGGCCATGGTGCGCGCGGCGACCACCATGGAGCGCCGGACTCCCACGCGCATCCCGTATGGGCCCGAGCTGGATGCCGAGGTCGAGGCCATCGCCGGCCACCTGAGCCAGTGCACGGGCGCTCTCAGCCGCCTGCCGCCCCGCTGGGTGGCCGTCAAACTTCTGGAGTCCGATGCCTCCATCCGGGCGCGTCTCACCGCCGCCGACCCGGCGCATGCCGCCATCCTCCAGGCCGTTGCGGCCGCGGAGCAGCGCGTCCACGCCGTGTGCGGAGACCCACCGGACATGATCGTGGCCGACCGGCGCTACGGGTTCATCTCGGGCGCCTGCCGGGAGGCGCTCCTCATGACCGTCGAGGCGCGCCACGATGCGTCGGACCGGATCGACGAGGTCCTCACGCACCGGGTGCTGGGCGTGCCGATCTTCCTCGGAATGATGTACCTCGTGTTCAAGCTCTCCTTCACGCTTGGGGAATACCCGACCGCCCTGCTCGAGTCGCTGTTCGGCTGGATCGGGACTGCCGTGACGCGCCTCTGGCCGGCGGCCTGGCCGGAGCTGCTGCGCTCGCTGCTGGTCGACGGGGCGCTGGCAGGCATGGGCGGCGTGCTGGTCTTCGTGCCGACGATCCTGCTGCTGTTCCTGGCCATCGCCGTGCTCGAGGATAGCGGCTACATGGCGCGCGCCGCGTTCATCATGGACAGCATCATGCACCGCTTCGGCCTCCACGGGAAGAGCTTCATCCCCATGCTGATCGGGTTCGGCTGCACGGTTCCGGCGATCATGGCCACGCGCATGCTGGAGAGCCGGCGCGACCGGCTCAGCACGATGCTGGTGCTGCCGCTCTTCAGTTGCGGCGCGCGCATCCCCATCTACACGCTGTTCATCGGCGCGTTCTTCGAGCCGCGCTGGCGTACGCCGGTCATGATGATGCTGTACCTGATCGGCGTGGTCCTGGCGGTGCTGCTGGCCCGCCTCCTGCGCTCGACCCTCTTCCGGGGCGAGCCCGATGCCCTCGTGATGGACCTGCCCCCATACCGGGTGCCGACGCTGCGCGGCCTGGCGCTGCATACAACCGACCGGGCCTGGCATTTCGTCCGCAAGGCGGGAACGACCGTCCTGGCGATTTCGGTCATTCTCTGGGCCATGAGCGTCTTTCCCCGCGCGCCGGTCGAGGCCCTCAATGCGGCTGCGGATAGCGGCTCACGCGCCCAGGTTCAACTCGAGTGGTCGGCGGCAGGCCGCGTGGGTCGGGCGATGGAGCACGTCATGCGGCACGCCGGGTTCGATGCCAAGGCGTCCACGGCCCTGATCGGGGCGCTGGCGGCCAAGGAAGTCTTCGTCTCGCAGCTCGGAATCGTCAACTCGCTCGGCGACCAGGGCGCCTCGTCCACGCCGCTGCGCGAGGCGCTCCAGCGCACCTACACCCCGCTGCAGGCCTTCTGCATCATGCTGTTCTGCCTGATCAGCATGCCGTGCATCATGACGCTGGTGACCACGTGGAAGGAAAGCGGATCCTGGCACTGGGCGGCGGTTCAACTGGGCGGCCTGACGATTCTGGCGTATACTATTACCGTGGCGGTGTACCAGACCGGGCTATGGATCACGGGGTAAGAATAGCTGAAAGCAGAGAACAGAAAGCTGAGAGCTGAAATTCTGAAAGGCTGAAACCGGAAGAAGAGGCCCGCAAGGCTGTTGGCGATTTAGGCTCTGGGCTGTTAGGTGAACGTGGAATGATGAGTTTCCTACAGGAAGCGTGGTTGGTCACGCAGCAGATGGCGCCGTATCTGCTGTTCGGGTTCCTGATGGCGGGTGCGCTGTCGGGCGTCTTTACCCCTGCGTTCGTTGAGCGGCATCTCGGCCGGCGCGGCGCGCGGCAGGTTATCAAGGCGTCGCTGCTCGGTGTTCCCCTGCCCCTGTGCTCGTGCAGCGTGGTTCCGGTGGCCGCTTCGCTTCGCCGCCACGGGGCGAGCCGCGGCGCCACCTTGTCCTTCCTGGTCTCGACGCCCCAGACGGGTGTCGACAGCATCATGGTCACCCAGGCTCTGCTGGGGCCGGTACTCACCGTGGTCCGGGTGGTGGCCGCCGCGGTCTCCGGCGTGGTGGCGGGGTTGCTGATGGAGGCGGTTGAGCCGCGCAGCGGGTCGCCAGCCGCGGCCGCGCCGGCGGACTGCGCGTGTTGCGGACACCGGACGCAGCCGCGCTGGGTCCGGATGCTGCGCTATGGGCTTGTCACGCTGCCGTGGGACATCGGCCGGTCCATGCTCCTTGGCATCCTCGTGTCGGCCGCGCTCTCCGCGGTCATCCCGGACAACTACTTCGCCGACAAGCTCCATCCCGGCCTGGCCTCGATGCTGGTCATGATGGCCGTCGGGATCCCGCTCTATGTGTGTTCCAGCGGCTCGGTTCCGATCGCCCTGGCGCTCGTGCGCATGGGGGTCAGCCCCGGGGCGGCGCTGGTGTTCCTGATCACCGGGCCGGCAACCAACGCCGCCACCGTCGTGACGGTGTGGAAGGTCCTCGGCCGCTCAGCCACGGCCGTATACCTGGGCTCCATCGCGGCGGTGGCCCTGCTGGCCGGCTGGATCCTGGACCTGTTCCCCAATACGATCCCGCTGTCCGCCGCCGCGCCGCACCAACATTCAGAGCCGTCCTCCTGGCTCGCAAACGTGCTGGCCGTGGCGCTGCTGATCATGCTCGCGCCCTCGCTCCTGCCCGAGCGCTGGCGCGACCGACTGAGCGGGGAGTAGCGCGGGCAGGCGACTTCACGGGTGCTGCATCATCTCCCACAGCGCCTGATCAAAGGGGGCGCCGCGGGACGGACAGTCCGCGCGATGGCAGACCTGGCAGCTGCGGAAATCGGTCTCCGTCGGAAACTGGATGCCCGAGACCGACTTGTTCGGGATCATGAGGAAGGAGTCGGTCAGTTCCACGCCCGACTGCTTCCTCACCTCACCCTTCCCGCCGAGAAGGGCGAACAGCTCCGCCTGCTGCTCGATCGGCCACGTATCGACATCCCCTGACCCGGGGCTCATTGCGGCGGTCTTGTCCAACCGGTACCGCCGGTTCAGATGGCTGCTCAGATGCTGCATCGCCGCCCACAGCAGGGCGGTCTTGATCGCATCCCGCCAGAACTCCATCAGCATGTCGCCCGCGGGCAACGGCAGGGCGTCCAGTTCACGGCCGCAGGTGGCGACATACGCGAACACCCGCTCCGGCTTGTCCAGGTTCCGTCTTAGCGTGCGACTCCTGAAGATCGTGCCGCCGATGGTGACCGTGTCGTCCATCCCCTTGTCATCGATGAAACACTCGGCGTAAACGGCCTTGGGGTTGGCCACAGACCGGGCCTTCTCGACCAGCGCCAGAAACTCCCCGGCGTCATCAGAACCGGCCTCCACGTGAACCCGCTCCATCAGGGTCTTCACGTCAAGGTCGAACGGGATCTCGCTGATCGTCTCCATGAAGCGCTCCTGCACGCCGTCACTTGATGAACAGCTCTATGACGGGAACCGTGACATTCGGGCGAACCTGCGGGAGGGTCAGGACGAGGTTGTCTTTTCCCGCCCCCAGATTCCCGGCATGCCAGTCATCGACACCCAGGCCGATCTCGCTGCCATCGTGGAGCAGCTGGCCATACTTCACTTTGCCCGAGAATCCCTCCAGGTGAAGATGCTTGTACGGCCATGCGAGGACATGCACATACATCCTCCGGCTCTCCGGATTCCAGGTCAGGCGACAGTCGCGCGGCGTCTTGAACTCCTCCGGCGCCTGGGTGCAGCCATAGATCGACCGGCTGTGACGGCGCATCCATCCGCCGATGGCCGTGAGCCGTTCCATCACGCGGTCGTCGAACTCGCCCCTGCTGGTGGGTCCCACATTCAGCAGCAGGTTCCCGCCCTTGGACACGCTGTCGATCAGGGTGAGGATCAGGTTGTCGACGCTTCGCCAGCTCTGTTCATCGCGGTGATAACCCCAGGAGCCCGAAAACGTCTGGCAGGCCTCCCAGACGACGGGAACGCCATCGACCTTCACCCATTCCGCGGGCTGGGTCTGCTCCGGCGTCTTCACGTCCCAGCCGTCGGGAAGGTCGAGGCGGTCGTCGAGGATGATCGTTGGAGCGAGGTCCCGGATGAGCTTGTAGAGCCGCTCACTGTCCCAGTCCTGCCGGCCCTTGCCCGTCCCATCGTCCTTGGGATAGCTGAAATCGTACCAGAGGATATCCACCGGGCCGAAGCGGGTCAGAAGTTCCCGCGTCTGGTTGTGCAGGTACTCGGCATACTTCTTCTGACTTCGGGCCTTGTTCAGCTCCTCCCGATTCGGCGCGTTCCGGTACGGCCCGATGTGCGGGTCCAGGATATACTGATCATGATGCCAATCGATGAGAGAATGGTAGAAGCCCACCTTCAGTCCCCGCCTGCGAAACGCCTCGACCATGGGCTTGAGCAGATCCCGCTTCGCCGGGGTGTTCGTTGCCTTATAGTCCGTGTATTGCGAATCCCAGAGGCAGAAGCCCTCGTGATGCTTCGTGGTGATCACGAAATACTTCATCCCCGCGTTCGCGGCCGCCTCGGCCCAGGCATCGGGGTCGTAGAGGTCAGGATCGAACCGGCTGAAATACTTCTCGTCGTAGACCTCGTTGGAGATCTGCTCGTTGTGCCGCACCCACTCATGCCGCGCCGGCATGGAGTAGAGCCCCCAGTGGATGAACAGGCCGAACCGGTCGTGGACGAACCACTTTGTATCGCCAGGTGTCTTCAACGTTTCCAACATGTGCGCCCTCCTCCCTCCAGCAACTGATCTCGCCCCGTGCGCGCGAAGCCAAGCAGCCACTGGATGGCGATGCTCTGCCGCCCCCATGGTGTTGTCAACTGCGAAGACTCACGCATGTGCGATCGTTGGGCACGCCGGGGTGAGTAGAAACAACTACATGCAAGGCCCCGCCGCGCCCCCCACCGCCGGGCGGACCACCTTACCATTTGGCCTCTCGTCCTTTGAATTGAAGGTCTTCCGCCGCCCCGGCACGCGGGCTCAGCGGTTTGACTTTCCACCGGGCCGCGGACACAATGCGCGCCCTTCGGATGAGTCCACCCCGCAGAATGGCTTTTGGGCGATTCGACGCCGCGGCGTTCACAGGCTTCTTCGCCTACGCGGCGGGATCGGTCGTGGTGCCGGTGGCCCTGGTCTCGCTGGCGCGTGAACTTGGCTTTCCCCTGGCCGACGGCGGCATGACCGCCGGCGGGGCGCTGCACCTCGGTCGCACGATACCCATGGTGGCCTCGCTGCTGCTGTGCGGCTTCGGAGCCGGCCGCTGGGGCAAACGGCGGACCTTCGGCGCATCCGTGATCCTCATGGGCTTCGGAATGGCACTGTGCGCGGTGGCGCCGACGTACGGGGTGCTCTTTGCCGCGCTAATGCTGGCCGGCGTCGGGGAGGGCGTGATCGAAGGGCTGTCCACCCCCTTCATACAGGACCTGCATCCGGAAGAGCCCGGCCGGTACATCAACTTCACCCACGGCTTCTGGTCCGTCGGCGTCCTGGCGACCGTGCTGGTGTCGGGGGCCCTGCTGTCGCTCGGCGTATCCTGGCGCCTCCTGACGGGCGCGGTCGCGACTCTCTCCCTGGTCCCCGCGTGGCTGCTCCTCACGCCCTCCCGCGCCGGCCAGGTCTACCCGGACCATCCGGAGCCGGTCCACTGGACAACGATCTGGGATCACGCCTTGAAGATCATCCGGCACCCGCGCTTCTGGCTCTTCTTCGCGGCCATGTTCGTGGCCGGGGGCGGTGAGTTCTGCCTGACCTTCTGGTGCGCGAGCTACATCCAGCTGAACTTCAGCCCCGCGGCCTGGGCCGGCGGCCTGGGAACGGCCCTCTTCGCGGCGGGCATGGTAGCGGGGCGAACCGGCTGGGGCTACCTGATCGATCAACACCATCTCCGGCGTCTGCTCATCTACTCGGCGCTTGCGGGGGCCGGCATCAGCCTGGCGTTTCCTGTACTGACGA
>CAZJBP010000119.1:0-11533 GCA_964544115.1 uncultured Victivallales bacterium | reverse complement strand
AGGCGCCCGGCGGCGACCCCGACGGCGACGGCCTGTCCAACCTCCAGGAGTACCAACTCGGCACCGATCCGCTGCTTGCGGACACGGATGGCGATGGGGTCAACGATGGAGCGGAAGTCACAGCAGGCACCAACCCGAAGGATCCGACCTCCTGCCCGGTCCGCCCGGTGACGGTCAGCGGCACGGTGAGCTGCGGCGCCTTGCCATCAGGGCTGCTGCACGTGCTGGCCGCCCCGCAGGCGAACGGCTGGAGTGGGGCCTCCTGCGTGGTGGCCGCCCCGGGCGCCTTCACGATATCCAGCGTCAGCGCCCCCGGCACCTACTGGATCAAGGCGTGGAAGGACGTCAACGCGAACGGGATCCGCGATGCCTGGGAGCCTCAGGGCACCTACGCCGCCAACCCGGCGGCGCTGAGCCAGGCTCTCTCAGGCATAGCCATCGCGATCACCGACGTGGACGGCGACGGCGACGGCATGCCCGACTGGTGGGAGGTGGCTCACGGCCTGAATCCGCAGGCCAACGACGCCCACGCCGACGCCGATGGCGACGGGCTCACCAACCTTCAGGAGCACCAGCGCGGCACCGACCCGAATGCCGCTGACTCCGACGCAGACGGGTTGAGCGACGGGGCGGAGCTGGCCGCGGGGACCGATCCGCTTGATGCCGCCTCCTTCCTGGCGCAGGTCTCCGGCACGATCTCGTACACGGGGTCTCAGACCGGCGCGATCCGCATTCTGGCCGCCGAGGCCGCCGCCACCTGGCAATCCGGGTACACGACATCCATCGCCACCACAGGGGCGTATGCGATCGGGGGCCTGCCCACGCTGGCCCACTACTGGCTGAAGGCCTACTGCGACTCCAACGCCAACGGCTCCAATGACCTCTGGGAGGCGTGCGGCGTCCTCCCGGCCAACCCCCTGCTCCTGGGTGCGGATGTGTCGCAGGCGGACGTGGCCCTGGCGGATCCCGACACCGACAACGATGGCCTGCCCGACTGGTGGGAACTGGCCCGCTTCGGCCATCTGGCGTCCGAGGGAGCGGACGATCCCGATGCCGATGGACTCGACAACCTTGGGGAGTACCAGCATGGCACCGACCCGCTCGATGCCGACTGCGACAAGGACGGGCTTTCCGATGGACAGGACGTGGCCGCCGGTCTGAGTCCGCTGTTAGCCGATAGCGACTTCGACGGCCTGCGCGACGGCTTCGAGAGGGCCTATGGCCATAACGCCGGCTCCGTGCCATGGACGGCCGCCGTGGGGATCTGGCTCCTCGACGAGACCTCGGGGGCGACGGCGTTCGACTCCAGCGTTGCCGGCAACAACGGGACGGTGGCTGGGGCCGTGTGGAGCGAAGGGCAACTCGGCAGCGCCCTGGCCCTGGATGGCATGGACGATGCGGTGAGCGTGGCCAACGCGGCCGACTACAAGCCTGCGGAGCTGACCGTCGACCTGCGGGCGAAGTTCGGCCTGCGCTACGCCAACACCGTGGCCGAAGGGGCTGAGGACGGCACGATGGTGCTCCTCAGCCAGCCCAACGGCAGCGGCGCCGCGGCCTATGCGTTCCACAAGACCGCCCGCAACTCCCTGGTGTTCGAGGTGGACGGCACGCTCATCGAGACGGCCGATGACTTCGTGGTGGCGGGCAGCTGGTACCACCTGGCGGGCACGTTCGATGGGGCCACGGTCTGCTTCTACGTCAACGGCCAGCTGATCGGCTCGGTCGAGCGCTCGGGCGCCCCGGCCTATGACCCAGCCGCTGGCCTTGAGCTGGGCGGGTCGGCCGCAGGCCTGCCGTTCGCGGGCACTCTGGACGACGTGAAGGTCTTCGCGACGGCCTTGAGCGCGTCGCAGATCCGATCGCTCGACGACGGCATCAACGACCTCGACGGGGACGGCTGGACAGGGCTCCAGGAGCAGCTCGCCGGGACCGACGCCCAGAACCGCGACACCGACGGCGACGGGTTCTGGGACGCGGTGGACCCCGAGCCGCTGGTCAACAACGATCAGGATGGCGATGGGATGGCGGATGCCTGGGAACTCGACCACTTCGGCACCCTCGAGCGCGACGGCAACGGCGACGCCGACGGCGACCAGATGATCGACGTGATCGAATACCTCATCGGCACCGATCCCAACGCCACGGACACCGATGGCGACGGGCTGGACGACTACGAGGAAACGGTGCTGTTCAATACCGATCCGCTCAACGCCGACAGTGACGGCGACGGCATGTCCGACGGCTGGGAGGTTCAGTACGGGTTCAACCCCCTGACCCTCTCCGATGAGAACGTGGCCGGGCGCTGGCGGCTGGACGAGAGCGCGGGCTCGGTGGCTGCGGACGACAGCGGCCGCGGCAACGACGGGGCTGGCGCGGGGCCCGTGCAGCACGTCGCCGCCCAGATCGGCAACGGCTTGGCGTTCTCGGGGGCGGACGACACGGTGGCGATGCGCAACGACGGGGCCTACAAGCCCGAGCGCCTGACGGTGGGCCTGCGCGTCAACCTGGCCGCCCGTTACGGCAACCCCGTGTCCGGCGGCACGCCCGATGGCGCCATGGAGCTGCTCAGCCAGCCCAACGCCGCCGGAGGCACAGCCTTTGGGTTCCGCAAGACGGAGCGCAACCGCCTGGCGTTCGAACTGGACGGCACGCTCGTCGAGACGGCCGACGACTTCGTGGTGGCGGGCAGCTGGTACGACTTGGTGGGCACGTTCGACGGGGCCGCCGTGGCGTTCTATGTCAACGGCACGCTCATCGGGCAGGCCGCCCGCCAGACGGCCGTGGCGTATGACGAGGCCAGCGGGCTGGTGCTGGGGAGCCGTTCGGGGCTGGCGCCCCTGGCGGGGACGCTGGATGAAGTCCTGGTGCTGAATCGGGCTCTGTCCGCCTCCGAAGTCATCTCCCTGGAGGATGCGGCGGGCGACGCCGACGGTGACGGGCTGGCCAACCGGGATGAGGCCCGGTCGGGAACCAACCCCGACAAGAAAGACAGCGACGGGGACGGGCTCAGCGACTACGAGGAAATCACCGTCACGGGAACCGACCCCAACAAGAAGGACACCGACGGCGACGGAATCAACGACAAGGTCGAGTGGACGGGCGCCAACGGCCACCGGACCAACCCGCTTTCCGCCGACACCGATGCCGACGGCATGTCCGACGCCTGGGAGATCGCCAACGGCTTCGACCCGCAGGCCGGCCGCCGGGAGACGATCGTCGGCTGGTGGCCCTTGGACGAGACCAACGGCGCCGTGGCCGCCGACCTCAGCGGGCACGGCAACCTTGGGGCCATCCTGGGCGCGGCAAGCACGCAGGGCCGGCTGAACGGGGGGAGGCTCTTCGATGGGGCGGGCGACTCCATCTCGGTGCCGCCCGACGCCGCCTACAAGACCGGGCAGCTCACGGTGTCGCTGCACGTGAGGCCCGACGCTCGTTACGGCAACGCCGTGGCCAACGGGGCGGCCGACGGCATGATGACACTCCTGGCGATCGGCAACGGCCAGGGCGGCTACGGCTGGGCGCTCTACAAGAGCGAGCGCAACGCGCTGGTCTTCGAGCTCGACAACCCGGCCGAAGGCCGCAGCGTGCGCGTGGAGAGCGCCGACGAGTTCTTCGTGGCGGGTCGCTGGTACCAGCTTGCGGCGACGTTCGATGGCCAGACGGCCGCGCTCTACGCGGATGGCGAGCCGGTCGCCGCCGCCGCTTATGAGGGCACCGTGCTCTATGGCACGGAGGCGGGGCTGACGATGGGCAGGGGCGGCCCGGGCCTGCCGGACGGGGCGCTGGAGGGCGCCTTGGACGACGTGAAGATCTACGACGTGGCCCTGAGCCCGGCCGAGGTGCACGCCCTGACCGATCCCTTCCGCGACGACGATGGCGACGGCATGGCCAACCTGGAGGAAGCTTCGGTCGGCACCTCCGCCAGCCGCGCCGACAGCGACGCCGACGGGTTCAGCGACTACGATGAAGTGCACGTCTACGGCACCAACCCGACCGAGGCCGACAGCGATGCCGACGGACTGCCCGATGACTGGGAACTGGCCCACGGCCTCGACCCCAACAATGCGGCCGATGCCGCGCTCGACCCCGACGGTGATGGGCTCACGAACTTGGAGGAGTATCGGGCGGGGACCGACCGGCTCGTGGCCGACAGCGATGGCGACGGGCTATCCGATGGCGCGGAGGTCAAGACCTACGGCACCAATCCCCTGAAGGCCGACACCGACGGCGACGGGCTGGGAGACAAGTGGGAGGTCGACTACGGCACCAACCCCAGGGCCGCGGATGCCAACAGCGACGCCGATGGCGACGGCCTCAGCAACATCAACGAGGCGCGCGTCGGCACCAATCCCCTCATGGCGGACACGGACGAGGACGGAGTGGACGACTACGTCGAGACGGCGATTGCACACACCGATCCGCTGGCGGCGGAGTTCGACGGGACAGTGGAGACGCTTGTGGCGCTGCGCGGGGCGGACTTCGCGCGGGCGCCAAGCCAGTGGCTGGTGGAAGGGTCCGCGGCCGTGTGCTTCGATCGCGGGGGGGCCATCGAGTATGACGTGAATGTGCCAACCGCCGGGCACTACGCGCTGCAGATCGACGTCCGGCAGTACAACAGGATGTCAGCCCTGCGGCTCTTTGACCTGAGCCTGTCGGTGGACGAGATCGCCGCGGGCCGGATGAACGTCCTTGCTCCGCGTTCCGCAGTCTTCTTCCTGCCGTACCTGGAAGCCGGCAATCACCCCATGCGCATCGCCTGGCACAACCCGGTGGGCAACTCGACGCTGGCGATCGACGCCGTGCGCCTGGTGAGCTATGGCGGGGCAGACGCCAACGGCAATGGCACGGCCGACTGGGTGGATGCACGCCAGGCCGGGGGCGTGGCCGTCGCCCAGACTGGCGACAGCTACACCTCGCCACTGTGCTTGGAGGGGACCAGCTGGGGCTCCGAGTTGCTGGACGTGACGGCGTCCTACGCACCGGAGGGGGTCGAGCAGCAGATCGCGGTTCGCCATGGGGCGGGGGACCGCTGGTTCTCCAATGTCTGGCTCTCGCCCACCAATCCGACGGCCATCGCGGTAACGGGCAACGGCGGCACGTGCTCGTGGTCGACCAGCGTGACGTGGCGGGCATTCAACGTCATGGACCCGGCCATGACCAACGGCATCTGCGTGCGCAAGGGCGACGCGCTGCTTCTGACGGCGCAGCCCGAGGGCGTGACCGAGGGGGCGATCACCCTGAGCATCTGGCAGGGGGCTGCAGTCATGACGAACATCGCGACCACGGTGGGCCACCCCGTCCCGTACGTGTTCGATCGGGCGGGTGAGTACAACGTGTACGCTGCCTACAGCGGCGCATCCGTGGCCACCAATGCCATGGTTGCGGTCAAGAGCGTCGGGGCGTCCTTCGGTGGTGCGGCGATCTGCGTGGTCGGTCGGTCCCGTCAATGGGAGTGCCCCGGCGTTCCGAGCGAGAACGTCGCCATAGAGCACGATGCGTCCGTGAACCTGACCGTCACTCCGCGGCCGCAGGGCGGCGTCAACTTGCAACTCCTGGCGGATACCGTCGGCACATCTCACGTGGTGGCCCGGCTGGCAGAGGCAGGGCCCGTCTTGGACAGCGCGGATGTCGACGTGCTTCGGTTCGACACGACCGCCTACGGAAGGGTTGGGATCATCGCCACGTTCCCGGATGGCAGCCAGATGGTGGAGATCAGCATCTGGTTCAGCGATGTTCCCTCGGATCTGCGGATCCTGATGGGCATCTTCGTCGGCGGGGTGCTCTTCGATGATGGCACCATCTATCGCGAAGTGACGGCCGCCAACTTCAATGAGTACGGAGAGTACCGCTACCGCCTCTTGCGGGGGCCGAACGTCCGAAGCTCAACCTGTCATTGGGTTCGAACCTACGACGGAAGTGAGCTCATAGCGTTCTAGTCGTGTGATGGACCCGAGGAACGTCGTGACAAGAAGAAGCCTGATCATAGGATGCGCTGCGCTGGCGACCTTTGGGGTGACGGCCTGGGTGGGTTGGCACTGGCGACATCCGGGAGTAGGCCGCCATCCGCCGTCTGGTGGTGGCGGGGGAAGGACTCTTGCCGCTGCGGCTCCCCTGGGGCGGGCGCCGAAGCCGCCCCTGACCCCGGGTGTCGCGAAGATCTCGATTGCGCCTGTCGCAGTGATTCCCGCCCGCAATCAGGCAATCACGAGCAACAAGGAGCCCTGGTCCTCGGTACAGCGTAGACTCGAGAACAGGGTCTCCCCGCAAGTGGCCTTGATCGTTGGATGGACGTCGCAGATGGGAGACCTGCCGCGTGCAGAAGCGGCGAGGCGTCTGCCAAAGAGCCTGCCGGCGGCTGATGTGGAGGCGCTACGGCTGTTCATGGACAGCAGGTTCGCAGAGCAGGACGCACTGGATCTGCTGTCGCTCGACTCTCTGAAGAATGAGGTCCTGGTGGCCCTGTTCGGGCAGGAGACGGTGCCCGAGGGTCTGGGATGGGATCTGGCGCGGATGTTCCGGGATCCGGATCACGACGAGGTGTGGAGGGACTACTGCATCCAGTTCGTGGGTGAGTACTACCAGCGGCGGCTGGCGGGGGCGCCCGACACGGACCCCGAGAAGCAGACGGTCCTGTCGGCCTACTGGGAAGCGGCCGCAATGACCGACAAGGCGATAGCCGGCACGGCCGTCAACGCCTTGGAACGCCTGTCTCGGGACGTGCCGGGGTTGGATCGTGGCAGGATCGCCGAGGCGGCGCTGGCCATGGCCAGGAACGAGCGCGCCTGCGAAGCGGCGCGCGTGACGGCGATACAGGTGTGCTCCCGCCTGTCGTGCGATGACGTGCTGCCGACGGCGAGGAGTATCATGAACTCAAAGGAGTCGGCGATCCTGCGGATGTCAGCGATTGCGGCCGTGGGGGACTTGGGCGGAGCGGCCGATGTCCAGCGGCTTTCGGAGTTGTCGGGTGCTGCGGATGTGCGTGTGCGAACGGCGGCAGGGGCCGCCTTGCGTCGATTGAATGGTCGCCACGGAGCAAGTGTCGTCAATTGATGGTCAGTGCGTTGTAGACGGGGGGTGCGGGATGAGGCGTGGTGTGCGGCATATACTTGGAGCGCGAAGCGCAGGCTGGTTGGTGATTGCGAGCATGCTGGTGGCAGGGGGTGCGTTGGCGTCCAACCCCCCGATCACCATCATACCCTGTCCTCCGGAAATATGTCCGCCCTGTGGCACCTCCGCCACCACCGGGGGTGCGAGCGCGCCGTCAAGTTCCTGTAGCAGTTGCAGGACAAGTAAGGATGGGGACGCGATTGGTTCCGGCAAGGCAGCCGTGCATTCGATCGATGTAGCAATCAGCCTTGGTGGCGCGGCCTATCCAGGGGCTTTGCCCGGCGGACGTTTGCTGCTGCGGGCGGAGGCGGCGACCACGCTATTGGCGACGCCGGGAGGGTTGAAGTATTGGCTGGATACGCACTTGGTGGAGGGATCCACCGCCAAGACGGCGGGTGGCGCGCCGCGAGACCTCGTTCTGCAGGACCGCGATGGTTTTCTTGAGGAATTTGCATTTGCTGACGGCCAGAGCGCGGCTGGTCCGCAGGGGCAGTTCCGCGATCGGCCGGTGCGGCTGCTGATGGTGGATGCGGACGGCCATGACGTGATCACATCCCCAACCTACTACGACTTGGTTTTTGCCAATGGCAACCGGGATCGATTTATGGCCGAACCAGATGAGGACGGGGTGCGAAAGCTTGAGGCGGTCTATTCTGCTGGTGGACGATGGATCACGCTTCACGAGAGCGGCATCAAAATACTGCGGGACGATGCTGGGCAGCTTCGGCAGGTCAAGGTGCCGGAGGGGTTGGTAAACATCGTCACCAACACGGCTTACAAATACACGATCGACATTTACGCCCTCACCAATGTGATCGAAACGGGCGAAGAGACGCTGTACGAGGTCAGAGGCAGCCCCCTGGTCAGTTGGGTCGCTGAGAATCCGGATACAACCAACGGCGTCGACCGTCTGACCGTTACCCGGAATGCGGGCGGAGGGGAGCGGCTCTATGCCTATCAGTACGCGGCATCGCCGCCTGGCTGGAGCCTGAGCTCGGACAACGGAGTGGTTGAGGAGAAGACTTATACGCTGAAAGACGATGCGGAAGTGAACAGCGAGGCGGTTAGCGAGGTGCGTGGCAGTGACGGGGTAATCGTATCCAAGCGGTCCACTCGTCGCCACCGCTTCCCATGGGGCGAGTCCCTCGTGGCCTGGGTGAACGACCCCGGCGGGGCCGACCTCCTCACGACCAATACCTACTACGAGTCGGCCGCAGAGCCGGGGCGGTATGGCCGGCTGAAGTCGTCGGTTAGCCCAGGCGGGAGTTGGGCGAAGTATGACTATGACCTCACCGGCCGCAAGGTGCAGGAGATCAGTGCATGGCTCGACAGTCCAGCCACGGCTGGCGCGGAGCAGGCACGCTGCGTGTCCTATAGCTATGAAAGTGTGGATCAAGACGACACGGTTGGCGCCCAGGACCAACGCCCGCGGACGGTGACGGAGGCGATTCTCGGGACGGTCGTGTCGAAGACCTACTACGCCTACAAGGTGGTTGACGGCGAGGAGGTCCACGTCACCGAACGCTGTGCGACGCCAACCGCGGCGTACGGCGCTGCGGGGAACTTGAGGACCGTGACGACCTACTATTCGAGTGACGCAGTCCATGCGTCGGCGGGGAAGATCAAGAGCGTGGTGTACCCCGACGGGCGTATGGACAGCTATGGCTACGACTTCGGCGCGTACGCTGAGGACAGCGATCCGGCGCAGTGCGCGTTCACGGTGGGGCAGGAGAGTAACGGGGCGTATCGGGTGTCCGTGGTGCATGGGACGGTCGGCCATCCCGAGGGGATCGCCCAGAAGAGCACCAAGGAGGTCAGCGTCTACAATGCCAGCGGGCATCCCGCTCTGAGTGAAACCTACGTCTATGCCGGCGGGGCGAACTACGAGCGGATCGACTGGACGGTGAGCGAGTTCGACGCCTATGGCCATGCCATCCGCACGTGGTACTCGACCGGAGAATCTGAGGAGGGCGCATGGAGCGCCTGTTGCGGCCAGGAGAGCCAGGTGGATCGGGCCGGCGGCCTTGAGGAATATGGATATGACAACCTTGGCCGGCGGATCGAGACCGTCAAGACCGGGGGGGCGGCACAGACCAATGCCGTGCACGAAACGGTCGCGTACGATGCGGCGGGGAGGTCGGTGAGTCGCACGCGCTGGAGCGGGGGCCTGAGTCTTACGACCAGCAACCGCTACGACGTGGCCGGCCGCGTGACCGCGTCCGTTGATGCTGCCGGGATGGTCACGACGCATGCCTATGTCGACGGAGGACGGGTGACGACGGTCGAGCGTGCCGGCCTGACCAACGTGACGGTCCGCTATCTGGACGGCCGGACCAAGTATGCGACGTCCAACGGCGTCACCAACCAGTACTTCCTCTACGGCGTCGAGGGCGATGGCTCGGAGTGGACGACGGTCTGCCGCGGGGCCGCCGGGCAGAACTCCGCCTCCCGGACGAAGAGCGTGACCGACTTCCTCGGCCGCAGCGTCCGAGAGGAGCGACCGGCCTTCGGTGGCGGGATCGTCACCAACGCATCCTTCTACAACGACTTCGGCCAGCTTGTGAGGACCGAGGTGTCGGGCGACGGCGTGGAGCCCGCGGCGACTCTCTATGCGTATGACGAGCTGGGCCGCCAGACGATGACGTGTCTCGACGTGGACGGCAACGGCATCGCGGACATCGATGGCGACGACCGGGTGACAGAATCCCGTCAGTCCTACGAGAAGGCCGGCGGCGAATGGTTTCAAGTGCAGATCTCCAAGGCCTACCCCGAGGCTGGCAGCAGCGCCTGCGTCACCTCCTCGGTCCAGCGTACGCGCCTCACGGGCCTGGGCGCGACCGCGGAGCTGGGCGCCCTGGCCGCAGAGACCGTCTCGGAGGACATGCACGGCAACCAGACGGTCTCCCGGCGTTACGTGGACTCGGCATCCAAGACCGTTCGGCAGGTGGTGGATTACCCGGATTCGACGAACGACTCGGTCACCGTGACGGTCAACGGCCTGGTCGCGTCGAGCCGGAGCAAGACCGGCCACTTGACGACCTACGGTTACGACAGCCTCGACAGGCGTACCGTTATAGACGATCCGAGAACCGGCACCTCCGCGACGCACTACAACGGGAAGGGCCAGGTCGAGTGGCTCCAGGATGCGGCCACGAACGCCACCCATTACGCCTACGACCCGGCCAGCGGCCGCCAGGTCGCCTCGACCAATGCGCTGGGGCAGGCGACCCAGCAGCACTACGATGACGAGGGCCGCCTGCTCGCCACCTGGGGCGCCACCTACCCGGTGGCCTACGAGTACGACGACGAGGGCCGCATGACCGCCATGTACACGTACCGTGGAACCGGGACGATCGATGAGTTCGCGGACTTCGGCCCCCTGCTTTCCGCTTTCGACAAGACCACCTGGCAGTACGACGAGGCGACCGGTCTGCTGACCAACAAGGTCTACGCCGACGGCAAGGCCACGGCCTACTCGTACACGGGCGACGGCAAGCTGGCCAGCCGCACCTGGGCTCGGGGCGTGGTCACGACGTACGGCTACGACCCCTGCTGCGGGGCGATGACCAACATCAGCTACAGTGACGGGACGCCCTCGGCGGGCTTCACATACAACCGCATGGGGCAGCAGAGCCGGATCGTCGACGCCTCCGGAACCCGCACGTTCCAGTACGACCCCGCCACACTCGCCCTGACCAACGAGGTCTGGGTCGGCACGGGTGGCGCCACGAGCCGGTTGGCCCGGGCCCAGGACGCCTATGGCCGGCCCGCGGGCGTGGCGCTGGACGAGGGCTACGCGGTCGAGTACGGCTACGACGCCCGCGGGCGCTTCGCCTCGGCCTCCTGGCAGACCTCCGGCGGCGCCTACACGGCCGCCTACGCCTACGCCGAGAACAGCGACCTGGTCGCGGGCTACGACATCCCCGTGGGAGCGAGCACGTTCTCCACCCGCAAGGCCTTCGAGCCCAACCGCAACCTCATCGCCGCAGTCAGCAACCTCTGGGGAGCGACGCCCATTTCCGTCTACGGCTACGAGAACGATGAGCTTGCGCGGCGCGTCCGGCGGGTGGACAATGCCGCCGTGACCAACGAGTTCGGCTACAACGGACGCAGCGAGCTGGCGAGCGCTGAGATGGGCACGCACGATTACGGCTACGTTTACGACCCGATTGGCAACCGCCGGATCGCCACGAACGACGCCGAGGTGCTGACATACCTGTCCAATGAGCTCAACCAGTACACCAACGTCGCCGACGGGGTGACGCTGGAGCCGACGTACGACGCGGACGGCAACATGCTGACGTACGGCGGCTGGACGCTGGGGTGGAACGGGGAGAACCGGCTGGTCGTGGCCTCCAACGGCGCCACCAAGGTCACCTTCGCCTACGACTCCATGGGGCGGCGGTTCCTGAAGGCAGTCGGCGCG
>CAZJBP010000118.1:0-11576 GCA_964544115.1 uncultured Victivallales bacterium | reverse complement strand
CGCTGGCACGCCTGCCTGCGGCTGCCCATCCCGCGCCCCTTGGCGGATCGGGTCGCCGGATCGGAGGGACCGCCGCGGCGCGCCAAGTCAGTGAAACGAGGATGCGCCGGCTGCGCATCGCGACGCGCTGCGCCATTGTGCCGCAGACGGGCCGCATGCTAGACTGGCAGGCATGCAACAGCGTTCACAGGTCGGCGCCGTGCGGAGGCGGCACATTCTCCTGGGCGTGATCGGCTTCGCCTTGGCGGCGGCCATGGCCCGGGGAGAGAAGGCGGCGGACGCCGCTGCTCCGGCTGCGGCCCCGAGCCCGGAAAAGTGGGTCACCGAACGCCTGCAGTTCGAGGAGCCGGTCAAGGCCGGGACCCCCATCCGCATCACCAACCCGCTGGGCGGGGTCCAGGTGCGGCGCGTTCGCGACCCGAAACTGCCGGTCTTCGCCATCATCCAGCACGAGGAGAACATGCCCGCGCCGAAGGTAAAGCTGCTGCGCGGCCCCTCCCTGCACCTCACCGTGGAACCACCCGCGGCGGCCGCGCGCCCGGACGGCACGTCCACGACACACCGCGCCGCCTGCCGCGCGGATCTGTCCGTCTTCATTCCCGACGGGTCGCCGCTGCTGGTCGAAACCACGCGCGGCGCCGTCACGATCAAAGGCATCCGGGCGGAGGTTGCAGTCACGACGGTCAGCGGACGGGCGGAAATCTTCGCTGACGGCCCCGTCCGGGCGGAGACACGCAGTGGCGACATTATCATCATTTTCCGCACCTCGTCCCGCTGGACCCACGATATGGAGCTCAGCTCGGTCAGCGGCAACATCGTGGCACGGATGCCGAGGCCGGCGGATTGCCGCGTGCGCGTCGTGGCCGGCGGGGAGCTGACCTCGGACTTTTCCGCAAAGATTCGCCAGCCGGTGGACCTCCGGGAGAAGACAGCGGACATCCGCGTGGCCGACAGCCCCGCGGGCGCTAGAGGATTCTGGGGCCGGGTAGGCCGGCGGCTGGTTCACCCCCTGCGCCACACCCCTCGGTTGACGATCAAGACCGAGGTGGGCGCGGTGAAGGTCCTGCGCGCCCCGCCAGGCTGGATCGGGGTTCAGGAGGACGCACCGTGATAGGGCGTCGGACCCTCGCGACTGCCTTCGTCGCAGGAGCAATGTCAACGGTTGCGGCGATAGCCGCCACGAACCCGGCGCCCCACGTCGTTACCGGGGCGCTCTACTCCGAGCCGGTCGTGCCGCGCGACCTCGACGTGGATCTCCGCGCGCTTCCAGCCCCGGCGCCCTGGCAGCCGGGCGACCCCATCCGCGAGGTCCCCCGCCGCCACCGCTTCAAGCCCTCGGTTGAGAAGGCGCCCGTGCCGCGGCGCGACGCCCTGCTGGACGTCCAGTCCCGCGTCGCGAACTCGGAGGTCGCGGAGCGCGCGTTCGGAACCGCCCTCATCAATCGCGCCGGTCAGGGATACACAGGCACCATTCCCCCTGACCCCATCGGGGACGTGGGTCTCACCTACTTCATCCAGGCCGTCAACCAGGCGGCGGGCACGCAATACACGGTGTACAACAAGACGACCGGCGCGGTGGTCGCGGGCCCCTTTGTGCTTTCGGCGCTCGGAGGACAGGGCGGGTGCGCTTCCGGCGCCGGCGACCCGATCGTGCTCTATGACCACCTTGCCAACCGCTGGCTGTTGAGCGAATTTGCCGATGCCGCCAACACGCTCTGCGTCTACATCTCGAAGACCTCCGACCCGGTCTCCGGCGGCTGGTACAATTACCAGTTCACCACGCCGGATTTTCCCGACTACCCGAAGTACGGCCTGTGGACCAACGCCTACTACGTGACCAGCAACGAGAGCTCGCCCGCATACTACGCCATCGAGCGCACCCGCATGTTGTCCGGGCTGTCCGCCGGCATGCAGCGCTTCACCGCGCCCGCGCTGGCTGGCTTCGACTTCCAGTCTCTGACGCCGTGCGACCTCGACGGATCCACCCCGCCGGCGGGGGCGCCGCACTATGCCCTGCGCCACCGCGACGACGAGGTCCATAACCCCGGCAGCAACAACCCGAGCCAGGATTACCTCGACCTCTTTGAGCTGCGCATCAACTGGACCACCCCGGCCAGTTCCACGCTGACCGGGCCCGTGGCCATTCCCGTCGCCGAGTTCGACTCGCACCTCAACGGCTACACCAGCTTCGAGGCCATCCCCCAGCCGGGAACCACCGTGAAGCTCGACCCGGTGCGCGAGGTCGTCATGTGGCGGCTCCAGTACCGCAACTTCGGCGATCACGAGGCCCTCGTGGGGTGCTTCGTGACCGACGTCGACGGCACCGATCACGCCGGCCTGCGCTGGTTCGAACTGCGCAGGACCACGGGCGCATGGTCGGCGTACCAGCAGGGCACCTACGCGCCGGATGCCGCCAGCCGCTGGATGGGCAGCATCGCGATGGACGCATCCGGCAATATCGCCCTGGGCTACAACGTCTCCAGTTCCACCGTCTATCCGGGGCTGCGCTACGCGGGGCGGCTCAACGGCGACCCGCTGGGAACTCTCACGCGGGGCGAGTACACGCTCGCGTCGGGCTCCGCTGCCAACGCCAGCAACCGCTACGGTGACTACAGCGCCATGACGGTTGATCCGGTGGACGGGTGCACGTTCTGGTTCACGGGCGAATACAACCCGGCCGCCGCCTGGTCCACGCGTATCGGCGCGTTCACCTTCGACTCCTGCGGGTGTACCCCACCTGCCGCGCCGGCGACGCTGGCCGCCACTGCCGACGGGCCCAACCGCATCCGCCTGAGCTGGGCTCCGGTCGCCGCCGCCGACAGCTATGCGATCTACCGCACGCTCGGCGACTGCCCCCAGGACAGTTTCCTCCCCCTGACGTCGGGGCTGACCAACACGGTCTTCGTCGACACGGAAGCCTCGGGCGGAATCCCCTACGCCTATGTCGTACGGGCTTTTGATGCCCAGGCTGGCTGCGAGTCGGCCAACAGCCCGTGCGCGTCCGTGGTCACAACCGGCCCATGCAGCGAGCTGCCGGTTTTCGCCGGCCTGGCCGCGGCCACCAACACCGCTTCCGACCCCTGCGCCATCCGCCTGACCTGGGCCCCGGCCGACCCGCAATGCGGGTCTAACGTGGTTTATCACGTCTACCGCTCGACCGCCCCCGCGTTTGTCCCCTCGTTCTCAAATCTCCTTGCCGCCTGCATCGATGGACTCACCTACGATGACCGCACGGCGGCCCCGGGCACAACGTATGCGTACGCGGTGCGGGCCGAGGCGCCGTCGGGCGTCGGCGAGGGCCCCTGCGTCGGCGGGAGCAGCGACACCAACACGGTCCGCAAAACTGCCGCGGCCTATGGAGCGGCCACGGCCCTGTTCTCCGATACGCTCGAAGGCGGGAGCGGTAGTTGGACCTTCGAAAAGCTGGATTCGGGGTCCCCTTCGTACAACTGGAGCCTGGTCACGACCTCGAGCTTCTCACCCACGCACTCGGCCTTCTGCCAGGAGCAGGCCTTCGTCATCGACCGGACGCTGCGGATGAGCGCGGGGCTGGCGCTTCCCGGCGGGGCGCCGCTGGTCCTGGAGTTCCGCCACCGGTTCAACACGGAGCCCGGCTTCGACGGCGGGGTTCTCGAATACTCCACCAACAATGGAGCGACCTGGCACGACATCCTGGCGGGCAACGGCGGCACGGTGCCCGCCAATGCCTCCCGGTTCCTGTCCGGAGGCTACATTGACACCATCAGCGCGGGCTACGGCAGCACCATCGCCGGGCGGCAGGCATGGTCCGGCGCCAACGGCGCCTTTCAGCTGACGCGCGTGGACCTCTCGCAGATGGCCGCAACCACCCTCAAGTTGCGCTGGCGTCTCGCTTGCGACTCGTCTGACATCGCCGAGGGCGAGGGGCCGGGCTGGTGGGTGGACGACGTGCGGATCGTGCGCGCCCAGGCCTGCAGCCAGGGCGGCTACACCTCGTGGCGCAACACCATCATCTGGACCGGATCCGGCGCGCCCCAGGCCGACGATAACGCCGACGGGTCGATCAACTTCGATGCCTACTTCTTCGGCATCCCCGCCACCGGCAGCGTACCCGCTCCGGCGCTGTCCCGCCTGCCCGCTGTGCGACCCGTCGGCACCCAGCTCGTCTACGGTTTCGCCGTCAACACGTCCGCGGTCATGGCCGCGTCGTTCTCGATCCAGACCCGCACCAATTTGCTCGACGGGCGCTGGCAGCCCATCCTGCCGACCCCCACCCCTGATGGCGCGGGCCGGGTCACGCTCCCGGTGGACCCGCCCGACGCCGAACGGATGTTCTACAGACTGAACATGCAGGAGTAACCCGCCCGCATGAGGATTCTCATCGCCACCCGCAATCGCCATAAACTCGGAGAGATCCGCGCCATTCTGAATCAGCCAGACATCGAGTGGGTTGACCTCTCGGCCTTTCCCGGCGCGCCGGCGGTTGAAGAGGATCTGCCGACGTTCGAAGGCAACGCCGTCAAGAAGGCGGTTGAGCTGGCCCGCTTCTCCGGCTTGTGGACCCTGGCGGATGACTCCGGCCTCGAGGTCGACGCCCTGGGAGGCGATCCCGGGGTGCGCTCCGCCCGCTATGCGGGAGAACCCGCCGACGATGCGGCCAACAACCGCAAGCTGCTGGCCGCGCTTGACGGGCATACCGATCGGGCCGCCTGCTTCCGCTGCGTCGTTGCCCTCACCCACCCCGAGGGGTCCTGCCGCTGGGTTGAGGGCCGCTGCGAGGGACACATCGTCGACGCCCCGCGCGGCGCCGGCGGCTTCGGCTATGATCCCCTCTTCATACCCCGCGGTTTCACCCAGACCTATGCCGAGCTGTCCCCGGCGGTGAAGAACCGTATCTCGCATCGGGCCCGCGCCCTCCAGCGCGCCGCCGACGAACTGTTGCCATGGTACAAACTGCAAACGGCCTGAAAGGCCCCGAAAAGAGAGACACACCAGAAAGGAACCGGTTCAATGACCCCTAAGCCGAAAGCCATCCAGCCCGACGTTCGCATTGGAACGCTGGTCAGCGCCAACCCGAAGTCCGGCGACTACATCCGACAGATCCTGCCGCATGGATTCGAGTCGTTCAGCCTGACGTTCTGGCAGACCTGCAAGGGCGTCAACCTCCGGAAGCTGGCGGATGACGTCAAGCGGGAGCTCGACGGCAGCGACGCCGTGATTTCCTCCCTGGGGATTTTCGGAAATCCGCTGGAGTCCTCGCCGATCGACAAGGAGACGCTCGACGGCTGGCGCGCGTGCATCGATAACGCGCACCTCTTCGGCTGCGACATCGTGGCCGGGTTCACGGGCCGCGTCCGCGGCAAGCGAATCGACGAGAGCATGGACGCGTTCAAGAAGGTGTGGACCCCGCTGGCCAAGCGCGCGAGCGATAAGGGCGTGCGGATTGCGTTCGAGAACTGCGACATGGGCGGCACGTGGGCCACGGGCGACTGGAACATCGCCCACAACCCCACGGCCTGGGCGATGATGTTCGATGCCGTTCCGGCCAAGAACCTCGGCCTCGAATGGGAGCCCTGCCACCAGATGGTGAGCCTGATCGACCCCATGCCCCAGCTGCGGGAATGGGCCGGGCGCATCATCCACGTGCACGGGAAGGATGCGAGCGTGCACTGGGACGTGGTCCGGAAGTACGGCGTGCACTCCTCCATGCACGGCGACATCGCCCTGCCGGCCGCGGTCCAGAAGGTGCCGCCGTTCGCGTATCACCGCACGCCGGGTTACGGGGACAGCAACTGGGCCGACATCATCACGGAGTTGCGCCGCGTGAACTTCAAGGGGTCGATCGACATTGAGGGCTGGCACGATCCGGTCATGCGGGGCGATCTCGAGATGTCAGGACAGGTCCGAGCCCTGCAGTACCTCAAGGCGTGCCGCGGCGATTTCGTCGCGAACCCGGTGTAAGGTCAAAGGCCGGCGCCCTCCGCACCCGCACGGCGCGGGGGGCGCAGCCGGTCATACGCCCGTGAGCGGCGAGGACAGAATCAGCTTCGTGAGCGCGCGGACCAGGCGCGGCTCCGCGTCGTCGTGAGCCCAGATCTCCTGCAGGATACGCTCGGGGCTCTTGTCCGGCTCCTGGTCTTCCACCAGTTCCAGCGCCGCCCGCGCTCCCTTGGCAAACTGCCTCGGCTGGATCCCGGCCTGCAACGCCAGTTGCATGGTCCCCAGCAGGCGGTCGCCCCAGGCCAGCTTGCGGCGGGGATCGCGCGTCACCCGGGCCACGTCATCGCGCAGGTATGGGTTCACCATGCGCTCAAGCAGATCCTCGGCATAGGCGCGGAAGCCCTCGGGCGTAAACATCGGGTCCTTGCCCGCGTGCCGCGCCATCAGGGCGCGCCCGGACTCCTCCAGAAAGGCCGTGCGCCCCGTCTTCATGAGGCTCTCATCGCAGGCCATGTCCGACATCATCGTGTAGCCCCGTTTGAGGGCCAGGTACCCGAGCAGGGCGTGCACGGCGTTGTGCCCGTAAAGCTTCGCCTCCTCGAACGGGCGGAGGTCGTCCTTCTCCTCAAACACGTCGATCCCCGGCTTCACCCCCTGCAGCCGAGTGCGGCTCACGAAGATGTGGTTGAAGGCCTCGAGCAGGAACGCCCGGCCCGCGCCGGGAACCATCGGAGCCAGGCCGTGCTCGCGAATCTCGGCAGGATCGGTGACGACGCGGCTCATCTTGCCGATGACGGTGTTGAGGAACTGCACGCCGGCCAGTTCCGGCGCGTACCGGCGCACCGCGGACTCCAGCACCTCGGCGGCCCGGGTGTTGTTTTCCGCCGCATAAACGAGGCACGGCGCCCCGGCGCGCTTGGTGAGACCGTCGGCAATGATCGCCGCGACACTGTCCTTGCCGCCCGTCGAGAAGATCTCCACCGAGGGCAGCGCCGTCACGATCTCTGTCGATGCGGCAATCGCATCCACCAGCGCCGCCCGCCCGCCCGAGGACCGCGGGTTGATCAGCTCGACGCCCCCGACCACCACCTGCTCGACGCCGGAGGCCCGCGCGATATTGAGCGCATAGCGGTTCCCGTTGTCGTTGACCGCCCGGACCATCCCTGCGTCCACCTCCGCCGCGACCAGCCGCGAAAACCGGCCGCTGACGAACGCCTCATGAAAGAAGAGCCCCGCCTGGATCGGCCCGAAGCCGAACCCGGTCATGACGTGATCCCGATCCTTGCCGCTCATCCGCACCTCGTGGCGCCACCGGCCGATCAGGCCGGGCGCAGATTCTCTTCCAGAAAACTCTTCTCGTCATCGCCGCTCCAGCGATCCACCGCCCGCACAGGCAGCCTGCGAACATGCGGGTAGAGAATCGCCCGCCCTTCCAGGCGCGCGTCCTTGACGCTCTTCAGCACGTCCACCGCGTCCTCCAGACCGCCCACGGCGGCCACGTAGCTGCCGGCGTCGATGCTGCCGTCGGCGATCGCCCCCAGCGCGTTCGCCAGGTCGCTGGGTTCGCCGCCGCTGGAGCCGACCACGTGGATCTCGCGGTAATGCACCGCCAGCGAATCCAGCTCGAGCAGATGCTCCCCCCGCGGCAGGCCCCCGAACAGGTTCGCCACGCCGCCCTGCGCCAGCCGCCCGAGCGCGCGCTGCTGCTCGTCCCGGACCCCCACCGCCAGAATCAGGTCGTCCGCGCCCTTGCCGCCGGAGGCCACCCGGAGCGCGGCATCCAGGTCCGCGGGTTGGACGCACATCAGGCGGACGCCCGCAGCGGACGCCCGCGGCCCGATGTCATTCTCCACTCTCCTCAGCCGCTCGACCCGGGAGGCCACGACGATCAGCACCCGCGGCCGCGCGCGCAGCGCGAGTTCGGCGTGCATGCGACCCATGACCCCGGCCCCCCTCACCACGGTCACGCCGCCGGGAAGCAGCCCCTTCTCGACGCGCCGGCCGCCCAGCGGCCCGTCCTTGTGGAAGTGGAAATGCCGCTCCTGCGCGGACAGCACGCAGCTGATCGGCTCGCCAATCGACACGGCGAAGTACGGCAGCCCCGCGCTGGGCAGCGGCAGCAGGCACTGCGCCGCGAGGACCTCCTCCTGGATCAGCACGTACTCGGCCAGGTGCCCCGGCAGCGTGTAGCCCACGGCACACTTGGCCATGCCGGCCGCCTGGTCGCGGTAGCGCTCGCGGTGCAGAATCGGCGCCACATCCACCGCCGGCTGCACGCCGTAGCGCTCGCCGGGCTTGAATCGCCCCGCCAGGTTGCGGCCAACGCGCATGAGCGTGATCGACCCCTCGTCGCCGAGAATGATCGGCCAGCGGGCCAGGTCCCACCCGTTCAGATAGGTATGGTCGGCGCCCTGCGCGATGAGCTTGAGATTGCTGGTGCATACGCCGGCCGCGTCGACCCGCGCCAGCAGCTGGTTCGGGCCGGGCTCGGGCACAGGCACGGTCGCCACCGCCAGGTTCTCCATGCCGCGGCCGCTGGCCACCAGCGCCCGCATCGTCGACGGCACGGCAAAGGTCGTGGGAAACGCAAAGGCTTCGTACCGGCTCGTCATGCCGCAGCCGCCTTCAACGCCTCGCGCAGCTCGTCCATCGTCCCGTACGACTTGCCGTCCTGCACCACCTGCTCCATGACCGCCAGGGGGGCGATGCCGCCGTATCGGCTGTCCAGCGGCGCCTTGATGAAGAGCGAGGCGAACAGGTTGCCCATCTGCACGGCCTTGGCCACATCCAGTTTGCCCGTCTGAAACGCGTGCGCGTGCCGCGCCACGGTGCTGAGCACACCCGCCCGGAATGAATCGCCCGCACCGACCAGATCGACCACCTCGCCCGACAGGAACCGCGAGTCCACGCGGCGGGCCGCGGACGACCCGCCGTCCGGCTGAACGTGCTTCTCAAAGGCGCCCCGTGCATCGGTCACGCCGGCCAGGCGCGTCCCCCCGCGGGCAGGACCGAAGGCCTCCACCAGGAAATCCAGCGCGGTCGTCGCGTCGGCCTGCGCATCCCCGCTCCAGCGATGTGGCCGGTCGAGCGTGTTGACGATGAGCTTCGACTCGTCCGACGAGGTGAAGAAGATGTCCAGCTCCAGCAGCAGCGGCTCGAGCAGGCGGTACCCATCGACCCGATCCCCGCCCTCGATCAACGGCTGAGGCCGCGCGGCCAGCGTGTGGCTGTCGGCAACGGTGATGCAGCCCTTGGACCGGCACCAGCGCATGAAGTCCGCGAGATCGCGGCCGCCGTTGGCGTCGCCCCGGTCGGACAGACCAGAATACATGTAATGCACCACGCGGGGCTTCAGGCGCTCCACGCTGCCCTTGAAATGATCGAAATCGAAATCGTTGTTCGCATTCGGGAAATACGCGATCCCCCCCCGCTCGGCGTTCGGCGATTCCTGGATGAACGTCGTGCCGGTGGGCAGGTTCGGGTGGACCACCGCCTCGGACAGATCCACGCCGTGGGCGGCCAGGATGTCGTAAAACGTGCGCCCCTGGATGTCCAGGCCGCCATAATTGCCCCGGCCCAGGTTCACCCCCACGGCCACCTTGAGTCCGGCGCGGGCCATGAGGGGCGCCGAGTTCCCGGGGCCGCCCGCTGTTGCCCCGCCCGCCTCGATCCATCCGCGCAACTGCTCCTGAGTGTAGGGCGGCATGTCCATCGTCCGGCACCTGGCGAGGCCCCCCTTCCCTACCAGCCGCTCGGCGAACGCAAAGTCCCGGCTTCTCAGGTCCAGGACGGCAGTGTTGAGCAATAGAATATCAGTGGCCACGCTTAACCCCAAATGGGCCTTGAGTCTGTAATACCCACCCCGCATTGGCAAGCATGGGACGAGCGAGCGGGAAACGAGTCGCAGGTTGACTTCGGCAGCGGCCATCGCCTATAGTGCCGCCCGTTTCGATGTGCGAGGGCGATTAGCTCAGCTGGCTAGAGCACTACCTTGACATGGTAGGGGTCACAGGTTCAAGTCCTGTATCGCCCACCACTTGCGCATCCGGACCCTTCAAGCCTACACGTGCCTCACACTGCGGCTCAGTCCATTGATCGGGATCGCCTTCACGTGTTCAGCCACCAGATCGTGAAGTTCAGAACCGTGGCGAAGGCCACCCATAGTGCATACGGCACCAGCAACACGCCTGCAACTCGTCGTACATTCCAGAACGCAACCAGCGTGAGCAGCACGGCGACATCCAATGCGACAATCACCCCACAAGCCCAGCTGGGCTGCTGCAGGCCGAAGAAAACAGGCGTCCACAAGGCGTTCAGCGCCCACTGCAATAGGTACAGGCCCAGCGAGCGACGCTGAAGCGCCCACCCGCCGCGCTGCCACACTAGCCAGGCCGCCACGCCCATCATGACGTACAGCAGCGTCCACACCGGCCCAAACAGCCAGCCCGGCGGATTCCACGCGGGCTTGACGAGGCCGGCATACCAGCCGTCGGTGGATACGAACACGCCGGTTGCCGCCGCGCTGAAGGTCAGCGCCAGCCAGCCCACAGGTGCCAGAATCCGCTTAACCGTGGTCATAACGCCCCCTAAGAAGATAATCACGCGGCTTCACTTTGATGCTACCCCACCCCTCCGACCGATCAGATGGTGATCCGTCGTCCCGACCCTGGCGATTTGGAACGCCGAGTAAGCGATGCCAGCCACTGCAGGCAAGACGGCAAGGGCGCCCACGCGGATCAGGTGCCACCCGTACTCAGTATCTGGCGGCGAGCGTGTGAACGCTTTGCCAGCGGCCCAGAAGGCCAACGCCGAGAACCCAGCCGGGAAGAGAGACAGAAAGCCGACAAGGCATCCGATCGGCGTTGGTTTATCGGGGATCCGTACCATACCCGCTTCCTTTCCCTGAGCGACAATCACGCATCGGCGGTCAACCGCAAGTGAGGAGGCGCTTCCTGGTCACATAAATGCCAACCGCCACGCCCGCAGTCAATCCGGCGTAGACTCCTAGATGCACCCACCACACGGTGAGAAAGCCCGGCACATACTCCGCCGACACAACGCTCCTCAGGCGCTCGGCAAAGCCGAAGGGATCCATGCCGCGACAGACGACAGGCAGCAGAATCCCAAGCAGAGTTGCCAGGCTGAACGGAACCCAGCAGTACCGAAGGATAACCCCGCAACGCTTCCGGGCTTGAAGAGCTCTCAACGCGAACTGCCAGATCGCACAGCCAACGACAGCCCCCGAGAACCCGGCCTGGGCGCCGAGCACCATGGCTTGGTGCTTGATTGTGCCCGTACCTTCAAGGCCCTTGCCGACGGCAAAGTAGGCAGGCGACAGGCCCGATGTCACCGCGTCGCAGGCCGCGCCGTACAGCGCCCCCAGGAGGCCCATAAGGAACAGGAAGCCATACTCCCATTCACGCTCACCGCGCCGCTTCCGGTACAGCCGGTCGTACGTCACCATGGTGGCGCCCAGCAGCACCAGAGCGCCCAGCCGTAGCGAGTATGGAATATTGCTCATCCTTTGTCCGTCAAACGACTGGTCCTGTGTTGAAACGGTGTGATGCTAACGTCGGTGCCGGTCATGGCTCTCCCCTGTGCTTGTCGTGAGCCATCGCAGACCGGCCAGAACGAGGTACCACCCGGCAAAGACAAGA
>CAZJBP010000117.1:0-11671 GCA_964544115.1 uncultured Victivallales bacterium | reverse complement strand
CGGTCTTCATGCGGCTATCCTTGCGCATCCGCCCGCGCGCGGCAAGCCGCGGGATCGGACCGCCACAAAGGTGTTGCCCGGCGGGCGTGGGACGACTTAAGGTGGCTGGGTCACGACAACCACAACAGGCAGGGGGGCGCCAGCCATGACCCGCGACACACGCGCGCTTTATACCGTCTACGCACAGATCCGCCGATTGACCTTCACCGGAAACCGCGAGCTGCACCTGGACTCGGGCGTCCGCGTGCGTCCCGAGGCGCAGGGATGGTCGGCGCGCCGCGTCACACCCGCCTACTTCGAGGGCGGGTTCTGCATCCCCCTCGTCAACGTGGAGGTCGCGATCGCGCAGCCCCTGGGCGTGCCCCTGCGGATGCGCCTGCGCGGGACCGCCGACAATGGCATGGTGTTCGAGCGCGAGTTTACATTCCCGGCGGGAAAAGATCGGCGACTGGTGCGCGACGTCGAGGCCAACCGCGCCGTCGGCGGAGTGTTCGATCACATCGCCTGCATCGCCTGGGAGCTACAGAGCGACGATGTGTTCGTGCACCTCGACGATCCGCGGCTGACCCCCCAGCCGGTCTATTTCGTGCCCTGCGCGGATTTGGACAAGCCCCCGCAGGAGACGGAGATTGCCCTGGTGTGCTCGGCCCTGCGCGGCCTGCCCTGCGGCCACGCCGACGTTCTCGAACGGCTCTGGGCGGCCTTCGAGCCGCTCGACATTCCCGGCGCCGACGGCCTGTCGCGCCTGCGCTGCACGGGGCAGGACGCCGACAGCGGCCCGGCCGCCGCCGCGTCGCTTCTAAAAACGCGCAGCGGCGGCCTGCAGGCCTGGACGGCGCTGTTCGACCGCTGCGTCACGCTGTCCGGCTATCGCCGCGCCATGGCCCGGGCGGTGGCGCTGCCGCCGGCGGAGCCGTCGCCCTGGACGGTGGACGACCTCGCGCTGAAGCTTCGCCTGCTGGAAGCCAAGTGCCGGATGGCGCTGCGCGGGGGTGCCGCCGGGGCTTGACGCCCGGTGCGTGAATCTACATACTATTCGCATGAATTCTACGTATACCATATCGCGCGCGCAGAACCAGTTCCCGCGGGTTGTGCGCGAGGCGGCGGATGGCGCCATCGCGATTACACGACACGATGAGACGGTCGCCTATGTGGTTTCGCGCGACCGCATGGAGGCGATCCTGGAAACGATGGAGATCCTGGCCCATCCGGACGCCATGCGCGCGCTTCGGGCCCACGAGCGGGGCGCGATGCGATTCCATCCGGTCGAGGATCTCGACCATGAGGGTTGAGGTCTCCGATCAGGTCGTGGCGTTCGTCCGGAGCCAGTCTCCCGAGCCGCGCAGGAGGTTGCGTCTCGCCTTGCGCAAGCTGGCCTCCGAGCGGGGTGACATCAAGGCCCTCGAGGGTCCGTTGAAAGACTACCGGAGGCTGCGGGTCGGCCCCTACCGAATTATCTTCACGATCTGTGTCGAGGCCGGCGACACGACCTGCGTGCGCTGCCTGTTTGCGGAGCGGCGGGACACCGTCTATGCCGTGTTCAGCCGGGTGCTGCAGGAGAACCTACTGAAGGACGGCTGACGCGCGGCGCGAGGGCTCGTTGCGCCCTACTCCGCGCCCGGGATCGTCCACTCCTGTTCGCGCAGGCCCTTGGACGAGGCGAACTCATGCGCCCCGGACTCCGTCTCCAGCACGGCGCGGTCGGGCGACAGGCGCACGCGCATCGCGTCGCCGGGCCGCCGCGCACGCAGGACGTTGGCCAGCAGCAGCGCCTTCTCGGCCCCGTCGCCGCGCCCGAAATTCCACACTTCATCGGGCTGCGCCAACCGGCCGGGTCCGTCATAGATCGACAGCTCCGGGAGGGCCCTCACGCGGGCCGCCAGCTCCTCGTCGCTCAGCGCCTTGGAGCCCTCGACCGAGACGGGGCAGCGCTGGACCGCCGCGCGCACGAAGGGCTCCGCGCCGGTGCGGTTGAGGTCGCGGTACGCATAGAACGCCAGGTCCGCCACGGGGTGCCGCCCCCGCAGGCTCTCCAGGCGGGCGATCACCTCCTCGCGGCTCATCCCCGACGTGAGGCCCAGGGGCTCGGGGTATGCGCTGAAGCGTTTGGCCGACGCGTCGGGCAGGCGCGGCGGCGTGCGGCAGAAGCGGACCAGGCTCTCGATGGCCACCTCGGCGTTCAGGCAGTCCGACGCAAACTGGTGTTTCAGCCGCCGCACATCCTCGGGCCGGTCGATGTCCACCGGCTGCTCGCGCAGGTACTCCTCAAGCCGGTTGAAGACGATCCGGCTCGGGATCGGCTCGGCCTCGAACTGGTCCACGTCCATCTCCGCCACCAGCTTCTCCCGCGTGTGGTCCGTCAGGCGCGACGGGGACCCGTATTCGTACTGCAGGGCCTTCTCCATCGCGATGTACCGGTCGCGCCCGTGGCCCGGCCAACGGAACTGGAAACAGCGCTGCAGGTCCGTGGCGTCGCGGATGAAATTGCCGAGAATCTCCGGCGTGAGCGGCGTGCGCAGGAACGCCTGCAGCCGGTCGCCGAACCGGCGGTAGGCCGCCGGGTCGATCGTCGCATCGGGGTAGAGCGTGTGGATGAGCCCGGTCTCGTGCGCCACGATGGTCACGCGCTCGTTCTGCAGCGCGCGGCGGGCCTGCGCGGACAGGGCCGTGCCGTTGAACCACATGGCCTTCGTCACCAGGCGGCGGTTGTTGGTGAGGATGCCGTCGGCCATGTCGACAAAGTTCTGCGAGTGCAGCGGCGTGGCCATGAGGAAGAGGTCCGCCAGCGGGATGCCGCAGACGAGGAACAGCGCCGTGGCGTAGAGCGTGGCGAGCGAGACGCACTCGCCCGCGCCGGTGGTGTAGTTCGGGCGGTGCACAAAGGCGTCCATCGCCTCGACGGTCTCGGTCTTCCAGTACGGGATGACGTTGCCGCTGTACGCGTCGAGGCCGAAGTGCTTGCGGATGCCGATGTCGAAGTAATACCTGTCGCCCTCGTAGCCGAAGAGCGCGTTGGACTGGGCCAGCGTCCGCTCGTCGATTACGTCCCGGAAGCGCGCCAGCTCGCGCTCGGTGGTGGTCAGCCCCCACGTGTCCAGGTCGAGGTTGAACGCGTAGTGGTCCATCACGTACTGCTTGAGGCGCATGATCCGGCGGTGCGGCTTCATCTTCGCCAGCCCGCCGAACCAGGCGTCCTGGCGCCAGGCCCAGACGCGCGGCGACATCATGTTGGCCAGCACCAGCGCGTACATCAGCTCCGGGAAGATGAAGACCTCCATGTCCGAGAGCGTGACGGCTGCGGATTTCTTCTCGAGATCGATGCGTTCGGCAACGGTTGCCATAGTGCTCGCAATCTTGTCATTTGCCCGGGCCATGTCAAGGGGCGGCGTAATTCCTGTTGATCCGTCTGCTGGCGCGTATAGACTGGCCGGCATGCGGAAGAAGGACTCCCTCGACGCCATTTCCATCGGTCTGGCCGTGTTGGGCGACGCGCTGGCCGTGTTCGGGGGCTTCCTGCTGGCCACATGGATCCGCTTCGACAGCGGCTGGCTGACGCTGCGGCACGACCGGCCCGACCCCCTGTACCCGCTGTATGCCGCCGCGGGCGTCATGGCAACGGTCCTCTTCGTTCTCGTCTTCCGCGGCGTCGGGCTGTACGCCCGCCCCCAGACCGGCCGCTTCACGGCCAAGATTCCCCGGCTGGTGCGCGCAACGGCCCTCGGCATCGTGGCCAGCGCCGTGCTCGCGTTCGCCCTGCAGAACGACATCGACATCGCGCGCCTCGTGATCGGCCTTTCGTTCGGCACGATTCTCATCCTGGTCCTCCTTGAGCGCTACCTCCTGTTCCGCGTGGAGTGGAACGCCGCGCGCCACAGCGCCCGCAAGCACCGCGTCCTCCTGATCGGCACCGACGCGGTGGCGGTGCGGCTGCGGGAGTCGTTCGCGCGCGAGCCGATGCTGCGGCTGAAGGTCGTGGGCTTTCTGCAGTCGGACGACGCGCCGAGGGATCCGGCCGTCGAGCCGGAGCTCGTGCTCGGGCATCTCGCGGACCTGCCGGACGTGATCGTTCACCACGCGGTTCACCAGGTGGTGCTGACCAACGCGCGCCTCCCCCACCAGCAGATCGTCGACATCATCCTGCTGTGCGAGCGACACCTCATCACGTTCAAGATGGTGCCGGACCTCTTCCGCATTCTGACCGGCAACATGGACGTGCACTCGTTCGACGACATCCCGCTGCTGGGCGTGAGCCAGTGGCCGCTGGACGGACTGTGGTGCCGGGGCCTGAAGCGGATGGAGGACCTGGCCGGCGCGCTGGTAGGCCTGGTGCTGTGCGGCCCGATCGTCGCCCTGGCGGCGCTGGCCGTGCGGGCGACCTCCCGCGGCCCGGCGCTGTACGCGCAGGAGCGCTGCGGCCAGAACGGCACCACCTTCCGCCTGTACAAGCTGCGGACCATGCGCGTCGACGCCGAGGCGGGGACCGGGCCGGTCTTCACCGTGGAGCACGACCCGCGCGTGACGCCGGTCGGCGCGTTCCTGCGCCGCTGGAACATCGACGAGCTGCCGCAGCTGTGGAACGTGTGGCGCGGCGAGATGAGCCTGGTCGGCCCGCGCCCGGAGCGCCCGCACTTCGTCGAGCGCTTCAAGACGGACATCGGCCGGTACATGTGGCGCCACGTCTCCAAGCCGGGCATGACCGGCTGGGCGCAGGTCAACGGCCTGCGCGGCAACACGAGCATTGAGGAGCGCATCAAGTACGATCTCTACTACCTGGAGAACTGGTCCCTCTCGTTCGACTTCAAGATCCTCCTGCGGACGCTCTTTGCGCGGGAAAATGCGTATTGAGCGCCCCGGGGAAGGCGGAATGACACACTTCGACACACCACCGCCCGGCGCCGCCGACCTCCTGCGCCTGGACCGAGTGCGGTTCGCCTACCCCGACGCGGCGTGGGCGCTGCGGGTCGAGGCGTTCGCGCTGCAGCCCGGCACCTGCACCGGCGTGGTCGGCCCCAACGGCTCCGGCAAGAGCACGCTGCTCAAGCTGGCCGCGGGGGTGCTGACGCCCGACGCCGGCGACGTGCGGATCGACGGGGTGCCGCTGGCCAGCCTGCGCCGGCGGGAGATCGCCCTCCGGCTGGGGTACCTGCCGCAGGAGGCGCCGGCGCTGTACGACTTTACCGTGGGCGAGGTCGCGGCCATGGGTCGCTACGCCCACCAGGGCGGCGGGCTGGGGCTCGCCACGGCGCGGGACGCGGAGGCCGTCGCCGATGCGCTGCGGGCGGTCGCGCTGGACGGCCTGGTCGACCGGCCGCTCTCGCACCTGTCCGGCGGCGAGCGACGCCGGGCGCTGATCGCCTCCGTGCTGGCGCAGGAGCCGCGCGCGGTGCTGCTGGATGAGCCCACCGCCGGCCTGGACCCGCACCACGCCGCCGCCCTCTTCCGCCTCCTGCACCGCCTGTCCACCACCGGGCTCGGCGTCCTCATCGTTACGCACGATCTGAACCTGGCCTCGCTGTTCTGCCACCGGCTGGTGATGGTCGATCGCGGTGCCGTGGCCTGCGAGGGGTCGCCCCGCGAGGTGCTGACGCCGGAGGCCCTGCGGGCCCTCTACGGCGATGAGCTGCTGGTGCGGGACCATCCCCAGTGCGCCGACCGCCCGGTCGTGCTGCCGGCCGCGGGGCCGGGCGCCGGCGGCGCAAGGGGGGGCGCATGAACCGTCGGTCCACCAGCCTCTGGATCACCGCCGCCGCGACCGGGGTCGCGGCCCTCGTCCTGCCGTGGGTCGGCGCGGAGCGGATCGATGCGATGGCCGCGCTGCGCGGCCTCGGGGCGAGCGGCGCGGCCTCGCCCGACGCCATGATCCTGTGGAGCCAGCGCATCCCCCGCGTGCTGCTGGCGCTGATCGTCGGCGGCGGACTGGCCACCTCGGGCGCCGCGCTGCAGGTGCTCTTCCGCAATCCGCTGGCCGAGCCGTGGACGCTGGGCATCGCCGGCGGGGCCGCGCTGGGCGCGTTCACGGCCCACCTCTTCCCCGCGCTGCGCATCTGGGTCGGGCCCCTGTCCTCGGTCCAGGCGCTGGCGCTCCTTGGCGCGGCCGCGGTGCTGGCGTTCATGCTGGCGGTCTGCCGCCGCCCGCGCGGGCCCGGCGTGCACGTGCTGCTGCTGGGCGGGATCACGATCAGCATCCTGTGCAGCGGCCTGGTCGCGATGATGGTCTACTTCGTGTCGCCCTTCGAGTTCATGTCGCTCCATCGCTGGATGACCGGCGGGCTGGACGTGCTGGGCTATCGCGACCTCGGGGCGCTGGCGCTGCTGGCCGGGCCGGGGCTGGCGCTGCTCTTCAGCCAGATGCGCGAATACAACCACCTGGCGCTGGGAACCGAGGTGGCGATGGGCCACGGGGTGGACACGCAGCGCGTGCTGCGCCGCACCGTCCTGGGGGTCGGCCTGGTCACCGCCGGGGTCGTGTCGCTCGCCGGCCCGATCGGCTTCGTGGGCATGCTCGTCCCACACGCTGCACGCGCGCTGGCGGGCACGGATCACCGCCGCATGCTGCCGGTGTCGTTCCTGCTGGGCGGCACGGTGCTGGCCGTGTGTGACGCCGTCGGGCGCACCGTCCTCGCGCCGACCGAGCTGCCCGTCGGGATCGTGACCGCCGTCTGCGGAGCCCCCCTGTTCCTGGCGGTGCTGTTCCGCCGGCGCTAGCGCCGCCCGGCGGCGGCCGCGGCGCTCAGAACTCTCCCGGCGACCGGTCGTCCCCGCACGCGAGGGCCACAAACTCGCCCTGCGACGGACGAAAGAAGGCCAGGGCCCCCGCGGACAGGAGCACCGGGACAAGCGCCCACGCGTTGCGGGTCACGAGCAGGACAACCGTCGCCAACAGGGCGCCGCCCTCGACCATCGCCGCTCGCACCAGGACGAAGCCCTGATACCGGTTGAGGCTGCCCTCGATATCCTGTGGCGCCGGACCCAGCCGGGGCACAACCTTGCGCAGTGCGGCCGCCAAGAGGACGGAGGACACCGACACCGCCGCCGCCACGGCGGTCATGGGGTTGCTGAAGTCAGCGGTGGTGGTCAGCCTGCCGCGCGTGACGGCCAGGGCGACCAGGGCGAAGACGATGACTCCGGTGACGAGCGCGGCGTGAATCATCTTGAGCGTTGCCAGTCGCGCTCTGAGCATTTCCTGCGGGCTCCCTGTCGGCTTGTCGATGGCATCCATGGCTCTCTCCTCCTGTTGCCGGTCGTCAGTGCCGGCCTTCCTGGTCTTTGAGCTCGGGCCAGACGCTCTTCATCTGGTAGGCCGTGAGGGAAACCAGGCTCGCCTCGCTGCCGCCGTCGCCGACGGCCTACATGTCATATCGCATAGTACGAACCACGGGCACAAGGTCTGGCTGGATGGCGTTGACACCACGAAACCGGCATCGCCGAAGCCGACATCCGCCTGGATCGGGAGCCGTATGTTGCCCAAAAGAGCCGCAATGTGGTGTATCACACCGCGCGGACTGACTTGCTCGACCTGCACGTGCGCGGAGCGCTGGAACAGAAGAAGCGAGGCAAGAAGATGATCTTCACCGTGCCCCGCGATCTGGCCGATCGGCTGAAGTGCATGGAAAAGGAAGCCAAGGGCCCATGACCCAGGTGTCTGGCTTTCTGGGCTTCGATGCTCTGTAGTGGACACAATCATACCCGGTATTATCCGGAAGTCCGGCATTGACGACGTCGATCCTTTGGATGATTATGGATAACTGTATGGATACGCCTTTGCTCAAGATCAGCCCGGACATCCTGCGAACCGTCGCCGGCATCGACGAATTCAAGGGGGCATGGCGGGCGTTCCGGAACATCGCCCCGGACCGGTTGAACCTTCTTCGGCAGGTGGCGACGATCGAGTCCGTCGGATCGTCCACCCGCATCGAAGGGGTGAAGCTGACGGACGGAGAAGTCGAGCGCCTCTTGTCCGGCGTCGGACTGAAGCATTTCCGGTCGAGGGACGAGCAGGAGGTGGCGGGCTATGCCGAAGCCATGAACCTCGTCTTCGAGTCCTACGTCGACATCCCCGTCACCGAAAACCACATCAGGCAACTGCACCAGCTCCTGCTGAAGCACTCGACCAAGGATGCGCGGCACCGGGGCGAATACAAGAAGCTGCCGAACAACGTGGAGGCGTTCGACGCCGACGGGAAGAGCGTGGGTGTCATCTTCGAGACGGCTGCGCCCTTCGACACCCCGCAGCAGATGAGGGAACTGGTGGAGTGGTTCAACGGGGAGGTGGCGGCCGGCCGCCACCACATCCTGATCCTCATTGCCGTCTTCGTCGTGCACTTCCTCGCTATCCATCCTTTCCAGGACGGCAACGGGCGGCTCTCGCGAATTCTAACGACGCTGTTCCTGCTGAAGGCCGGGTATCTCTACGTCCCCTACAGTTCTCTGGAGCGGGTCATCGAGGAGAACAAGGACCGCTACTATCTCGCGCTGAGGCGGGCGCAGGCAACCCTCTACGCCGACAATGCCCGGCAGGACGACTGGCTCGTGTTCTTCCTGCAGTCGCTGAAGCAGCAGGTCGACGTCCTGAAGCGGAAGCTCGATCGGGAGGAGAAGCTGCTGTCGGTTCCGAAACTCTCGCAGGACATACTGGTCGCCGCACGGGAACAGGGCCGCGTGACGGTCCGAGAGGTGCAACGGCTTACCGGCGCCAGCCGCAACACGATCAAAGTTCACCTCAAGACACTTGTCGGGAAGCGGCTGCTGACCCGGGAGGGGATCGGAAAGGGCTCGTGGTATCGCCCCTGAGGAAGCCAGCGCGTTTGCGTCTTTACGGCCAGGATATTGCCGCTGGCGCGTCGAATCCTCAACACCGACGTCGATGGAGATGAGAGGCATCATGGCGAGAAGAAGGATGCTGTCGAGGCGTAGCCGGGATCGCAAGTACGGACTCCCGCTCGCATGGGTTGGGCTTGCACGCCATTCGGTCAGTGCGACGGCTGCCGGAGGGGGTGCTCAATGCCGCCGGTTCATTCCCCGCCCCCGAATCCCGCCGAGGGAAAGAAAAGGGAAAATCTGGCGGGAAAACGCGGGGTATTTGCGGGTATTTCGTGGGTCAGGAAAGCCGCTGTTTACTAACGAAACCCCCTGATTTCATTGGGAAACAAGGGGTTTTCGCCACTAATTGGCGGAGAGGGGGGGATTTGAACCCCCGGTACCAGTTAACCCAGTACGACGGTTTAGCAAACCGTTGCCTTCAGCCACTCAGCCACCTCTCCGTGATATGCGGGATCGGGACCGGTCGCGCGGCGCCGCTCACCCGCTGGCTGAAGCGGAGGGACCTGCCGTCTGACCTGCGTCCTGACTGGGTTTGAACGATAGGGCAGGCCCCATGGGCGTTTCAAGGCGAATCGGGGGGGGCTTGTGTTCTGTGGGTTGCCCTGTAGCCCGTCGTCCGCCCATGCGTGCAGGGGGCAATTCGCGGTCTGGACGCCGGGCCATGCCTGAGCCATAATCGGGCTCATGAGCGCGACAAGGAAGATCCTCCGGGTCGTAACCGGCTCGCGGCAAGTGGACGGCGCCAGCGTGCATCTGGTGCGCGTGCTGGGTCCCAACACCACCACGCAGTTCGATCCGTTCCTGATGCTGGACGCCTTTGATTCCCGCAACCCCGCCGATTACATCAAGGGCTTTCCCTGGCACCCCCACCGCGGCATCGAGACGGTGACGTACCTGATCGCCGGCGACGTCGAGCACGGCGACAGTCTGGGCAACAAAGGACACATCCTGGACGGCGGCTGTCAGTGGATGACCGCCGGGAGCGGCATCATCCACCAGGAAATGCCCAAGGCTTCGCCGCGGATGCTGGGCCTTCAGCTCTGGATCAACTTGCCCCGCAAGGATAAGTGGGTGCATCCCCAGTACCGGGACATTACAGCCGCGTCGATTCCCAGGGTGTCGGAAGCGGCGGGCACGGTTGGCGTGATCTCCGGCCACTACGGCAAGACCACGGGGGCAGCTCAAGGCGATTATGTGCCGGCCCTGCTGTTGGATGTGGCCCTGAAGCCCAACGCCACTTGGGGCCTTCACGTCGATCCGCAAGCCACGCTCTTCATCTACATCGTGGAAGGCGCAGGGCTGTTGGACGATGCGCGCCAGTTGACGGAGAGCCACCGGGCTGTGCTCCTTGGAGAAGGTGATGAGTTTCGGGTTCAGGCCGGCGATGCCGGCATGCGCTTCGTCCTGTTTGCCGGCCGGCCGCTCCACGAGCCCATCGCCTGGGGCGGCCCCATCGTGATGAACACGCAGGAGGAACTGGACCAGGCCTTTGCCGAACTGGACCAGGGCACCTTGATTCGCAAAGAAGGCACGCCGGCAGGCAGGAAGCTGCAGCCATAGATGCCGGCGGTTCAGTTTGGCGGATAGAACTCACGGAGGAAGTGACATGTTGCGGTTTGTCGTTGATCAATCCCTGTGTACGCGGTGCGGCCAGTGCATGTTCGATTGCCCGTCGCGGATCATTGAGATGCCCGGGGCTGCGGAGCCGTTCATCCGGCCGGAGAACGAGGAGAAGTGCATCCAGTGTCAGCACTGTCTGGCGGTGTGCCCCGCGGCGGCGGTTTCCATCTTCGGGCGCGACCCCGCCCAAAGCCTTCCGCTGACGTCAGCCTCCTTTCCTGCCCTGGACCAGATGATCGCCCTGGTGCGCGGACGGCGGAGCGTGAGGCGCTACCGCGATGAGAACGTGGACCCCGCCCTTCTTCAGCGGCTGCTGGCGGCGCTCGGCAATGCTCCCAGCGGAATCAACCGCAGGGGCCTGACCTTCTCCGTGATCGACGACAAGGCCGTCATGCATCGGTTCCGCCTCAAAGCTCTGAACGGGCTGCACGCCGCGGAGAAGGCCGGGCGCGTGCCAGAGCAATACGCCTATCTCATGCAGGCGGCGTCGGCCTGGTTCGAGCACGGGGTGGACGTGATCTTCCGCGGCGCCCCGCACCTGTTGGTGATCTCCGCCGGCCCGGAATCTGTCTGCCCGCAGGAGGACGTGAACCTGGCGCTGGCCACCTTCGAACTCATGGCGCAGACCGCTGGCCTGGGCACGGTCTGGTGCGGCTTGGTGAAGATGACGCTGGAGTTGCTGCCGGACCTCAAGTCGCCGGTCGGGCTGACGGACGGCCAGTTCTACTATCCCATGCTGTTCGGTCTGCCGTCGTTCCGCTACGCCCGAACGGTGCAGCGTGATGACGCCGCCCGCATCCGCCGCATCGCCGTGTGAGCGAACCGGGCGGCAGGGGCGGTACTCCATGCGAGGTCCAACCGGCGTGATCTGGTATCTCTACGTCATTCGCGCGACCCACGGATCGCTGTATGCCGGCATCACCACGGATGTCGGTCGGCGCTACCGCGAGCACGCGGCCGGCGGCCCCAAGGCCGCCAGGTTCCTGCGCGCGAACCCGCCGCAGGAACTGGTCTTCAAACGCCGCATCGGCTCCCGCTCCCTTGCGCTCAAGGTGGAATACCGCTTCAAGCGGCTTCCCAAACGAGACAAGGAAGCCATCGTCACGGCGGGCCGGCTGCGCTTCGATCCCGAGTCGGGCGCGATCCGGCGGTGCGCGGGATGAAAGCGCGCAGGCCGCAGGCTGTTGATCGTGGTTGTAATGTGCGGGCCGCGGGGTAATCTTCTCCCCCC
>CAZJBP010000116.1:0-11907 GCA_964544115.1 uncultured Victivallales bacterium | reverse complement strand
GCCATGCGAACGTGCTGGAGCGGGTTCTTGCCTCACTGCAGGGCCTGCCGATCCAGCCTGAGGGCGCAATCACGGATGACCGGGCGGTCGAGTTGCTGGAGAGAAACGAATACGATGTCGTTTCTATCGGTGGCGGCGTCGACGCAGCCTCGCGAGACCGTCTGAAGCGGGTTCTCGCGGCCCGCATGCCGGATGTCCAGCTGATTGAGGTGCCCCTCCCGGACGCGGCGGGTTCAATCGGGCTGACCAAGCCGGTGATCTTGATGGATGGACCCGATGAACTGGCTGGCATCCTCGCCGATCTGGCGGCCAAGAACGACGCCGGGAGCCCGGAGCCGATCCGGCGCAGCGGTTCCGAGTCCTCAGACCTCGGCTGGCTCAGCCAAAGCAACGTCACGTGGGACACGCCGAGCAAGGACTCGATGGGCTCGATGCCGCTGGGCAATGGCGACATCGGCCTGAACGTCTGGGTCGAAGAAGGCGGCGACCTGCTCTTCTACATCAGCAAGGTCGATGCGTTCGACGGTGACCACGTGAACCGCAAGCTGGGCAGGATTCGGGTCTCGCTAAACCCCAATCCCTTTGCCCCCGGGCTGCCGTTCAGTCAAGCCCTGGACCTGCAGGAGGCCCGCATCGCCGTGGAGGCGGGGAAGGCGGGCGAGGCGGTGTCGCTCGTGGTCTGGGTTGACGCCCATCATCCCGTCATTCACGTGTACTGCCGGAGCGATCGGCCGGTCGAGGCGCAGGTCACCGTGGAGTCGATCCGCCCGCAGCGGCAGGTGGAGGATCTGTCGTCGGCCTATGCGCAGCCCGGGCTGCTGGACGTGCTGCTGGCCGACCATGAGGACCGCTTGCTCTGGTGCTTCCGCAACGAAACGTCTTCTTGGTCGGAGAAGCTGACCCGCGAAGGGTCGGGAGGTTTGGCGAAGACCATCCAGGATCCGCTGCTGCACCGGACCTTCGGCGCGCTGGCCCGCGGGCCCGGCCTCGTGCGCCGGGCGCCCAACGCGCTGGCGACGGCGACAGCGACCCGCGTCGTGGACCTCGCGATCGACGTTTTGAACATCCAGGCCGACACGATGGACCCATGGGTGGCCCAGCTGCGCGACCAGGCTGCGGAGACGGATCGGGCCGATCCGGTCGAGACATGGAAGGCCCATTGCCAATGGTGGGCCGACTTCTGGCGCCGCAGTCGCATCATCGTCGGCGGGTGCGAGCAGGCGAGGACGATCACCCAGGGCTACGCCCTCGAGCGCTTTCTTCAGGCCTGCGCCGGTCGCGGCGCGTTCCCGGTGCTCTTCAACGGCTCCATCTTCACGATGGATATGCCCGCAGGCACCTATGCCTTTCTGGGGCCGCGGGGCGGGGCCGTCGACGCCGACTACCGCGATTGGGGATTCCTGCCGATCATGTGGCAGAATACGCGGTTGCCGTACTGGTCGATGATCGCCCGGGGCGACTTCGACCTGATGCGGTCGGTCTTCCAAGCAGTGCTCGAGGCCCTGCCGGTTTCCAAGTCGCGTGCACAGGCGTGGTTCAAGCACGAAGGCGCGGTGATGCCCGAGGCAATGCTCTGGAAGGGCGTGTCGGCCCTGTATCCCGTCCCCGAGCACCTGCAGGTTCACTTCACCAGCAACCTCGAGATGCCGGCGATGATGTGCGACTACTTCGAGCACACGCAGGACCAGCTCTTCCTTCGCGACGTCCTTCTGCCCTGTACCGACGCCTTCGTCACGTTCTTCGAGCAGCATTTCCCCCGGCGCGACGCGCGCGGAAAGATGATCATCTCTCCGGCCGGGGCCGTGGAGACGTATCAGCCGGTCACGAATCCGGTGACGGAGGTGTGCGGTCTTCGATACCTTCTCGGCAAGCTGGTGGGGCTTGACGAAGAACTGGTGGGCAAGGACCGCAAGGCGCGGTGGCACAGGCTTCTCGATGAAACCCCGCCAGTGCCCACGCGGGTCATCAAGGGTCAGACGCTGCTGGCTCCGGGCGACGAGTACAGCGGCCGGTTGATCAATGAAACGCCGGAACTGTACGCGGTCTATCCTTTCCGTGAGGCGACCCTTTGGAACCCGGATCTTCTGGCCGTCGGCCGGCAGTCGTTCGCCGTCCGCCAACTCAGCCTGGACGGAACGCCCGACACGCAGAGCTGGCAGACCGGCGGCTGGGTGCAATCGCCCATGCAGGCGGCCTATCTCGGGCTGCCCAAGGCCGCGGCAAAGCTGGTCAGCCTGAACTTTGTCGACCGGTTTCCGTGGTTCGGCGATAACCGTTTCGGCGACCACGACACCACCACGCCGCCGCAGCCGGGCCACCCCCGGGCGCGGTTCCCGGGCTTCTGGGAAACCAAGATGGATTACACGCCCGATGGCGATCACGGCGCGAACAGCGCCAATGGGCTGCAAAGCATGGTGCTCCAGGCCCACGGTCGGCAGATTTACCTGCTGCCTGCCTGGCCGGAGGATTGGGACGTCGAATTCAAGTTGCACGCGCCGTACCAGACCACCGTGGAAGGCGTCTACCGCGACGGCAGGCTGCAAACCCTGAAAGTGACGCCGGAGTCGCGCGCCGTCGATGTGATCGACATGACCACGCTAGCCCATCGCGTCCGCACGTTGGTGAGCATCGCCTGCGCCGACCGCAACTCGCTGTTCGGCCTGCCGCCCATGGCGGACGGGCTGGTGACATCGGAAGACGTTGCCCGGCTGAAGACCAGCGGCCCGTGGCTGGCGAAGTACGGAGAAAGCCTTTATGGCTTTCGCGGTGGACCTCTTGCCGCTGGCTGCTGGGGTGGGAGTGTGGTCAAGGGCAATGTAGTCTACATCCACGTGCTCGACTGGCCGGGAGAGCAACTGCGACTGCCCGCCCTGCCGAAGAAGATCATCGCTGCATCCAGCCTCACCGGCGGACGGGTGAGCGTCAAGGAGCAGGGCGCCGATTTGCTGCTCTCACTGCCCGCCGCCCAGAGGGACAAGATCGACACCATCATCAAGCTCGAGTTGGAAGAGCCCATCTGACGGGGGTTATGTCCGACGAAATCACCATCTACGCCGATGGAGCCGCCAGCCCCAATCCCGGTCTTGGCGGCTACGGTGTTGTCCTGCTCTGCGATGGACAGCGGCGGGAGCTATCCGGCGGTTTCCGCCGGACCACCAACAATCGCATGGAGATCCTGGGAGCCATCGTCGGCCTGCGAGCCTTGAACGGAACCAGGTCCAGGGTCACGATCTACAGCGACTCCAAATACGTGGTGGACATGTTTAACGGCGGGTACGCAGAGAAGTGGCGGCAGAACGGGTGGTGGAGGAACAAAGGGAAAGACCCCGCCCTGAATCCCGACCTATGGGGCGAGCTGCTCGACCTTGCCGCCCGGCATGAAGTGCGGTTTGTATGGGTCAGAGGCCACGCCGACAACCTGGAGAACGCCCGCTGCGACGAACTCGCGGTGGCGGCGCGACAAGCGGTGGACCTGCCGCCCGATCCGGGCTATGAGACTCCCGCTGCGCCGGAGCCGCCCCAGCCAAACTTCTTCGATCTCCTCAACTTGGGGTAGGGGGCTCGTAAGTGCATTTCTGCCGCTTCGTTCTGCGGTTCCACGCGAGAGGAAGGAAGAAACCATGAGCGTACAAACGTGTTGTGTGGCAGACAAGAAGACCGGCAGGTCCGGGGATCAAGGCGATGGGACCTATCGCAATCCCGTGCTCGCATTTGATTACAGCGATCCCTGTCCGATTCGTGTCGGGCAGGACTACTACATGGCGAGTTCGACCTTCCAGATGTCGCCCGGCGTCCCGATCCTGCATTCGCGCGATCTCGTAAACTGGACGACCATCGGGGCGGTGATCCCGGACCTCTCCGCGCTGTCGCCGGAATTCAACTGGGACCGCATGGATCGCTATGGCGCCGGAGTCTTTGCTCCAACTCTGCGCTATCACAACGGCAAGTTTTGGGTGTTTGTGAACTGCTTCAGCGGCGAAGGGTTCTATGTCTGTACGGCGACGAACCCGGCGGGGCCATGGGAGATCCGGCAGATCCAGGACAAGAACGGCAAGCCGTTGCGCACCTGGGCATGGTCCGATCCGTGTCCGTTCTGGGACGACAATGGCAAGGCCTACCTGGCCTCCAGTCGGCCCGGCAGCAAATGGTTCGGCTATCTCTTCGAGATGACACCCGACGGCTCGCGCCTCCTGGATGCCGATGTGGACCATATGAACGCAGGCGAAGGGCCCTACGCCTACCCGGGAGGCGGCACGTTGTTTCTGCCGTTCTATTCGACCGAAGGAAACAAGATCTTCAAGCGCAATGGCTATTACTATCTTCTGCACATCGAGTTCCTCGAGCACGGACAGGGCCGCGGAACCTACATCTTCCGGTCAAGGCACATCTACGGGACGAAGCCGGACGGCACGCCGGGCAAGCCCGGCGATCCGGGGACATATGAGGTCTTCAAGTTCGGCCCGGTGAACGATCACAGCGACGAATTCTTCGCCAGAAACCTGGAGCTGCCGGGCCAGGGCGGCTTTGTGGATACGCCGGACGGACGCTGGTTCTGGATGGGCCAGTTCAACCGCTTCTGGTCTGACGGCCGGCTCCCCCAGCTGCTGCCGGTTACGTGGATTGACGACTGGCCGGTCCCCGGTGTGGACGTTCAGGATGGCCACGGCCGGATGTGCTGGCAATTGGAGAAGCCCATCGCCGGGCATCCAACCTGTTGGCCGCAAGGCAGCGATGATTTCAAGAAGCCGGTGCTGGATCCGCGCTGGCACTGGAATCATCAACCGCGCGCGGACAAGTGGTCGCTGACCGAGCGCCCGGGTTTTCTCCGCCTGCACGCTTTCCGCCAGCTTGAGCCCGGCAAGTTCTTCAAGACAGGCAATGTGATCTGTCAGCGCCATACCCGCCGCGATCTGACGCAGGTCACCGTCAGGATCGAGCTGGCCGGCATGGCTGAAGGCCAGGAAGCCGGGCTGGTTCACTTTGGGCCTGGCGGCACCTCGGCGTCGATCGCCGTGTTCAAGTCCGACGCCGGGCTGGCGATGCGCTTCAACAAGGGCGATGCGCCCGCCCAGGGCCCCGCGCTCGCCCGGGGCGCATCCGCCCTCTGGCTGCGCTCGGCGGCTGGATTTGACGATCAGTGTGTCTTTTCGTTCAGCACGGACGGCGAGACGTTCGCCCCGCTGGGCGAGGCCTATACCCTCGTCGGCGCGAATTATCGCGGCGACATCGTCGGGATCTACACCTTTAACAACCTGGCCGAGAGCGGCCATATCGATGTCGATTGGTTCGACTATCAGTTCTGATTCTTCATCGCCCCCGGGCCGATGCGTGTCGCCGTGATTACCCTCGGTCTACCAGTACGAATCGCCCAAAACCCGTCTTCTGGAGTGTCGGATCATCCGGAGAATCATCCGGAAGCCAAGAACCCCCGAAAATGGCCAATCGAGGAGGGTTTTCGGCGGTTTGACGAGAAATATCGTCGCTTCAAGGGGTTATGGGTAAAAAAATCCCCGGTTCCTTTCGGAACCAGGGAAGATTTTCATTGGTAGCGGGGGTTGGATTTGAAGCAACTGGATCAGCCAATGTTTACAGGCCTTTCCGCAATGGCGCGCACAAATAGGCGCACAAAGACATACACAAGGGCGAAGATCGGTGCCTCGGAGCGTAGTGGCTGCTCCGGGAAACGGCTGAGCGGACGAGGTCCCGACGGATGCCGTCCTGCACCATTGGGTCGCTACTTCCCCAAGAGTGTTGTCCTATGTGTGGCGGCAATTCTCTTCAGCAGCTCTGGATCAACGCCACACTCCTTGGCAATGCCTCTCCACCCAGCGACTGCTTCGACCACCTCATCGAGGATCTCGGCGCCGCCCTTAACGCCGAACGTCCCGGCCACGGCCATGAGATCTGCGCGGACGAAGTGATCGCGCTTGCCGTTGACTGTCATCTGGTGGCGGTTCGTCCAATCGCCTTTCGAGTTGTATGCCCAGACCACGTCGAAGGCGGGAGCTAGGCCCCATGTCCCTTCGCGGCCCATCAGGAAAGCGATGTTGCGCGTATGGTCGTCCTGATTTCGCGCCACCACGTTGAACACCATTCGCCGGAACATTTCCTGCAGCGCGGGATGCCCCAGGTTAAGCCGCTGGATCGTGGCGAGAGCCTGTTCATAGCCATACTCACCCGCCGCGTTGAAATCGTAATGCGCCAGCGCGCACAGGGACTGTACGTGGATCTTGCCGCCATCGTCATCCCGGTCAAAACGTCTGGTCATGAAGTGCGCCCGGCCGCCCTCCTCCAACAGGAAGCAGCGGGTCATCGTGATCCCTGCCTTCAGAGCCATCTGGTGATAGGCGTATTCCACCCGCCCAAAGCCATGCGGATCCCCCAGCGCTTTATCCGCCACCCCGTCGAACTTCAGCATCCATGCCTCGAAACCGGGTGGTAAGGCTGCCTGGCCTGATCGAACTTCATGCGTCTTCGGGTTCCACGCGATCACCGCCTTGGCCCGGTTCCCTCCCGCCGACGTGCCCACACGGATAATGGTGTTGAGCGCATCGGCTTTGCTTCCTCTGAGGTTGACGACCCAGTCTGTCCGATGGCGGAAGATGTCGGCAACAAGCTTGGTGAGTTCGGCCACTTCAATAGGAATCGCCTTTGTGGTCAGGGGGCCAATGGCTGGCTTGAATTCCAGCGCGCCCATGCCGCGGACGCCCATGTAGCATAGTCGCTCTACAGGCGTGAAGTCGCTCGCATTGCGGCCCTGGCGCGCCAGCCACGCGTCAATGATCCGGTTGCCGAACCGGTCCGGCAGGGCATCTGCAAGCATGCCCGGTAGACCGTGGAACGTTTCGCGGTTCAATGCAGGGAAGGTCATCACGCCGGGACGCAATGGCATGGTCAGGGGGGCGACTTCAATCCCTTGTCGAACAAAGGCTGGTTCGTACTCAAACGCACCGAGGCCACGCTTGGCGTCCCACGCTACGGCACCCACGTCCCGAGACCAAAGCCGCACGGTGGCCACATTGACTCTCCGGAGATTGGCCATCGGCTACTCCCCATCCTTGCTGGGCGGGGCCTGTCGCCGCCCGCTCGCCCGCTGTCGCTCGCGACCTTGGAGCCTGGCTAGCTGCAGGGGGCTGAGTCCTGGTTCCGGCAGGAAGGCATCTATCGTGCCCAGTTTGCCGAGACCTCGGAGCGCCCGGATCAGCGTCTCAACAGTCGGCTTCTGTCCCGCTTCCAAGGACCGAACGGTGCGCACGCCGATACCTGCACGTTGGGCCAGCGCCTGCTGCGTCAGGTTTTGGTTGAGCCGCTCTCTCTGGATGCGCGCCCCGATCAGCGCCATCGCGGCCTTGTCGCTTGATTCCGCAAGACCCATCACGCACCTCCGATTGCGATTGAACAGTGACGGATACGCTACATAATGTCAACTCATAACAGGCGGCATCATGCCTGTTATAGGCCAAACGTGCTTATTAAAGGCGCTACAGCGCCTCTTATGCAATCTGCATAGAGAATGGTGTTCCCGCATCATGGGCATGCTGGACCTTTAAACCATGAATTGGTGAATGATTACAGGGCTTTCCTCGACGGCGCGCACAAGGGGGCGCACAAAGACACACAAGATGGTGCTCTAGGTCCAAGCCCCAGAACAGTGCCCGCGCCACAATCCGCCGGTGGCCGCAGGTTCCGCTGCGCACCGCTCTGGCTAGAAACTATTTACACCGTACAGCGGTGCACAATATGTTACTAATAAGAACCGGCGATCGAATCTAAAGGAGATGCGAAATGGCTGAACTGTTTTGGAAGCAACCGGAGAAGCGCAAGATCAGGTGGATCAATTTTGAGAACCGCCACGGTCTCAAAGGTAAAGGCGGGATGGAGAATAAGGGCGCCAAAGGACATTTCCTGGAGCCCGTTCTTGCCAATGAAACCAAAGTGCTCATGGACTTCGACGGAATGGGGGTGATCCGCCATATTTGGGTAACACCATCAAAGCGCGATCCGATTATGCTTCGCAGTTTGAGAATCGATATCTATTGGGATGGCGCTGACACCGCGGCTGTCAGCGCACCGTTGGGTGATTTCTTCGGCGTGGCAAACGGTGTTGTGTGTGATTACAGCAATGTCTTCTTTTCATGTCCGGAAAGCCGTGCCTACAACAGTTACATCCACATGCCATTCCTCAAGCACGCAAAGGTGACGATTACCAACGAAAGCAATACCGACCTATGGGGGTTGATTTACACCATCGATGTCTGCCTGCAAAAGCTGGATCCTGAAGATATGTTCTATTTTCATTCATCCTGGCACCGGCAGAACCCGACGCTTTGTGGAGATGATTTCAAAATACTTCCGCGTGTCGCCGGCGCAGGAGTGTATCTCGGGGCAAACATCGGTGTAATCTACAATCCTAAGCTCAAAGATTTCGCGTGGTGGGGTGAGGGGGAGGTAAACATCTTCCTCGATGGCGACCGTGAGTGGCCGACGTTGGTTGGTACTGGCAGCGAGGACTATATGTGTACCTCTTGGGGCATGACCAAGGGGGTTCACCTATATCACGGTTGCCCTTATATCGATGACAATCAGGCATGCTTTTATCGCTTTCACGCCCATGACCCGATCTACTTTCATCAGGACTGCTGTGTGACGATGGAACAGATTGGCTGCACTACGGCTGGAAAGTTGAAAGAAAAGGTTGTAAGTGGCCTTGTTGACGAGCCGGAAATTACCGTGGTCCATAAAGGGAATATGGAATTCATTAAAGCTCGGGAGCACACTCACCCGATTAAGCTGAACGATTCCCTTGTGGCTGACGATGACGCGCTTCACTTCTTGCGTCAGGATGATTGGTGTGCGACAGCGTACTTCTATCTTGATCGACCCGAAAATGGCCTTCCGCCTTTGGCCGATGTGTTATCACGCGTTAACGCATTGCCAGAAGCTCACACCGTCAATTCCCACGCGTCCCCTATTTAAGGAGGGGGCACTCTCAACCAAAGAACGGCAAGACGTACTTCATGCTTGGCTCGAACATCACGCGCTTCCGGTTCTTCGAGGACCCCCAGCGTGGCAACAAGGCATGGAATGAGGCGTGAGTCCGCAAGCTGTATACGCAGTTCAAAGATGTGCAGTTGAATTCATTCCGGTTCTCCATCTGCCAGCCGCCAGAGAGATGGTACGAGCTTGCCGACGAAGCGGGTTTCCTTGTTCAGGACGAGTATCTTTACGAGCAGTGATCTTGTGAAAGACAATAGAATCATGGCTGTGGCTGGTTGCACAGAACTGGGCAAAGAAATGAGCATCAAGTCGGTCTTTGACGAGGCGGTCGCAGTTTGGCACATGGCGGAGCCGGAAGGCCTGACGATTCACGGCGACGTCAAGCTGGGTTTCGCCCTCGATGGCGCGGAACGTGCTGCCTCGCTCTTACGTGGTGGAGACGGTCGCGCAGCTTGTTTCAACGGCGGGTGGATCTGCGTCGGGAACGATGCCCTGAGACTCACCGGACACGAGATGACCCTGTGTCTGCGAATGAAGGACTCCTCGTCAGCCTCGAGCGCCCCGCTCTTGGCCAAGGATGATCCGAACGACGTCTACGGAACCATCTTGTCCGTCGTCGTCGGCGAACTCCGGTACGTCTGGCGGACCTCCCCGGCGGCTGAAAGAACGACGGCTCCTCAATTCGACAACAGCACCACCGACTACCTTAACGGCGTCATGAGGCTGAATATCCCGACGGTCGTAATCGGCCAAAGCGGCTGGCATGACGTGGTCATTCGCTTTCGCCTGCCTAACCTGGAGCTGTTCGTGGACGGCGTTATCGTTGATGCCGAATGGCCGCACGGAGAGTTGTACGCGTTCCAAGGTCCGTTCCTGATCGGTGCGGCCTGGCAGGACGGGCAGAAGGTCTCGGGCTTCAACGGGCTGATCGACCATGTGGCCATGTGGAATCGCGCGCTGACTAACGAGGAGATCGTCGCCCTCTCGGGAGGCCCGGAGACGGTTGCTCGTCGCGACCTTGAGATTCTGGGCCCCAAGCAGCCGGTGCCGCAATACTGGCGACCGCGCGGACATAACACCTGCGCTGGCGACTGCATGTTATTCGCCTACGGCGGGCGGCTGCACTTGTTCTGGCTCTTCGACCGCCATCATCACGCCTCCAAGTGGGGCCGGGGCGCACACGAATGGGCACACTGGTCCAGCGCCGACCTGGTCCGCTGGGAAGAACATCCCATGGCGCTCAAACTTACGCATGGATGGGAGGCGGCTCACGGCACCGGCAGCCTGATTGAATACCAAGGCAAGGTCTACGCTTACTACGCGGAGTTCTCTGCCTGGGGCAACTACAAAGACTCGCCCTACAAGGAGCTGTCCATTTGTCTGGCCGAGAGCGGCGACTGCATTCACTTCACCAAGTTGGGCAAGATACCTCCGCGAGGATTTGACTCCCATATCATGCTGGATCCGGCAACGGGGCTGTACCACCTGCTCACGCCCGGCTTGGGCCAGGTGTTGCCCACCAACTGGCCCGACGGAAAGAACGGAACGCTCGACTACACCGCCACCGACCCGGTGCATGGCCCGTGGACTCTCCAGCCGAAACATTTTCACGAAGCCGTCGGGTGCTGCCCCCACGTCTTCGAATGGAACGGTTGGCACTACCTCATGATCGAAAGTCGCCTCTGGGTTTCCCATACGCCGATGGGCCCGTGGACAGCGCATGTGCCTGAACGGCTCTTCCCGCTATACGTCCCGGCGGGCGTTGCATTCAACGGCCGGGCGTTCTTCGCCGGCTGGTTGGGCGAGGGCCCCGAGGGCCGTTGGGGCGGCAGTATCGTCGTCCACGAACTCGTCCAGCATGCCGACGGCATGCTGGGAATTAAGTTCGTCCCTGAGATGATCCCGCCCTGCGGTGACCCGGTCGCTCTCTCGCCGGCGGGGGCTGCCTTAGCCGGGATGCCCCGTGACGCACGCATTACGCTCGAACTCCGGGCCAGCTCGGTCGGCACGCCGTTCTCGCTCCGCCTGCGCGGCACGGACGCCCCCGGCAGCGGGTTGGGGCTTCACTTCGATCCAGTCCAACGCACCGTGGCTTTTCAGTTTCCCGAGGGCGACCGCTCCTACGCGGCGCCATTTACCGAAATAGATGCTGTTGACGGGCTGGACCGCCCGGCCAAACTCGATATCGTTCTCGTGGGTGATATTGTTGATGTCTGCATCAATGAGCGACGGACAATCGCCACACGCTGTAAGGGGCTGACGGGCGACCACCTCGTCTTCGATGGATGTGCCGCCTCCAATATCGAAGTCCGGCCGCTGAAATGATCCGGCGACTTGGGGATAGGGGCCGGTTGCTCGGACATAACATGGTTATACCAGTTCCCTATACGGCGGTCCTTTTCCGTCATTACAAGCTTATGTACTTCAGCATGTTGCAGCTACCATAGGCCTCCAGTCTCATCCCTGGGAATGGGCGCTGAGCTCGTTGGTGAGGGTCACAAAGGCGTATGCCCTGTTTCGCCGGGAATGGTATTCAAATACAATGCTGCCGTCATTGCGGCATAAAGCCTGCCAGGTCAATCGGATAGCCGTATTCCATCGGGCCGTTCAGGCGGTTTGATCAGGGCTGGGGTGTCCCGCGTGAGGGTTTTTGGGGTGAATTGCTGGCCACTGAGAAGCCCGTCTATTTCTCTCAAAGGGCCTGAACCAGGCAGTTCGTGGCCACCCCCCGTCGGGCTCTGCCTTTCTAACGGATGGCGTCTCCTTCAGCCATAGGGCTTCACCTATGCTGCTGATTTCAGAACATCCTTGCAGTCAATGTGTTGTATCTGGCATAAGTGTGAGAAGTTGGTTTGGGTGCGGGCGGGCGCGGATTGTCCGTGCAGTTGATGTTACGAGCAAATGACACAC
>CAZJBP010000115.1:0-12187 GCA_964544115.1 uncultured Victivallales bacterium | reverse complement strand
GCTGGCCGGTTGGCCCGAGGGGCTCGACCGGTTCCCGGTTCTGGAGCGGCTGAGCCTGCGCGGCGTGGCGTTGGGGGCGGTTCCGCCCTCTGTGAGCGGCCTCAAGACGGTGACGTGGATGGACCTGGGGTCGTGCTCGATCGCGGCGCTGCCTCCGGAGATCGGCCGCCTGGGTGCGCTGAAGACGTTGTACCTGTCGGGCAACAGCCTGACGAACCTGCCCTCCGGTCTGGGGCAGTGCGCGGCCCTGGAGTACCTGAACCTCGACGACAATCCGCTGGTCGCCCTGCCGGCTGAAATGGGGCAGCTGACCTCCCTGCGCTGGCTCCGGCTCAACCGTGCGAAGCTGACCAGTCTGCCCCCGGAGGTGGGGCGCCTGAAGAACCTGCGGCGGCTTTACCTGCGAGATAACCAGTTGACGAACCTGCCTGAATCGATGGGCGACCTGGCCGCGCTCACCGATCTGAGCCTCTGCCGCAACAAGCTGTCAGAGTTCCCTCCGTGCCTGATGCGCCTGGCCGCGCTCCGGCGGCTGGAGCTGCAGGCAAACGGGCTGAAGAGGCTTCCCGGCGACCTGTCGAGCCTGTCAGGCCTGCAGTCGCTGAGGCTGGACGGGAACGAGCTGTCCCAGGATGAGAAGCAGCGCGTCCGCAGCGCCCTGCCCAACTGCTACATCGTGTTCTGATCCACCGTACGCGTACCGGTACCCGTTCACGACGGCCAGGACGATCGTTTACGTGCACGCGCACGGGTACGGGTTGGAACCAACGCCCGAGCTTCGTTGCCGCGGAAGACCGCGTTCATCCCGAGCGCAGCGAGGGATCTCGTTCCCATCCACGCCCCTTTGCAGATCCCCCGCTGCGTTCGGGATGGCCGCACGCGCGGAGCCCGGAATCCCGAAAACCCTGAGAATCTTCTGTACCATAGCCCTCGTCACTGGGTGATGTTGGACAGGATGCGCAGGATTACCGGGATGTGCGGTGGGAGTTGCTCTCACCACGAAGCCCGCGAAGGGTGCGAAGGGATCGAGATTCAAGCCCGATAATCCCGTCAATCCTGTCCGCCCCCTCATAGCACGCCGGCACCGGCGGTCATGCACCGACCGCGTCCATGGGTGCAGTGCTTTCAGCTTTTGGGTCGTGACAGACTTGCGTTTGTCCGCTTTGATGGCGTAAGAATGCATCTGCGCGCACGGGGAGGGGAGGCAGACGTTCATCTCTTCTTTCATTCGCGCGCTGGTGAACTTCTGTAAGTACTTGACACCCCGGTAGCTCAGCTGGACAGAGCAGCGGACTTCTAATCCGCAGGTCGCGCGTTCGAGTCGCGCCCGGGGTACCACTCTAAAGAGGCCGAAAACACTGGAAAACACCAGCAAATAGGCCGCTTTATCCCTTCTCGCCGTGTCGTGGCGTGTCTTGCCGTGTGCCCCTGATTACCCTCTAGGTGTTCCGACTTCAGCAACCTTAAGCAACCACAGCGGGGGCCGGAGCAGGCGTAAGCAACCACCCGGCGAGCAGAGGACCGCCCGTCCTGCGGTCAGGAATCCCGTAAGCAACTACCCCTTGCCATGAGCGCCACAATCCCCGCCACGGCCTCGGGGTCGTCGCCCATACGCTGAGTTGAGTCTGCCGGGGTGCTGGCGTACGCGTGGTGGGGCGTGTGGTGCCTCAGCGGTCGGCGTTTGCGCTTCGCCCGGGTTCGTCGCTTCAGAAACATGCCCCACTATCGGCCATTTCCACCGATTTCCGCAATGGGGTGGTCTGTACTACATCGCCCAATCGAGAGCCGAGACCGTGCGCGCAATGGGTTACGCGCAAGAAGGGCGCGAGAAAGGTCGAAGTCGGCCGATTGCTGCCGAACTCGGGCTAGGACGCGCAGCTTCTTCCTCTCAACCGTGATCGGGGCGGACCCGTAGACGGTGGCTGCGGTCGTGGTCTGCATGTCACTCCCTTCTGCCTGTCTCCTGATCGTAAGCGGCCGGGGGGCCACCCCATTGACCGGAGCCCGAAGGGTACGTAGGTTCTGCATTGCTGGGGAAGATGCGCGGTTGAGCGGCGGCAGCCCGGTGGCGAGCAGGATCAGGCTTTACCGGTCAGGCCGCGGATGTTGTTCTGCAAGCGGCGCAGGTCGTCGCCGGTGACGTGCTGGTAGTCGCCCCAAGCCCGGGTGCTCGAGTCCGGTTGCCCTTGATCTTCTCCGTGCGGTTTGCCATCGTTCCACCTCCGTTGTCGGCCTGTGTCCTACGCTGTCGGGTAGTGTTCGCTCGGTGCGAAGCGCAGAGCGAGGGCCGGCTGCAGGAGATGGCGAGAGAAATATGAACGGCTTCGGCTTTGCCGACCTTTGCAGGAAGCTGGGACGCGAGCCGGTGTACATTCTCGGTCTTCAACGCAGCCTCGATCTCCACGTTCCTGAGAAGGATGAGGGCTACTCCGACGCCTACGCGGCGTTCATGCGGAAGGTGTTACATCTCAGGGCGCTGCATGTCCCCCTGGACGCCGTCAAGGCGCTCTGGGAGACGGAGAAGAAGCTCCTGGCCCTGCTGCACGTCGATGGCCTGACGGACTCCCCGACCTGGTACCTGGACGCCTGCGGCAGCGGCGACGGCAGGCTGTCGCCGGACGGGCTGCTGCTCAGCGGATACCGGCTCGGGTTCCCGGTTGCCGCCAAGGTCGTTCAGACCTCGCTGGACTTCGGGGACCGCAAGACGGAGCTGTTCAAGGGCCGGGAGATGGGCGAGGATGTGAGCCTTGTTCTCGACCGCTATCGCGAGCAGCTGGCGGTCGTTAGGGAGCGGATGGCCGGAGAACGGCGCATCGTGGAGGACGCTCTGTCGTGGGCGAGGACGATCCTCCGGTAGCGAACGCAGTTTGCACGGCAAGAGGTGTAACGCGAATCCCCCGACGGGGTCCTTTATATGGACGCACTGACACATGCGGTTTCGGATCCATCGCGCATCCGCATATGCGCCGTGGACTGCACGATGAGCGCCAAAGCGCTGGAAGCCCGGCACCTGTGCGGGCCGACCGCCGCCTGCGCGCTGGGGGAGGCGCTGGCCGCCGTGGCTCTGCTGAGCCTGGACGCCGTGCTGTCCGAGGCGGTCTCGCTCAAACTGGAGGTCGCCGGTCCCCTGGGAGGGCTGATGGTCGAGGCCACGGATGAGGGCTGCCTGCGCGGCTACACCAACGTCAAGGTCCTCAACGACCTCGATGGGCGCGACGCGATCGATGCCGATGCCGCGCTGGGCGTGCGGGGAACGGTCTGCATCCTGCGGTCGACGCCCACGATGGTGCTGAACAGGGCCACCCTGTCCCTGCGACCGGTACGCATTCAGGCGGCGGCCGCGCGCTACCTGAATCAATCGATGCAGATTCCGGCGGCCGTGGAGTTGGTGGCCCTGGCCACGGCCGGAGGGCTGTTGCATGTGCGGGGCGCGATGGTGGAGAAGATGCCCGACGCGACGGCGGAGGCCTTTATCCCCGTGCTGGAGCGCTTTCTGGACGGCTCGGTGGCCGCCGTGCTGCGTGAGAGCGCGGACCTGGACCGGGTGGCGGCCGCCGCAGGGCTGGCCGGTCTCGTCCGTCGGCACACACGCGGGCTGCGCTTCCACTGCCGCTGTTCGCCCGAGCGAGCGGCTGCGGCGATCAGCGCTTTGCCGCCCGAGGACCTGCGCGAGATGGCCGGCCGCGGTGGCCCTTGCGATGTGACCTGTCACATGTGCGGCGAGACGCATGCGGTTGCGATTGAAGTGGTGCGCGCCGCGCTGTCCGCGAAAGCCACGTGAGGAGTACCGGATGGCGTCAGAACCTGCCCATGTCCGCGGCGAAGACGATGCCCGCGGTCGCTTCCTGGCCCTTCTCCGGGAGAGCGTCGATTCGAGCGAGTTCATTGCGCTCGTGATGGGGCACGCCTGCGGCACGGACCCGGATCTGAAGCGCGTCAGCGTCCGCCGCATCCTGCTCAGGGGGCAGGATAGTCTGTCGTTCGTCCGGCGTTACGGGACCCGGGACGTCACGGAGAATCTGCCGGTGCCCCAAGGCCTGGAGGCGGTGGAGGCCCTGCTGGGACGCGCGTTCAGGACGGCTCACCTTTGCACGGCAACCCAGGACGTACAGCTCGACACGGCCAGATCAGGTGCGCGCGCGCTGCGCCGGGGAAAACCCACGCGCCGGGCGGATGCCTCCGGTGAGCATGATCGGCAGAAGGAACGATGGGTCGATCCTTCCCGCCCCTTTCTCGCCTCCCTCGGTGTCACGGACCGCGATCATCGGGTTCTGCCTTCCATGTCCCGGAAGTGGAAACAGATCAACAAGTTCCTGGAGATCTTCGCCCATGCGGTCGGCGACTCGGAGCTGGCCGGCCGCCAAACCCTCCGCGTTGCGGACTTCGGAGCTGGGAAGGGCTATTTGACGTTCGCCGTCCACGACTACCTCTCCCACACGCTCGGGGTTGGGGCGGACGTGACCGGTATCGAACTTCGCGAGGATCTCGTGGCGCTCTGCAACGGGGTGGTCGCCCAACTCGGGCTCACGGGGCTGACCTTTCGCCCGGGCGGGCTGGAGAGCCATGCGCCGGACGCCCTCGACGTCATGATTGCGCTGCACGCCTGCGACACGGCGACCGACCTGGCGATCCACCGGGGCGTGCGGGCCGGCGCGGCCGTCATTCTCTGCGCCCCCTGCTGTCACAAGCAGCTGCGGCCCCAGCTGCAGGCCCCTGCGGTTCTCCGTCCGGTGCTGCGCTTCGGCGTGCATGCCGACCAGGAGGCCGAGATGGTGACCGACAGCCTGCGCGCCCTGCTGCTCGAGTCCCTGGGCTACGAGGCGAAGGTGTTCGAGTTCATCTCGCTGGAGCACACGAGCAAGAACAAGATGATCCTCGCCGTCCGGCGCGCCGGGGCAACCGGCGGCGGGCGTGAAGCGGAGGCCCTGGCCCGCGTCGCGGAGCTCAAGGCGTTCTACGGCATCCGCGAGCACGCCCTCGAGTCGCTGCTGCTCCACGGCTGATGCGCGAGCCCGGCTTGTGGGTGTGTCGCGGATCGGGCCGAAAGCAGATGCATGATCCCGGCTCGTCTGCTGCGTTGCCGCAGGGCGGCGCAGACCGGAAGTCTGGCGCCGCCTGCGTCGCCTTGCATCCAAGCCGGGCTGATGCATCTGCTTTCGGTCGGCGAATACGCCGCAACCCGATCCGCGCCACGTTGCCGCCGCCCCGGGCATGCCGGGGCGGGCGCGCTACGCACGTGCGGTGAGCAGGTTGCACTCCTTTCCGCCCGGGGGTGGGTATGCGTTTCGGAAGTGGCCCTCGCTGCTGCTCCACGGTTTGTCTTGATGCCTCCGGCCGCAGTTCTTAACCTCCCGGCCCATGGAGTACGTCAGCACGCGGGGTGGAGTGTCTCCGATCCGGTTTACCGAGTCGGTGACGATGGGCATGGCCGATGACGGGGGACTCCTGCTGCCCGCCACGGTTCCCGACGTCCGCGCGCGGCTGCCCGAGTGGCGGACGCTGCCGTACGTTGACCTCGCGCACGCGGTGATGCGCCTGTTCGTCGACATCCCCGACGCGGAGCTGACGGACCTGCTGCGCCGCAGCTACGCCACCTTCACGCACCCGGACATCACCCCCGTGGTGAAGGTGGGCGACGTGCACGTGCTCGAGCTGTTCCACGGTCCGACGCTGGCGTTCAAGGATGTGGCGCTGCAATTCCTCGGCAACCTCTTCGAGCGGATCCTCGCCGCGGAGGGCTCGGAGATGAACATCCTCGCGGCGACCAGCGGGGATACCGGCAGCGCGGCGATCCACGGCGTGCGCGGCCGCGAGCGCATCCGCATCTTCGTCATGCACCCGCACGGGCGCACGAGCCGCATCCAGGCGCTGCAGATGACGACCGTGGCCGACGCGAACGTATTCAACCTCGCCGTGCAGGGCACGTTCGACGACTGCCAGGGGATCATGAAGCAGATCTTCAGCGACCTGGAGCTGAAGGGACGCCTGAGCCTCGGAACGGTCAACTCCATAAACTGGGCGCGGCTGCTGGCCCAGATCGTGTACTACTTCTACGCCGCCTTCCGCGTCATGGACCGCACCGGCGCCACGCGCGTGCAGTTCTCGGTGCCGACCGGCAACTTCGGAAACGTCTTCGCCGGCTACCTGGCCTGGCGCATGGGGCTGCCGATTTCGCGGCTGGTGCTGGCCACCAACGAGAACGACATCCTCGCGCGGTTTTTCAGCGCCGGCGACTACAGCCTCGGCCGGGTTGTGCCGACGCTGAGCCCGTCGATGGATATCCAGGTGGCCAGCAACTTCGAGCGCTACCTGTATTACCGGCTGGGCGAGGACCCGGGGCGGCTGGCCGCGCTGATGAACGAGTTCGCCCGCACCGGGCGGCTCGCATGGAACGCGGCCCAGCAGGGCCCGGATCCCGTGATCGTGGCCGGCTCCGGCGACCGCCAGGCCACGCTGGACGAGATCCGGCAGGTGTATGAGCGAGACCGCTACTTGCTGGATCCCCACACCGCCGTGGGCGTGCACGTGGGCCGGCGATTCCTCTCCGCCTCCGAGCCGATGATCTGCCTGGCCACGGCGCACCCGGCGAAGTTTCCTGAGGCCATTCGCGAGGCCGTCGGGCGGGATGTGGCGCGGCACCCGGCCATCGACGCGCTGGAGGGGCTGCCGTCACGCTGCGAGGTGGTGCCGGCTTCCATCGATCATGTCAGACGATACCTCCAAGCCCACACCCATGCGTGATCCGGGGCGCGTCATCGATTCCCCGTGGCTCTGCCGCCGCTGTGGCGAGTGCTGCCGCGTCCGGGGCTACGTGCGCCTGACGGCCGCCGACATCGACGCGCTGGCCGCTGAGCTAGGCCTGCCGGTCGATGCCTTCACGCAGCGCTACACGTGCCTGACCGCCGACCGCCAGGGGCTGAGCCTCGTGGATCAGGCCAACGGGGATTGCGTGTTTCTCGAGGCCGACGCATCGTGCCGCGTGCAGGATGCCAAGCCTCAGCAATGCCGCGACTTCCCGCTGGGATGGCGCTACGAGGGCTACGAGCGCGTGTGCCCCGTTGCGCGGGACCTCGCGGCGCCATGACGCAGCAGACCGGAAACAGAGACAGGATGAAATCGCCCTCGTCCTCAGCGAAGCGGTCCTCGTCCTCGTAATCGAAAGTTCAGATCGAGGACGACGACGAGGGACGAGGACGATGGGAGGCCTGCGGCGGCCCGCGGGATACCCGTCGAGGCGTATGGGGCGCTGAGTTTTTGTCTTGTCATGCGGGGCTCGCGCGCGTTTCATGTTCCGCCTCCATGACTTCGAACCCAACAGGCCACACAGTCGAGTTCACCCCGGGACGCCTCCGGCGCAACCTGTCGCTGAGCATTGGTGCGAGCACGGTGGGCACGGGCTGGGTGGCGGTCGCCCTCGGCGTACCGAACACCATGCTGCTGCTGCACCTCGGGGCGAGCGGCGTCCAGATCGGCCTGATCGCGGCCGTGCAGCAAGTGGCGGTTCTGATGCAGTTCCCTGCATCCCTCTTCGCCGAGCGCCTGCCGCATCGCCGCGCCTTTTGGGCGTGGTTCTGCCTGGTTCACCGGGTGCTGTGGTTTGCGCCCTGCGTGCTGTTGATGCTGCCCGGTATGTCCAATTCGACCAAGGTCTGGACGCTCATCGCCGTGGTTGGCGTGAGCGCCCTTCTGGCCCAGATCGCCGCCGTGGCCTGGTTCAGCTGGATGGCCGACCTGGTGCCGAAGCGCATTGGAGGGCGGTTCTGGGGCCTCCGACAGTCAGCCACGATGGTGTCGTTCATTGCGGGCTGCTGGCTGGCGGGGAAGACCCTTGACCGATTTGGCGGCGAGGGTGGCGACCGGGCGGACCTGGGTTTCATCCTGGCGTTTGCGGTGGCGGGCGTGCTGGGGGTCGTGGACGTCCTGATGCACTGGATGGTGGACGAGCCGCCGCACGAGCGGACGCTGGACGATACGCCGGTGTTGGATCGGCTGAAGAAGGTGTGGGCGAATCCGGATTTCCGATGGCTGACCCTGTCGATGGGGCTCTGGATGTTCAGCCTGGGCCTGGCCGGATCGTTCGGCGTGGTGTACCTGCGGCAGGATTTTCATGCGTCCTACACGGATCTGGCGTGGCTGGCCATGGCCGGGCCGGTGGGCGCGCTGGTGGCCGGCTGGCCGCTGGGCTTGATGATCGACCGCATCGGCGCGCGGTCCATCGGGGCCCTGATGATGGTGCTGGGACCGGTTGTTGGCCTGATCTGCTGGCTGGGCGTGAGGCCCGGCGACGTTGTTCTGCCGGTGTGGGGTGGGGCAAGCGTGCCGGTCTTCATGGCTGTGCTGATGCCGACGAACCTGGTCTGCGGCGTGCTGTACTCGGCCGTGGGGCTGTGCCAGTTGCACCTGGTCAACACGCTGACCGGCCGGCAGGGGAGGATGCTGGTGCTCGGCCTGTACTGGTCGGTGTCCGGCCTGATGGCGGCGGCCGGACCGATTGTCGGCGGGTGGGTGATGGACTGGCTGCTCGCGCACCCGCTGAAGTGGGAACTGCATCCGGGCATGGCGCTTTCGTATTTTCACGTGCTTCTGATCGTTCAGACGGCGCTGGCCTCGCTCCTTGCCAGCAGCCTCCTGTGCCGCGTTCACGAGCGCGGGACGGGGTTCCCGGCTGCCTCGTTCCTGGCGTTCCTGCGCATCGGCAATCCGTTGCGTCTGCTCGGCATGCTGTATAATGTGTTCCCGTTCTCCCGCGATTCGGAGCCGGATAGCGACAATGACGAGCCGCACAGCCCGGCGCCGCTGCCGGATTGAGTAGGACCATGGAGCCTGCGGACAAACAGAAGCGGCTGCGCGAACTGCGCTCCGAGCTGTCCCGGCTGACGAAGGGCTGGGCCGGGAGTCGCCTGCCGGCCGCTGACCTGCGGCGCTCCGCCCTCCAGCGCGTGGCTGAGCGCGCCCGCCCCGCGGGCGCCGCCCCCCAGGAGCCGCTGGTCTACCGCCGCGACCTGCCCCGGGTGATCCCGGCTGCTGCCGCCCCTGCCGCGGGCGCTCCGCGGGCTCGGCAAGGCCGCGTGGACCTTTCGGAAGCCTTTCCGACGGGACGGGAAGTCGGGTCCGAGCGCGGGGTCTTGTTCGAGGTGCGCCAGCCGGCGGAGGAGGTCGACGGGGTGGTCGGACTGGACGCCGCCTTCGGCCGCGAGCTCCTGGCGGGGGACTCTCCGCTGTGCCGCTGCATCGGCCGGGCCTGCGAAGCCGGCGCCCTCCAGCCGTCGGACCTGCTGTTCATGGATATTGAAACCACGGGCCTGTCCAACTCCCCGCTCTTCTTGATCGGCATCATGGGCTGCTGGGAGGGGCGGCTGGAGGTGCGGCAGTTCTTTGCGCGCGACTATGCCGAGGAGGCGGCGGTGATCGCCCGCTTCGTGCAGGACGCCGCAGCAAAGCGCGTGGTCGTGAGCTTCAACGGCAAGAGCTTCGACGTGCCGTACGTCCGCAACCGCGCCGTGGCCCATCGCGTGGATTTCCGCCTTGCCGAGGCGCACGTGGATCTGCTGCACGAGAGCCGTAGGCGGTGGCGCGGAGTGCTGCCCGATTGCCGGCTCCAAACTCTCGAGCAGCGCGTCTGCCGCCACGCTCCCCGCACGGGCGACATCCCGGGCTCCGAAATCCCCGCCGCGTACCACGCCTACGTGCGAAGCAACGACGCGTGGCAGATGGTCGACACGCTGCGGCACAACGCGCGTGACCTCGTGACCCTGGCCGAGCTCCTGCTTCGGCTCGATGCCGAGGTGTGAGGCTTCCGCCAAGAGGCCCTCGTACCCGTACACAGCGAAGCGGTACACGTTCACGATGCCGGGAGTCAGCAGGGTCGTGAACGGGTACGGGTAGGTGTACGGGGGGGGCAGAAGGCCGCCGTCCCCGGGTCCGGCGCATTTGATCTTCTTCTGCCGTTCCGGGGTCGGAATCGGTATCGAGTGGGGCGTGCCGCACATATTCGGGTAACGGCCCCGCAATTCCCATCCGAATCCTAATCTTGATCTTAATCGTAATCCACTATGCATAAGCGGATTAAGAGCAAGATTAGGATTACGATTAAGACGGAAAGAACCCCTTAAGCAGGTGTCATCCCATACCGACGCCGTCCCCTGCGGGGCTTGCGCCGGGGGTCGGACCGATCCACCGCAACCGGCATGGATGTGGACGCCTTTCTTGCCGCGCTGACTGGCATGCGCGTGCCCTTACACAGCGAAGCGGTACACGTGCACGCGGCTGGGAGGCAGCAAGATCGTGTACGGGTACGGGTAGGTGTACGGGGGGGCACGAGGCCCCCGTCCCCGGGGCAGGCGCATTTGATCTTCTTCTGCCGTTCCGGGGTCGGAATCGGTATCGAGTGGGGCGTGCCGCACATATTCGGGTAACGGCCCCGCGGGATGTCGCCGATGCCGACGCGAATGGCGCTCAGTTAATCGCGAATTCCCATCCGAATCCTAATCTTGATCTTAATCGTAATCCATTATGCATGAGCGGATTAAGAGCAAGATTAGGATTACGATTAAGACGGCAAGAACCCCTTAAGCAGGTGTCATCCCATACCGACGCCGTCCCCGGCGGGACTTGCGCCGGGGGGGCGGACCGATCTACCGTAACCGGCATGGATGTGGATGCCTTCCTTGCCGAGCTGCGCAGCGATCCGGCCTACGCGGGGCAGATCGTGCATGTGCGTGAGCTGCCGGCGCGCGTCGCCGACTATGCCGATGCGGTCGCAGCCGCCGCCCTGGGCGTGGATGACCTGCTGGCGGCGGTGGGCGTCGAGCGTCTGTACAGCCACCAGGCGCAGGCCGTGCGCGCGGCGCTGGACGGGCGCGACGTGCTGGTGACCAGCGGCACGGCCTCGGGCAAGAGCCTGTGCTTCCGCCTGCCGGTGCTCCACGCGCTGCGGGCCGACCCGCGCGCGACAGCGCTGCTGCTGTTTCCCACCAAGGCGCTGTGCCAGGACCAATTCAGCCGTTTTGCGCCTGAGCTGCATGCGGCCGGCCTCGGCGAGCGGCTCGCGGGCGTGTTCGACGGCGACACGCCGTCGCCGCTGCGACGCCGCCTGCGCGACGGCGCGTCGGCCGTGTTCTCCAACCCCGACATGGTGCACGCCGCCCTGCTTCCCGAGCATCCGCGGTGGGCCCGCTTTCTCTCCGGGCTCCGCTATCTCGTGCTCGACGAGCTGCACACCTACAGCGGAATCTTCGGCGCGAACATGGCCCACCTGCTCACGCGCCTGTTCCGGGTGTGCGAGCACTACGGGTCGCGGCCGCAGCTCATCGCCTGCTCGGCCACGATCGCCAACGCGCCGGAACTGGCCCGCCGGCTGAGCGGGCGCGACTTCGTGGCCGTCGACCGCGACGGCAGCCCGCGCGGCCGGCGGGTCTATGTGTTCTGGAATCCGCCGCGCATCCGGCAGACGGCGTGGCGCAGCCGCCGCAGCGCCAACGTCGAGGCGCACGAGCTGATGGCGCGGCTCATCGCGCGCGGGGTGCCCACCATCGCCTTCTCCAAGGCCCGCATGACCGCGGAGATGATTCACCGCTACGTGACCGAGCGCCTGCGTGAGCTGGCCCCGGGGCAGACGGCCAAGGTCATGCCGTACCGCGGCGGGTATCTGCCCGAGGATCGGCGTGAGATCGAGCGCCGGCTGTTCGCGGGCGAGTTGATCGGCGTCAGCGCGACGCGGGCGCTGGAGTTGGGGATCGACGTGGGAGCCCTCGAGGCGTGCGTGATCGTGGGCTACCCGGGAACGCTGGCGTCGTTCTTCCAGCAGTCGGGACGGGCCGGGCGGCGCGAGGCCGACTCGGTCGTTTTCCTTATCGGGCTGGACACCAGCATCAACCAGTACGTCATGGGCGCGCCCGAATACATCTTCGAGCGCTGCGTGGAGCACGCCGTGGTTGACCCCGACAACCCGTTCGTCACCGCGGGCCATGTGCGCTGCGCGGCGCACGAGAAGCCGCTGGCCGATGCCGAGACCCCCGCGTTCGGCCCCTATGCGGAGATGGCCTTGGAGGTGCTCGAGGGCAACCGGAAGGTGCGGCATATAGGCGGGCACTGGTATCACGCCGCCCCCGAAGTGCCGCAGCACGAGGTGTCCCTGCGCTGCCTGACGCCGGCCAACGTCGTCATCCAGGACGCCGCGACCGGAGCC
>CAZJBP010000114.1:0-12285 GCA_964544115.1 uncultured Victivallales bacterium | reverse complement strand
CGCAGGCACCGCCGCGCCGGCCGCGGGCACCGGCCCTGGCGGCATGGTCGTCTCCGCCGACGTCGGCCGCGCAGGCAAGGCCGCCGCCGCACCGGTGGCTGCGGCGCCTGCGGCTGCTGCCGCGGCGGTGCCAGCCCAGGAAGCCGTGGAGGTGCCGCTGAGCACGATCCGCAAGATCATCGCCCAGCGGATGCACGCCTCCCTGGCCACCACGGCGCAGCTGACGCTCCACCGCACATTCGACGCCACCTCGATCCTCGCCTACCGCGCCCGGGTCAAGGAGCAGGGCGAGGCGCTGGGGCTGCCGAACATCACGATCAACGACATGATCGTCTACGTCGTTGCGCGCATGCTGGTGAAGCACCCCGACCTCAACGCGCATTTCCTCGGCACGAAGATCGTCAAGTACGCCCGCGCCAACGTCGGCGTGGCGATGGATACGCCGCGCGGCCTGATGGTGCCGGTGCTCCGCGCCGCCGACACGCTCTCGTTGTCGGAGACCTCGCGCCGCCTCAAGCCGATCGCCGACGCGGCGCGCCAGGGCAGCATCAACCCGGACCTGCTCAGCGGCGGCACGTTCACCGTCACCAACATGGGCATGCTGGGCATCGAGACCTTCACGCCGGTGATCAACGTGCCCGAGGTGGCGATCCTGGGCGTCGGCGGACTGATCCTGAAGCCCGTGAGCGACGGCAAGGGCGGCGTGCGGCACGTGCAGGCGATTCCGCTGAGCCTGACGATCGACCACCAGGCCGTCGATGGCGGCCCCGGCGCGCGCTTCCTGGCCGCCGTGGCCGAATCGCTGGAAAGCTTTGAACTGTCGCTGGCTCAGTAACGGGAGACACACCGATGTCGGGCGAGAAAACCTATGACCTGATTGTCGTCGGTGGCGGGCCGGGGGGCTACGTGGCCGCGGAGCGCGCCGGAGAGAAGGGCCTGTCGGTCCTGCTGGTCGAGAAGGAGCACCTCGGCGGCGTGTGCCTGAACTGCGGGTGCGTCCCCTCCAAGACGCTCCTGAACTCGGCCAAGGTGTACCACTACGCCACTCACGGGCAGGCCTACGGCGTGACCGCCGAGAACGTCCGCTTCGACATGGCCACGGTCATGGCACGCAAGACGCAGGTCATCGAGACGCTGCGCAAGGGCATCGCCGGGCTCATGGCCCGCAGCAAGGTCGACGTCGTCAGCGGCACGGCCACGCTGGAGTCGAACCGCTCGGTGCGGGTCGGCGACCGGTCGTACGCCGGCCGCAACATCCTGGTCGCCACCGGCTCCTCGCCGGCGCGCCCGCCGATCCCGGGCATGGATCGGCCGTGCGTGTATGACTCCACGCGCATCCTGGGCCTCGACCGCATGCCCGAGAGCGTCGCGGTCATCGGCGGCGGCGTGATCGGGTGCGAGTTCGCCTGCTTCTTCGGGTCGCTCGGCGTGCCGGTGACCGTGATCGAGATGCTGCCGGAGATCTGCCCCGCGGTGGACGCGGAGGTCGCCAAGATCCTGCGGCAGGAGCTTAGCGCGAAGAACATCACCTTCCACCTCAAGGCCAAGGTCGAAGCCATCGGCGACGGCGAGGTGACCTTCACGCTCGACGGCAAGGCCCAGTCGGTCAAGGCCTCGCACGTGCTGGTCGCCACCGGGCGCACCTGCAACGTGGCCGGGCTCGGGCTGGAGGCCTGCGGCGTGGACTTCGACCGCCGCGGCATCCGCATCGACGATCGCTGCGCGACCAACGTGCCCGGCATCTGGGCCGCGGGCGATGTGACCGGCCGGCAGTGGCTGGCGCACTCCGCCTCGCGGATGGGCGAGGTCGTGGTGCACAACCTACTGGGGCGCCCGGACCGCATGCGCTATAACGCCATCCCCGGGGTGGTCTACACCACGCCGGAAGTGGCGACCGCAGGCCTCACCGAGGCCCAGGCGAAGGAGCAGGGCATCCCGGTCAAGACCGCGAAGATGCCCATGACCGCCAGCGGCCGTTTCCTCGCCGAGCACGACAAGGGGCGCGGCGTGGCGAAGGTGGTCGTCCACGCGCAGACCGGCGCGCTGCTCGGCGTGCACCTGATCGGCGGCGCCTGCTCGGAGATGATTTTTGGAGCCGTCGCGATGATCGAATCGGAACTGCGCGTGCGCGAGATCGAGGACCTGGTGTTCCCGCACCCAACGGTGTCGGAACTGATCCGTGACACGGCGATGAGCATCCATTAACTCAGACTGTTAGACTGTAGGCTGTTAGGCTGTTGGGGAAGCCATGCGGGATCACACCAAACTCAGGGCATTCGAACTGGCGGATGAGCTGGCGTTGCCGATCTATCGCGAAACAAAGGCATTTCCCAGGAGTGAAGCGTACGGACTGACGGCCCAAATGAGGCGGGCGGCAGTCTCTGTCCCGTCCAACATTGTTGAGGGCTGTGCCCGGGAGAGCCAAGCCGACTACCTGCGGTTCCTGGAGATCGCATTTGGATCTCTGAGGGAGTTGCATTACCAGTGCAGTCTATCCAGGCGGCTCGGGTACCTGAACCGTGATTCCTTTGATCTGGATGCGAAACTCCAGGAGGCGGGAAAGGTTCTGGCCGCCCTGCTTCGTTCACTTCGAAAACCCCAACCGTCTAATTCACAACAGCCTAACCGCCTAACAGCCTAACAGCCTAACAGGAGGATCCCGACCATGCCGAAGACCCTGATCGTTGACCCCAACCACGAACGCAAGCCGGGACAGGTGAAGTTCCCGAAGGTGCCCCTCAACGCCTATTCACGCACGGTAAAGGAAGAGGCCGAGGCGCTGGGCAAGGACGCGCTCAAGGGCATGCTCGAAGACATGCTGCTCGTGCGCGAGTTCGAGACCATGCTCAACGAGATCAAGACCGCCGGTGCCTACCAGGGCATCGCCTACGACCACAAGGGCCCCGCCCACCTCTCCATGGGCCAGGAGGCCTCGGCCGTCGGCCAGGCGTTCCACCTGACCGTGGATGACCACATCTTCGGCTCGCACCGCTCCCACGGCGAGATCCTCGCCAAGGGCATGTCCGCGATCCGCAAGCTCGGCGATGCGCCGCTGCTGGACATCATGAAGGGCTACATGGGCGGCGAGTGCCTGGGCGTCGTGGAGAAGCACGTCAAGGCGGGCTCGGTGCGCGACCTGGCGCGCCACTTCCTGGCGTACGGGGCGCTGGCCGAGATCTTCGCCCGCCGGGCCGGCTTCAACCGCGGCCTGGGCGGCTCGATGCACGCATTCTTCACGCCGTTCGGCATCTACCCCAACAACGCCATCGTCGGCGGCTCGGCCGACATCGCCACCGGCGCGGCTCTGTTCAAGCGCGTGAACCGCAAGGCCGGCCTCGTGATCGCCAACATCGGCGACGCGTCGATGGGTTGCGGGCCCGTCTGGGAGGCGCTGAACTTCGCGGCCATGGGCCAGATGAAGCAGCTCTGGGAGGCCTCGCACCGCGGCGGCCTGCCCATCATCTTCAACTTCATGAACAACTTCTACGGCATGGGCGGTCAGACCACCGGCGAGACGATGGGCTGGGACTTCCTGGCCCGCATCGGCGCCGGCATCAACCCGGAGGCCATGCACGCCGAGCGCGTGGACGGGTACAACCCGCTGGCCGTGGCCGACGCCATCGCCCGCAAGCGCAAGCTGATCGAGAAGGGCGAAGGCCCGGTCCTGCTCGACACCCTCACCTACCGCTACTCCGGCCACTCCCCGTCCGACGCCTCGTCCTACCGCGCCAAGGAGGAGGTCGACCTCTGGCAGCAGCAGGACTCGATCGCATGGTTCGCGGACGAACTGCAGAAGGCCAAGGTGGTGTCCGCCGACGCCGTGGCGGCCATGAAGGAGGACATCGTCAAGGTCGTCACCGCCGTTTGCCGCCTGGCCGTGGACCTGGAGATTTCGCCGCGGCTGGAGCCCGAGGCCATCGGCGCGGTCATGTTCTCCAACCACCCGCGCGACCGCTACGACGAGCGGCCCGCCGAGCTGCTGGACGCCGGCGACAGCAACCCGCGCGTGAAGGCGCTGGCCAAGCGCTCGCGCGCCGGCGTCGTCGACGGGAAGCCCGTGCCGAAGAACCAGGTGCTGCAGTTCCGCGACGCGATCTTCGAGGCGGTCCTGCACCGCTTCAAGGCCGACCCGACGATGGTGGCCTACGGCGAGGAGAACCGCGACTGGGGCGGCGCGTTCGCCTGCTATCGCGGGCTGACCGAGGCCCTGCCCTATCACCGGCTCTTCAACTCGCCGATCTCCGAGGGCGCGATCGTGGGCACCGGCGTCGGCTATGCGCTGGAGGGCGGCCGGGCGCTGGTCGAGCTGATGTACTGCGACTTCATGGGGCGTGCGGGCGACGAAATCTTCAACCAGATGGCCAAGTGGCAGAGCATGTCGGCCGGCGTCCTGGAAATGCCACTGGTGCTGCGCGTGTCGGTGGGATCGAAGTACGGTGCCCAGCACTCGCAGGACTGGGCGGCCCTGGTCAACCACATGCCCGGCCTCAAAGTCTGCTTCCCCTCCACGCCGTACGACGCGAAGGGCATGCTCAACACGGCGCTGCGCGGCAGCGACCCGGTGGTCTTCTTCGAGAGCCAGCGCCTGTACGACATCGGCGAGATGTTCGAGAAGGAAGTCCCGGCGGAGTACTACGAGGTGCCGCTCGGACCGCCGGCCAAGCGCCGCGACGGCAAGGACATCACGCTGATCACGGTCGGCGCCACGCTCTACCGGGCCCTGGAGGCCGCCGATGTCCTGGCGTCGAAGTACAACCTGGCCGCCGACGTCTGGGACTGCCGCTGCATCAACCCGCTGGACTACGCCCCCCTGGTGGAATCCATCCGCAAGACCGGGCGGGTGCTGCTGGCCTCCGACGCCTGCGAGCGCGGATCCGTGATGCAGACCCTCGCCTCCAACCTGGCGCAGCTGGCGTTCGATCACCTCGATGCGCCGCCGGTCGTGGTCGGCTCGCGCAACTGGATCACGCCCGCAGCGGAGATGGAGACGGCGTTCTTCCCGCAGCCGGAGTGGATCCTCGATGCGATCCACGAGCGCATTCTCCCGCTGCCGGGGCACACGGTCACGACCAACCAGACCCTCGGCGAGCTGAGCCGCCGCAACCGGCTGGGGGTGTAGCAGGGGGATGACGGGACGGCGCCCGCCCCTCAACCGACGAGGTCGAGGGGCACGCCGCCTTTGTCGCGCATCAGACTCCGAGGGTCATCTTGATGAGGCAAGACACGCGTCCGCGTGGATTGGCGTTGCTTCGGACCGATCCCATGCGCTACAGAAGATCTAGCCGCAACGACACGGGAGATCCGAACGATGAACGAAACGCGCGTGGCTGAACTGATCCGGGAACTGTTGGTTGAAATCGGCGAAGACCCCGGCCGGGAAGGGCTGCTGCGCACCCCTCAGCGCGTGGCGGCCTCCATGGCCTTCCTCACCGGCGGCTACCAAGCCGACCCCAAGGCCGTCATCAACGCGGCGGTGTTCGAATCCCACGCCAACAACATGATCATCGTGCGCGACATCGAGATCTACAGCATGTGCGAGCACCACATGCTGCCCTTCTTCGGCAAATGCCACATCGGCTACATCTCCGCGGGCAAGGTGCTGGGCGTCAGCAAACTGGCCCGGATCGCCGATATCTACGCCCGGCGGCTGCAGATCCAGGAGCGCCTGACGGCCCAGATCGCCCGCGAGATCATGGATGCGGTGGACGCCGAGGGCGTGGGCGTGGTGATCGAAGCCAAGCACCTGTGCATGATGATGCGCGGCGTGGAGAAGCAGAACTCCGTCATGACCACCTCGTCCGTGCTCGGCAGCTTCCACGACGACGAGGCCACGCGCGGCGAATTCCTGGCACTCATCAACCGCCCGAATGCGGTGTGAGGGGGCGTCTTGTTGAGCGTTGGGCGTTGAGAGTTCAACGGGACAGAAACGCTCAACGCCCAACGCTTAACGCTCAACCTTCAGCGCTGCGGGAAATTGCCGTTCACGTGCGCGTCCACGTCCACGAATTCTCCGGCACGTCGTGAACGCGCACGCGTACGCGTACGACAAACACGGCTGCGGGAGGGAAACGGACAGGATGTACGGGATTTTCGGGATTGTTGGTGGAGAGGACGGCGACTCCCTCGTCCTCGTCGTCGTCCTCGCTTCGCTGACAGAAACGCTCAACGCCCAACGCTTAACGCTCAACCTTCAGCGCTGCGGGAAATTGCCGTTCACGTGCGCGTCCACGTCCACGAATCCTCCGGCACGTCGCGAACGCGCACGTGTACGCGTACGACAAACACGGCTTCGGGAGGAAGGCGAATCAGGCGGGCCACATTCCCCGCAAGGCGCGGACAACGACACTGCCGGCCCAGCTCACCCCGCCCGCATCACGTCCGGCTCGCGCGGATGAACTCCATGTAGAGATCGGCGTACGTGCCGCCGAGCGCCAACAGCTCCTCGTGAGAGCCGCGCTCGATGATGCGGCCCTGCTCCAGCACGAGCACCCGGTCGGCGTGGCGGATGGTGCTCAGGCGGTGGGCGACGACAAAGCTCGTGCGGTCCTTCAGCAGCGTGGCCAGCGCCTTCTGCACCCGGGCCTCCGTCAGCGTATCCACCGAGCTGGTGGCCTCGTCGAGAATCAGGATGCGCGGGTCGGCCAGCATCGCCCGCGTGAAGCAGATCAGCTGGCGCTGGCCGAGGCTGATGCCGCTGCCGCCCTCGCCCACGCGCGTGGCGAAGCCCTCCGGCAGGCAGTCGATCAGGTCCAGGCAGTCCAGCCGCTTCGCCGCCATCACGACTTCCTCCCGCGTGGCGTCGGGCTTGCCGTAGCGGATGTTCTCCATGACCGTGCCGGTAAACAGGAAATTCTGCTGCAGCACGATCCCCATCCGCCGGTGCAGGGCCTCGCTCGACAGGCGCCGGATCTCGACCCCGTCGATGAGCAGCTCGCCGGCGGTGGGCAGGTAAAACTTCGCAATCAGGTTGATGATCGTGCTCTTGCCGCTGCCGGTGTGCCCGACCAGGGCGACGGTCTGGCCGGGCTCGGCCTGGAACGACACCTCGCTCAGGACCGGCCGGCCGGGAACATACTCGAAGCTGACCCCGCGGAACTCGACCTGGCCCCGGATCGCGGGCAGGACCACGGCGTCCGGCGGATCGGACCACTCCGGAACGGTGTCCAGCAGCGTGAACACGCGCTCGGCGCCGGCCATCGCCGTCAGGGCCGCGTTGTACTGGTCGCCGAGGGACTGAATGGGGCCGAAGAACAGGCCGCTGAGAATCAGGAACTGGTACAGATCCTCGACCTCGGCATGGCCGTGAAGGACCCGCCACCCGCCGACCAGCAGGACCATGGCGACGAAGAACTGGCTGTTGAAGGACAGGAGCGGGATGAAGACGCCCGACGCCCGCGCCGCGTCCATGTTGTACCGCGAGTGGTCGACCAGCAGGTCGCCAAACAGGCCGGCATTGACGTTCTCGCGCACGAAGCCCTGCGTCACCCGCACCCCGCCGACGGACTCGGCGAGGGTGGCCGTCACGCGGCTGAAACTCTCCTGTACGGCGCGGTAGACCGTGCTCAGGCGCCGGCGAAAATAGTGCGTCAGCGCCGCAATGGCCGGCGCCATCGCGACAACGATCAGGAAGAGCAACGGGTCGTACACCACCATCATCACGGCCGTCACGATCATCTGCCCCGTCTGCACCAGGCTGACGAACAGCACGTCCTGCACGCCCGCGCGCACCGCCTCGGAATCGTTGCTGAAGCGGGAGATCAGGCGCCCGAGCCGCATTCGGTTGTAGAAGGACATGGGCAGGCGCTGCAGATGCCGGAACATCGTCTTGCGCAGGTCGCAGATCACCGCTTCGCCCATCTCCAGAGCCAGCCGCGAGCGGTATCGCAGCGTCAGCTGCGTCACCAGGGCCAGCAGGCCGTAGCCGGCGGCGCCCAGGGCCACCCCGCGGGAGTCCAGCCGGGACACCGGTCCCGCCAGCACCGCGCCGATGGACCACGCCAGCAGCGGCAACTGGATCGAGCGGAGGACGACCAGCGCCAGCAGCGTGTTGCGCTTGCGGGCATAGGGACGGGTGAATCCGAACAGCCGCCGGATGAGCGCCAGGCTCAGCGGGCGCCGGTCGTCCTCCGCCTTCTCGCGGTGCACATAGGTCAGCAGGGGTACGGGGGGGCCGCTCACGTCAGTGTGTCCACATTCTGGTTGAGGAGGCGCAGGCTTTCCGCATCGGGAATCTGCAGGCGGGCGGCGCGGCGGTACTGGCCCTGAGTCCGCATCAGCTCCCGATGCGTCCCCATCTGGACCAGGCGGCCGCCATCCAGGACGACCACCCGGTCCGCGCGCCGCAGCGTGCTCAGCCGGTGCGCAACGATGAAGGTCGTCCGCCCCTGCATGGCGCGCTCCATCGCCGTCAGGATCTCGCCCTCGGTCCCCGGGTCCACCGCCGCGGTCGGGTCATCCAGCAGCAGAATGGACGGCTCGAGCAGGATCGCCCGCGCGATCGCCAGCCGCTGGCGCTGCCCCCCGGACAGGTTCGTGCCGCCTTCGCGCAGCACCGTGTCGTAGCCGTCGGGCATCTCCATGATGAACTCATGCGCCGAGGCGATGCGCGCGGCCCGCTCCACCTGCTCCCGGTTCGCCGACGGGTGGCCGAACGCGATGTTGTGATGCACGCTCGTGCTAAAGAGGAAGCTCTCCTGAAAGACGATGCCGATCTGGCGGCGAAGCGCGGCCGTGTCGAACTCGCGCACATCGTGGCCATCCACCCGAACGCGGCCCGCGCAAGGGTCATAGAACCGCGGAATCAGGCTCAGCAGCGTGCTCTTCCCGGCACCGGTGGTCCCCAGCACCGCCATGACCTCACCCGGCTCGACCCGGAAGCTGATGTTCTCCAGCGCCAGATCCTCCGGCTTGTAGCCAAAGCCCACGTTCTCGAACGCAATCTCTCCGCGGACGCGGTCGGGCTTGATCGCGTTCGGCGGCGAGGTGATCTCCATGGGCGCGTCGAGCACTTCGAACACGCGGCGTGCGCCGATCAAACTCTGCTGCACCGTGTTGGCGATGTTGGCGATCGAGGCGATCTGTGCGGAGAACTCCTGCAGCAGGCTGGAGAACACCAGCAGCTGGCCGATGGAAAGACCGGCGCTCAAGGCCGCGTCCACATCGGGGGCCAGCTCGTAGCGGATGGCCAGGTGGCCGCCGTAGCCCATGAGCACGATCAGGTTGACGTGGGTCAGGAAGGTGATGCACGGCTGGAAGTTGCTGATCTTTCTAAAGATCCAGCCCTTCTGGTCGCGCACCGCGTCGGAGGCGGAGTCAAACTTGGCGATTTCCTCCGCCTGGCGGGCGAAGCCCTTGACCACGTGCACGCCCTGCACGCTCTCGCTCAGCGCCAGCACCTGGTCGTCGAACAGCTCCCGGTTGCGGTTGTACGCCGGCTTGACCGCGCGGGTGAAGCGCGAGGTCATGTACCCCAGCACCGGGGTGGTCGCCAGGCAGGCCAGGGTCAGCCCCGGGTGCAGGCGGACCATGTAGACGAAGTACATGACCAGGGAGATGGCGGCGATCACCGTCTGCATGACCACGCCGTCGACGAAGCTGCGCACGGACTGGACGTCGCCCGTGACCCGGTTAATGAGCGAGCCGCTGGCGTTCGCATCGAAGAACCGGAAGCTGAGGCGCTGCATCTTGTCGTAGACGCGCGCGCGAAGCGTGACCACGATGTGGCTCTGGACCAGCCGGTTGAGAGACAGGGTGTAGACGATGTTGAGGACTGACCGGACGAGGGCAAACAGCAGAATGCTCAGCGAAATCCAGGCCAGCACCCGCATCCGGGGTGTGTCAGCCGGCGGCGTGAGGCCGAACGGCCAGCGCGGCGGCTTAGCCGTGTGCGCAACTGCCGCCGGCGCTGCGTCCGAGCCCGCCTGCACCGACGCGGCGTGTTGCACGGCCAGCTCGTAGCGGATGTAGTCCACGCCCAGCCCCATCAGGCCCAGGCCCAGCATGCCCAACGTCAGCAGCAGAATCTGGATCAGCAGGACGCGGATGCACCCCAGACGGTATTCCCAGGCCAGGCCGAGCATGCGCCGGATCAGGGCCCCCGTGCTGAGGGATGGATCGTCCCCGGACTTGAGTTTTGAGTCGGGCTCGCTCATCGGGTGCTGCGCACTCGTCCGCTCAATCCTTGGCGCGACTCAACACCGCCTCGGGGATGCTGCGCCCGTCGGTCAGGACCGGGGCCTGCCGGCTCCGCCAGGGCCGACGCCGGGCGGCCACCGTCCACGCGAACCCGCGGGTGAAGAAGAACAGCAGGTCGAGCTGGTAGGCGATCCGATACGGAACTGCGGCCAGCCGATAGATCCTGCGCTCCACAGCCAGCCGGCCCGGCGACTCCGCCCCCACCCGGCTCAGGGCCGCACGCACACAGGTGTCCACGCACTCGACCAGAATGCGCCGGTGAGACCGCAAGCTCAGAACGTCGAAGCCGCTTCTCAGCGCCTGCAGCAGCATTTTTTCGCTGTAGCCGCGCCGCGCCCAGCCCAGCCGCCGGGGGGAGAGCCCCGCCACCCCCTGGGCCGCGCCGATGAGGCTCCACCGCTTGGCGTTGCGCGCGTTGACCACCAGGCGGCCGTCGCTCTTGAGCAGGCGGTGGCACTCTCGGATCAGGGCCACATCGTCTTCAAAAGCCTCCAGCAGGTCGGCGATCACCACCAGGTCGAAGGTCTTGTCCTCAAACGGCAACCGGCCCGACTGCAGCACGCAGACGCGACCGTCCAGGACGCTCCGCGCAGCCTCGGCCCGGCCGGCATCCGGCATGGCCGTGTGCCACTCGCCGCCGCCCTTGCGCAGGTGGAAGCTGAACAGGGCCGGCTGGGCGCTCACGTCCAGGCAGGCCAGCCCGTCCGTGCGCCCCGCGATCCGGCGGATCTCGTGTAGCTCGATCTGCGCGGGCAGGTTGTGCTTGAACGCGGCGGCCTGCAGCGCGGCCGTCGCCTCGGTGGTGACTCGGGTCTCGTTGTCCATGCGAACAGCCTCCTCCGAAGACCTACCCCACCTTGCCCACGGGCGCGAGGTAAATCGTGAACTCCTCGCGGCCGTCGACGCCCATCAGCCGGTCCATCTGCTCCTGCCGATAGGCGGCGATTGCGCAGGCACCCGCGCCAATGCACTCGCAGGCCAGGTACAGGTTCTGGCACACGTGCCCGGCGTCGATGGCGATGACCTTGTAGGCGGCTTCGGCGTAGCGCCATTCCGTCCGGGACGGCACCACCGTCCAGACGCACACCACCGCGGCGCCCCCCACAAACTCCTGTCCGAGCGCGGCCTCGGACAACTGCTCGCCCAGCCGTTCCGGAGCGCGCTCCAGGAGCAGTTCGTGTTCGACAGGCAGATACCGGTAAACACCAGGCTCCAGGCCGGACACCCGCAGGGCCGCCACGCGCATCTCGAACGGGTGCCGAGCGCCGGCCGACGGCACCGTACGCAGGGTGATGCTGTGCCGCAGGCGCCGCTTCACCCCCTGGCAGGCCCAGAGCAGGAAGGCCAGCTCATCGAGCGTCAGCGGCGCGTCCGTGTAGTCCCGCCGGCTTGCCCGCTGCGCAATCGCCGCTTCGACCGCCACCGGCCGCACGCCCTGCCACGCGCCGGCGGCGGGCAGCGCGATCCTCGCCGCCTGCGGGTCGAACGGCGCCTCCGCGGGCGGCGGCGCCACCCCGCGGCTCTGCGCCGTCGCAGCGAGATCAACCTCCAGCCGCACCTCGTCCTTCAGGAACGCGCGCCCCGTCTCACGGTCGAGATCCATGCGAACACCCTCCCGCGAACAGGCCCACGGCGTCAAGCGCGAAGGCAGCCGGGTGGCTGACGGCGACTCCCTCGTCCTCGTCGTCGTCCTCGCTTCACTCGCGCCCGTCATCCCGAACGCAGTGAGGGATCTGAAAACAGTCGTGAAAGCGAAGTGAGATCCCTCACTGCGTTCGGGATGACGGAACCGGGGCACGGGAAGACGCCCAACGCTTAACGTTCAGGGTTGAGGGAACTGGAGGGCCGCTTCAGGACGCGGACGGGAAGCCGACAGGATTCACGGAATTATCGGGATTGTTGGCCGAGAGGACGGCGTTTCCCTCGTCCTCGTCGTCGTCCTCGCTTCACTCGCGCCCGTCATCCCGAACGCAGTGAGGGATCTGAAAACAGTCGTGAAAGCGAAGTGAGATCCCTCACTGCGTTCGGGATGACGGAACCGGGGCACGGGAAGACGCCCAACGCTTAACGTTCAGGGTTGAGGGAACTGGA
>CAZJBP010000113.1:2768-12361 GCA_964544115.1 uncultured Victivallales bacterium | reverse complement strand
AGCGGCGGTTCCGCCGCAACCCGATCCGCGCCACGTTCGCCACCGCCCCGGCCCTTCGGGCGGGGCGGTAAAGGGGGGGCGTACCCGCTTGTTTCGGGCCCCCTCCCGCCGCCTTTCGCGCTCAGGGCCGCGCGGATATAGGCGTGCGACCATCCGGCGTGCACCGAAACGGAGATGCGCCAAGCACAGGTGCGCCCGCGCTGGCGCCTTGCCGCGGAGCGAAAACCGTGTCATCATGCCGCCCGTGGGTGAATGTAATGTTGTCTGGGCAGGCAGGGCGGCCTGGAGGTGGGCAGTATGCCAATAACTCGCGGCGGACGTGAATGGACGGATCTCAAACTCGCCATAGCCATCGCGCTGGTTCTGGCAGGCTACAAGTTATCGGTCGAATTCGTCGCAGGTTTGCAGGCGGTTGCAGCTGAGTATACGGATCTGCCCGTGGCTGATCTGATGACGCAGGGGCTCTTTGTCTGGCTGCTGGGGTTGCTGTGGATGGCGTACCGCCGCTGGCGGGTGGCTCTCAGCCGGAAGGAGACGCTGGAGTCGGTGATCTCCAGCATCAACCCCGACGTCCTCATGGTGGTCAGCCCGGATCGAACCATCACCATGTGCAACGTGGGCGTGAAGGCGATGTTCGGGTACGAGGTGGACGAAGTCGTCGGCAGGACGACCGACCTCCTATACGCCGATCGGCGCGTGGCCGGGCGGCCGACCGGCATCCGCGACTGCATTCAGACCATCGGGTTTCACGTCGGCTACGCCCAGGGCCGGCGCCGCGACGGCGAGGAGTTTCCGATCGAGATCGTCACCGGCGGGCTGCGGGGTGGACCCGGCGCGGTGGTGCTGATGCGCGATGTGACCGAGCGCAAGCGCGCCGAGGCGCAGATTCTTCAGGCCAAGGAGGAGGCTGAGAGCGCGAACCGCGCCAAGAGCGCAGCGCTCGAGCAACTGGCCCGCAACTACGCCTGCCTGAAGGAGCTCGAAGACCTGCGGGACAATCTCACCCGCATGATCGTGCATGACCTCAAGTCCCCCCTGTCGACCATCCACGGCTACCTTGGCGTGCTGCGCGGCGCGGCGGTACCCAGGCTGGACGCGGCTGAGGCCGGCTACCTCACTGAGGCCGCCCGGCTGGCGGGCCGCATGCAGGAAATGATTGCCTCGCTGCTGGACATCGGCCGCCTGGAGAACCGCGAGATGCCCTTGCAACCTGTCGTCAGCGACCTCGGCGTGCTGGCGCGTGAGGCCGACAAGGTGGCGCGTCCGGAGTCGAGCGCGCTGAAGGTGGACGTCGAGGTGATCGGTGGACCGGTCACCGCCGAGTGTGACCCGGACATCATCCGCCGCGTGCTGGTGAACCTGCTGGACAACGCGATCAAGTTCAGCCCGGAGGACGGGACGGTCCGGGTGCGCGTCGAGCGCGAAGGCGAGCGGGCCCGGGTGTCGGTTGATGACGAGGGGTCAGGCATTCCAACGGAATACCACGCGCGGATCTTCGAACGGTTCGGGCAGGTGGATGCCAGGAAGTATTCCACCGGACTGGGGCTTACCTTCTGCAAGCTGGCCGTCGAGGCGCATGGCGGCTCGATCGGGGTGGAGAGCCCGTCGCGCCGTCGCGCCTCCGCGGAGGGAGCCGGCAAAGGCACGACGCTGTGGTTTGTCCTGCCGGCAAAGATGGCCCCGCGCTAGTGGTGGCCTCACGTCCCGGCGCAGACGCGCAGGATCTCCTCGAAGGAGGTCAGCCCCATCAGGGCCTTCTTGAAGCCGTCATACAGCAGCGGCTTAAACCCTGCCGCCGCTGCCACAGCCCGCATCTCGCCCAGCGGTGCGGCGCGCGCGATCAGCGCCCGCAGTTCGTCGTTCATCAGGATAAGCTCGTGCACGCCCATGCGGCCCTGGAATCCGGTCTGGTTGCATGCCTTGCAGCCCACGGCCCGGAAGGCCTCCGGGTGGCTGACCCCGTCCCACGTGAAGAAGGTGTCGAGCTGTTCGGCCGGAAGCGGGTGGGCCGCCTTGCAGTCCGTGCAGAGCCGGCGCACCAGCCGCTGGGCCATCACGCCGAGCATGGCCGGGCTCAGCAGCGTGGGATCCACCCCCAGGTCGAGCAGGCGGGTGATGGACTGGAGGGCTGAATTCGTATGCAGCGTGGATAGCACCAGGTGCCCGGTGAGGGCGGCGCGGGCGGCAATCGAGGCGGTCTCGGCGTCGCGGATCTCGCCGACGAAGATGATGTCGGGGTCCTGGCGGAGAAACGCGCGCAGGGCCTCCGCAAAGCCCAGGCCAATGTCGTCGTGAACCTGGGTCTGGTTGACGCCGTCGACCATGTACTCGATGGGATCCTCCGCCGTCATGATGTTCACGCCGGGGCGGTTAAGGTGCGCCAGCAGCGCGCACAGCGAGGTGCTCTTGCCTGATCCTGTCGGCCCCGTCACGAGGAAGATGCCGTGCGGCGACGCCGAGACCCGCTCGATGTCGTCGGAAATCGACTGGGAAAAATCAAGTTCGCCGAGGCCCGGAGTGCTGGCAAACTGCGTGGCTCCGAGGATGCGCAGGACGATTTTCTCGCCGTGGGCCGTGGGCAGGCTGGAGAACCGCACATCGACGGTCCTGTCTGCCAGTGCCAGAGCTATCCGGCCGTCCTGCGGCAGGCGACTATTGGCGATGTCCAGGTTCGCGAGGATCTTGTAGCGGCTCACGATGGGGTTGAGCAGTTGCGTGGAGAGGGTGAAGGCTTCCTGCAGGACGCCGTCGATGCGAAAGCGGATGGAGGCGTTCTTCTTCCGCGGCTCGATGTGGATATCGCTGGCGCGCCGCTTCAGAGCCAGCAGCAGGAGTCCGCGGGTGAACGCGAGCATCCCCTCGTCGCCGCTGAGGTCGCGCAGTGTTTCCGCGGTGACCGGCCCGAACTCCTCCTTCATGCGCTTCAGGTTCTTGTCCAGCAGGCGTTCGATGCCGGTGGTGGTCTGGAGGCCGACCTCCAGCGCCGCCTCGATCTGGTCGGGGAACGCGAACACCGGGCTGACGAACCCGTTGAGCAGGTTCTCCATCTCGGAGCGCAGAGCCTTGTCATCGGGGTTGGGGACGGCTACGGTGACGGCGCCGCCGAGCTCGTAGAGCGGCAGCACGCGCTTTGCGCGAAGGAAGGGCTCCGGCATGCGCGAGCACAGGTCGTATTGGACCAGCGTCTTGGCCGGGTCGACGTAGGCCACGCCGAGCAGATTGCCCCAGAGGACGCCCAGATCCTCCCGGAGTGAGGAATCGCTGCGGACCAGGTTCAGCAGTGCCGCAAACGAATCGTTCGAATAGGTCGTCAACAGGCTGCGGCATTCCGCCGCGGACAGGATGCCCTTTTCCTGGAGGACGGCGGAGAACTTAGCGGCTTCGATCACGGCTGCTTCGCCCCTTTCCGGTCTTGCGATCCTTGACGAGCCGGCGAATCTGTACCTGAGATAGCTGGTGAATGTTGGCGCGCATCAGCGGCCGGTCGGTCTCCATCTCCTTCAGCATCGCGTCCAAGTCGAACTTTTGCATCCGGCACACCTCCTCGCCTGCGATTCCGGCCTTACTCAAGGGACTCCAGGATGGCCTCGCTCATTTCATCCCAGGAGCAGTCCTTGCGGATGTAGTGCGCGGCCCCCAGTTCGAGACAGGTCTCCACGGTCTCCCGGTCGGCCAGCGAAGAGAGCATGACGACGCGCGCATCCGGCATCTCGGCCAGGATCTCCTTCAGGGCTTCGTCGCCGCGCATGACCGGCATATTCAGATCCATCAGCAGGAGGTCGGGCTTGAGGCGGCGGAACATCTCGACGGCCATGCGGCCGTTGGACGCCTCGCCCACCACCTCGAACTGCAGCCCGGTCACCATTGCCTTCAGGTAGGTCCGCACGTGGGACTCATCGTCGGCCAGCAGCACGCGAGTCCTGACGATTGCGGAGGTGTCCCCGGGCGGATTCTCTGCGTTGCGGTTTGCCATCGCGTGACTCTCCCCGCGCTGGGGGCTTGCGCACCGGTGCGGCGGCAAGCGCCCCATCGCGGTCGGCATCCTACCGGAGCGCGCCGCGCGTGGAAAGCGCCAAGTGGCGCCATGTTGCCACCGCTCCGGCGGACAACCGTGGATTCGCAGTGTCCAGGGGCTGCGCCCCTGGCTATCGAATGGCACCCCTTCGGGGTGCGCAACGGCAGGCTGAAGGCCTGCCATTCGATAGCCCAGGGCAACGCCCTGGGAATGCATGCCTATGACGCATTCCTCCGCACCCTGAAGGGGTGCTACTCCTCTCCGCGCCAGCCGGTACAGTACCCGCGACACGCGTTCGATCAAGCTGCATATAGCGTTGCCCCTGGGGGCAGTCGGTTGGTAGAGTCAAGCCCCACAGTGACGCGCGGACCCGCGGACGCCGTCGGCGTGTGGCCCTCGGAGCGGAAGAGCGATGACCGAATCGAACGCAAACGCCTTGGATCTCGAAGTTTCGGTGGTGATGCCGTGCCTCAACGAGGTCGACACGCTGGCCGTCTGCATCCGCAAGGCGCATCAGGCAGCCCAGGCCGCCGGGTTTCGCTACGAAGTCATCGTCGCCGACAACGGCAGCACGGACGGATCGATCGAGGCGGCCCAGGCCGGCGGCGCGCGGGTTGTTCCCGTGGCGGAGAAGGGCTACGGCAGCGCCCTGATGGGCGGCATCGCGGCGGCGCGCGGGCGCTTCGTCATCATGGGGGATGCCGACGACAGCTACGACTTCCTCGAACTGCCGAAGTTCGTGGAGAAGCTGCGCCAGGGCTATGAGCTGGTCCAGGGCTGCCGTTTGCCGCGCGGGGGCGGCACCGTCAAGCCGGGCGCGATGCCGTTCCTGCACCGCTGGGTGGGCAACCCGCTGTTCTCATTCCTCACGCGCCTCTGGTTCGGGGCGACGATCCACGACGTCTACTGCGGCATGCGCGGATTCACCAAGGACTTGTACCTCCGCCTGAACCAGCGCTGCACGGGGATGGAGTTCGCCACGGAGATGATCATCAAGGCGAGCCTCTTCGGCGCGCGGGTGGGGGAGGTGCCCATCACGCTGCACCCCGACGGCCGCAAGGCGCACGCCCCGCACCTCAAGACCTTCCGCGACGGGTGGCGCACGATCCGGTTCTTTCTGCTGTCCAGCCCCCGGTGGCTCTTCCTGATCCCCGGCTCGATCCTGATCGCGCTGGGCCTGCTGGGGTACGCCGTGGCCATGCCCGGCCTGCGCGTCTTCGGCGTGTACCCCGATGCGCACACGCTCCTGTTCGCCAGCCTGGCCATCATCTGCGGGTACCAGGCGTGGGTGTTCGGGGTGCTGGCCAAGACCTACGCCGCCAACGAAAAGCTACTGCCGCCCGACCCGCGGATCGGGCGGCTGTTCGGCGTGATCACCCTCGAGCGCACGCTGCTGCTGTCGCTCGCCGGCCTGGCCGTGGGCCTCTTCCTGCTGGGCGGCGCCGTGCAGCAGTGGGTCGTGAACGACCTCGGCCAGCTCGACTACAGCCACACCATGCGCTGGGCGATCCCCGGCACGACCGTCACCGCGCTCTCGTTCCAGACGATCCTCTTCAGCTTCTTCCTCAGCATCCTCGGCCTTCGCCACACGTAACCCCACAGGACCGCCCGCCATGCCCGAGACCGACTCGAAAGCGTATTACGAGGACTTCTGGAGCCGCACGGAGGACCAGCGCATCTACGGTCCGGTCGGCCGGCACACGCGCCGCCTGATCCGGCGCATGCTCCTCGGCCTGTCCTACAAGTCCGTGCTGGACGTGAGCTGCGGGGAAGGCACGATGATCCGCGAGCTGTTCGGCGACCGCGACGACCTGCGGATCGTCGGCACGGACATCTCGTCGGCGGCGCTGGAGATGGCGCGTCGCAAGAACCCCGGCGTGGACTTCCGCTTCCTCGACCTGAACGACGGGCCGCTGCCGGAGCGCTTCGACCTGGTGGTGTGCAGCGAGGTCATTGAGCACGTTCCGGACGATGAGAACGCCGTCCGGGTGCTGGCCCAGATGGCCGGCCGCTACCTGCTGATCACCACCCTCGGCGGCCGGATGCGGTCGCACGAGAAGGACATCGGGCACCAGCGCAACTACGACCCCGACCAGCTCGAGCGCATGATCGAGAGCAACGGCCTGAAGGTCATCCGGTCCTACCGCTGGGGCTGGCCGTTCTTCTCGCCGCTGTATCGCGATCTTCTGAACACGATGGCCGACCGCACGCGCGACCTGACCACGGGCTCGTTCGGCCCGGGCCGCAAGCTGATGTCCCACCTGATCTGGCTGGCGTTCCTCTTCAACTGCTACCGGCGCGGGGACCAGCTCGTGATCCTGGCCGAGCGGCCGTCCGCCGCCCCGGAGCCGCTCAAGCCGCTGGAGGAGACGCCGTCCGTGTCCGTGGCGATCCCCGTGCGCAACGAGGAGCGCCACATGCGCGCCTGCACCCGCGGGCTGCAGGCCCTGGATTACCCGCGCGAGAAGCTGGAGGTGATCTTCGCCGACGGCGGCTCGACCGACGCCACGCGGCGGATGGCGCTGGCGGCCGGCTTCCGCGTGGTCGACAACCCGCGGGGCAATGTCGCCGGCGGCCGCAACGCGGCCTTTGCCGCGGCGAGCGGGCAGGTTGTGGCGTTCACCGACGCCGATGTGCTGTTCGACCCGCAGTGGGTGCGCAACGCGGTGCGCCGCCTCCGCGAGACCGGCGCGGCCGGGGTGGGCGGCCCGACCCCGGTGCCGGCCGACCAGAACGCCTTCGGCAAAGCGGCTGGCCTCGTGTTCGATCTGGCGGGGCAGCTGGGAGCCACGGTCCACCGCAGCGCGACGTCCGGCGTGCGGGACACGGACGATCTGCCCGGCTGCAATGCGTTCTACCGCCGCGAAGCCCTGCTGCGCGTGATGCCCACCAACACGCGGCTGGGGACCAACGAGGACGTCGAGATGAACGGCTTCCTGCGCGGGTGCGGCTTCCGGCTGGTCATGGCTCCGGACGTGTCCGTGCAGCACTACAAGCGTTCCACGCCCGCCGGGTTCTGGCGGCAGATGTACCGGTTTGCCGTCGGCCGCGTCCAGTTGGGGCGGCGAGACGGCTCGTACATCAAGCGCGGTCACTGGGCGGCCGGCATTGGCCTGCCCGCGGCGGCCCTGGCGGCGCTGCTGGGCGGGCTTGTCCACGAGGGCGTGTGGCTGGCCGCCGCCGTCGCGGCCGCCGTCGCCGTTGCGGTTCTGCTGGCGGCCGGCACGCTGCGCGGTTCACCGGCCGCCGGCGCGTGGGCCGTCGTGGCCCTCGGCGTGCTGCTGCTGGCCTGGCCCATCGGCTTCTGGTCCGGGTGGCTGAGCCCGCGCCGCGCGGGGCGATAGGGGGTAGGTGGTGGGTGTATAGGTGGCAGGTCGCATGAAGCCGGATCTTCAGACCCGTTTCAATCGGTGCGTGCCGGCACCGACAAGCGCGCGCGTGCTGATCCGCTCAATCCTCGCCCTGGCGGCGACCTCCGTGTTCGCGGCAACTCCGCCGATGGATCAGGTGTTCCCCGAGAACGAGATCGCGAGCGTGGAGTGCGAGTACGCGAAAGACGAGAAGGCAACGATCGACGAAGAGAAGCCGGTTCCGAAGGGCGTGTACCATTATCGCGTCTACATCCCCAAGGGTTACTACGCCTCGGGCAAGCGACGGTACCCCTGCCTGTTCATCGCCAGCCCCGGCGGCAACGCGGGAATGGACAACGTCGCGGCCTACGCCAAGGAGCACCGCTGGTTCGTGGTCATGCTGGTGGAGTCCAGCAACTCTCAGGACTTCAACATCTGCCTGGCTAACTTCCTCGCCGCGCATGATGACGTCGTGAAGCGTTTTCGGATCTCGTCCTGCCGCAAGGTGACCACAGGGATGTCAGGCGGCGCGCGCGTGGCCAGTTTCGTGTCCGGGCACAGGCCGGGCATCTGCGGCATGGTCCTGCAGGCAGCGGGGTATGCGTACCATTCCAGCGGTCCCCGGAAGGGCTACTACATTACCGATGCATTGCAGGACGACAGGAACATGCTCGTCTACGTGCTCATCGGCGACGCGGATGACAACCGGAGCGAGGTTCGCCGGCTGTTGGCGGAGAGTCCTTCCTATACCGGCATCGCGGTCGGAAAGTTCTCCGGTGGGCACGATTGGTCTCCCCAGGAGGAGATGACCCGCGCGTTGGACTGGATCACGAGCGAATACCCGGCTCGCAGCAACAACCGCGTCTTCGCCAGGGAGGTCTTCCTTGAGAAAGCCGATCCGGTCGATGGCGAGACGCCGTTGGCCGCCTATCAGCGCATGGTGGACTGCCTGGGGCTTACGCGGAAGAATGGGCTGGCGACCGATGCGGAGGTCCGGCCGCTGGCCGCGGAGATGGCGGCCAAGATTGCACAGATGGAGAAGGATGAGGCCCTGGCCGCCGACATTGCCGCCGTCAGGGATCTTGCCGCGGCCGACGAAGCGGTGCGTCGCTATCGCGACACGCCGGGCGGCAAGAATCCCTCGGCGCTGATGGCCAAAGGCAAACTTCGGAGCTTCATAGGCCAGTACCAGAAGGTTGCCGCGGCCTATCCGGGCACCCAGGCGGCGGTTGAGGCTGCCGCTCGCGCGGCCGCGCTGGAAGCCGAGATGGCCGCGCTGCCCTCGAAGTGACCGAGGCCGGCCCTGACGCGGCAGGGAGGGTGCTGCCTCTTCAATCCCGTTACCGCAGCCGCTCGACCAGCCACAGCACGGTCCGGCCCACGGCGTCGAGGCTGTCGGCCGAGAGCTTGTCCAGAGTGTCGGCGTCGGTGTGCCAGTAGTCGTTGCGCTTTGGCGCGGACCCGTACGAGAAGTCGATCAGGTCGACCGCCGGGAACCCCGCCTCGAGGAACGGCACGTGGTCGTCGAGGATCGCCGAGGGGGACAGGGAGAACCGTGCGCGGGTGCCGGCAGCGGTGGCGGATGCGAACACCGCCGATGCCAGCGCGGGCGTGCCGTTGGCCGGGATGGCGATGTGCAGGTCGCGGTCGCCCACCATGTCCAGCACGACCACGCCGGCGACCTGGCGCGCATGGAGTCGCCCCCGCAACGATCCCGCCAGTCGGCGACTCCCGTGGAGCCCGTCGTTGGGTCCGTAGGCAACGCGGCACTCTTCGCCATCGACGAACGCCAGCAGAACCGGGTGTTGCCCGCGACCGGCGTCGGCCGTCCGGCCCAGCGCCTGCGCCAGTTCCAGCAGCAGTCCCGAGCTGGATCCGCCGTCGTTGGCGCCGACGAAGGCCGGCGAGATGCCGGCCTTGGTGTCGTAGTGAGAGACGAGGATCGTGACGCGGGATGCGGCGGCGACGGCGGCCAGGAGTTGTTCCGGTGCCACCTCGCCGCGTTGCTCGCCGGCGCCGACGAGGCCGAGGACGTTGCGGAAGACGACGTCGCCCGCAGGCGTCGCGTTGGTGAAGACGTCGACGGCGTAGGCGACGCCGCACTGCGCGAGGCGGCCGGCCAGATGCCGGGCCGCGGCCGCCGCGCCGTCGGTCCCCGGATCGCGCGGACCAAGCGCAACGAGGGCGGCGGCCTCATCCAGCGCGCGCTGCCCGCTGAACGCCGCCAA
>CAZJBP010000113.1:0-2668 GCA_964544115.1 uncultured Victivallales bacterium | reverse complement strand
GTGATCGGTGATCGGTCATCAGTAATCAGTTGTCGGTGACAACGAACGGGTTCCATCCCTGAATTGCTCGCATGACCATCGGTCGCTGATCAGTGGCCACAGATCACAGATCACTGATAACTGGTCACTGATCACTGGCCACTGATCACTGGTCACTGATCCACACTACTCTTCGACGCCCAGGACCTGCAGAATTCGGTCCAGTTCCTCGTTGGAGTAGAAGTCGATTTCCAGCGAACCCTTGGCCTTCTTGCCGTTGGCATAGGTGCGGGAGGGGAGGAGGCGCACGCTCGTGCCGAACAGGGCGTGGAGGCGCTCCATCAGCCAGGCCAGGTGGTCCGGCGGAATATCATGCCGGACCGCGCGCGGCTTGCGCGGCGCGCGGCGGGTCTTCTCGATCCGCTTCTCCAGGGCGCGGACAGACAGGCTTTCGTTCACCGCGATCCGGGCAAAGAAAACCTGATCGTCGGAAAGCTCCAGGCCCGACAGCACCTTGGCGTGGCCGGCGGACAGTTTGTCCTCCGTCACCAGCAGCCGGACTTCCTCCGGCAGGGCGAGCAGGCGCAGGGCATTGGTCACCGTCGCGCGCGCCTTACCCACGCGCTGCGCGATCTGGTCTTGCGTCATGCCGAACGTCTCGGCCAGCGAGCGGAAAGCCTCCGCCTCCTCCATCGGGTTGAGGTCTTCCCGCTGGATGTTCTCGACCAGGGCCAGTTCCAGGGCCGCCGCATCGACGGCGTCGGTGATCAGCACCGGCACTTCCGCCAATCCAGCCAACCGGGCGGCGCGCAGGCGCCGCTCGCCGGCAATCAGCTCGTACCCGTCCGCCGTCCTGCGTACCAGCAGGGGCTGGAGGATGCCGTGTTCCTTGACCGAAGCGGCCAGTTCGTCGATCGACGCATCGTGAAACGTGTGCCGCGGCTGGAACCGGTTGACCTCGATACTGCCCGTGGGCAGCAGGGAGATGCGATTTTCCGCGTCCGCCGGGGGCGGCGGCGGGGTTGTCATGGGGACCTGATCCTGAATCAGGGCCCCGAGCCCGCGTCCTAGTCCGCCTCGTTTCATCGCCTTGAGCCCCCGTCTGGCCGCTGCGCGGACCGCCCCATCATGGAAACACACCGGCCGTGTCCAGGCCGGCGTGCTCGGGCAGGCCGAACAGCAGGTTCATGTTCTGGAGCGCCGAACCCGCCTGGCCCTTGACCAGGTTGTCGATGTACGACACGATGCGCAGCCGGCGCGTGCGCGCGTCGACGCTGACGACCAGGTTGCAGTAGTTCGTGGCCCGCACGTGCATCGACCCCAGCGGCGCCGCGCTGTCGAACACGCGCACGAACCGGTTGCCGGCGTAGAAGTCGCGGTACAGGGCCAGGGCCTCCGCCTCACTCATCGGCTTGGCCAGGGTGGCGTAGAGCGTGGACATGATGCCGCGGCACACCGGCACCACGTGGGCCGTGAACGTGACCGGCACCTCGGCCCCGGCCAGCAGGCCGAGTTCGCGCTCGATCTCGCAGACGTGCTGGTGGCCGGCCAGCTTGTACGCGTTCATCATGTCGTAGCGCGACGGGTAGTGAAAGGTCGGGCTCGGCTTCTTGCCCGCGCCGGAGACGCCGGTCTTGCAGTCGCAGATCACGCTGTCCAGCTCGACGGCCTTGCGGGCCACCGCCGGGCCCATGCCCAGGATGCAACTGACCGCGAAGCAGCCGGGGTTGCCGATGACGCGGGTCTTGGCGCCGATCTTGCGACGGTGGATCTCAGCCAGGCCGTAGACGCTCTCCGGGAGCAGGTCCGGCGCGGCGTGCTGCGTGTCGCGGCCGATGCGGCGCGCGTATTCCGCGTAGCTCTCGGCCGTGTTGAAGCGGAAGTCGCCGCTGTAGTCGACGACCTTCGCGCCGGCCGCCAGCTCCGCCTGGGCCAGCTTCATGCCCACGCCGTCGGGGGTCGCCATAAAGACCACGTCGACCTTCTGCTTCGCCGCCGCGTCGTCCGGGCCGACGACGGTCATGTCGCAAAAGCCGGTCAGGTGGGGGTAGAGCTTGCTGATGGGCTGCCCCATGTTCTCGATGTCCACCAGAACCGCGGGCTCCGCCTGGGGGTGGCGAATCAACAGCTCCGTGATGCCGACCCCGCCGTAACCGCATGCACCGATGATCTTCGCCTTGACCATAGTAGTCGCTTTCTCCAGAGCAGGCTCTGTCTTGTGCCGAACACCGCCCCTCGCGGGGCCGCCGCCCTCTCCGAGGAACTGGTTCGGAATATGCCTGTCCCGCGCACAAGGTGTCAAGCTGCCCGCGCGGTGCCGCCCGCGCGGGGCACGCGCGGCAGGGCAAGCGCATCTAAAGCGTTTCCCCGCTTCGATTCGGATCCCTTCTCGGGGTCGGCGTCGGAATCGGTAATCGGAATCGATGACATCCCGCGGTGCCGTTACCCGAAAATCTGCGGCACGCCAAACTCGATACCGACCCCGAAACGGTAGAAGAAGATAGGATGCGTTCGCCCTGGCCCGCGCGGTGCTGGCGGGGGCGTATCCTGGTTTCACTGACTTGGCCCTCTGGGGCGGCCCCTCCGGTCCGGCGGCCATCCGCCAAGGGGCGCGGGATGGGCAGCCTCAGGCATGCGCGCCGGCGCTTCCTTTACCGCCCCGGCCCCAGGGCCGGGGCGGTGGCGACCG
>CAZJBP010000112.1:0-12376 GCA_964544115.1 uncultured Victivallales bacterium | reverse complement strand
GCATGCGCGCTTCCGCCCTGGCATCGGGATAGGGCTCCGCCGGCGGCTGCGGCTGCCCGTCGCAGAGGCCGGCCCCGTGGTGCCCGACAAACGTCAGGCTGCCCCCCGAGAGCGTGCGCACCTCGAACCCGTTCTGCCGGAGAATGCGGTAGGCCAGGTAGCTGCGGAACCCCACCTTGCAGTAGACGAACACGGGCCTGCCGCGGTCGAGCTGCCCCAGCGAGGCGCGCAGCTTGCCCAGCGGCAGGTTCACCGCCCCGGGAATGTGCCAGCCCTCGTACTCCTGCCCGCCGCGCACGTCCAGAATGACCCCGCGCGACGTCTGCAGCGGATAGTCCTCCGCATGCCAGACCTCGAGGTCGCCGCTGAGCAGGTTTGAGCCCACGAACCCCGCCATGTTGACGGGGTCCTTTGCCGAGCCGTACGGCGGGGCGTAGGCCAGTTCCAGGTGCTGCAGGTCCTGCACCGTCAATCCGGCGTAGAGCGCCGTCGCCAGCACGTCCAATCGCTTGTCCACACCATCGAACCCCACGACCTGGGCACCGAGCAGCTTGCCGGTCTCGGGCGCAAACATCACCTTCATGTGCATCGGCGCCGTGCCCGGGTAGTAGCCCGCGTGGCCGGACGGATGGAGGTAGATCTTCCGGTACGGTATGCCCTCGGCCTTGAGATACTTCTCCGAGGCGCCGGTCCCGCCGGCCGTCATGTCGAAGATCTTCACGATGGCCGTGCCCATGGTGCCCCTGTAGCCTCCGGCACGGCCGAAGATGTGGTCCGCTACGGCGCGCCCCTGGCGGTTCGCGGGGCCGGCGAGCGGCAGCTGGACCGGCTTGCGCGTGACGGAATGCACCACCTCCACGGCATCGCCCGCGGCGTAGATGTCCGGGTCCGAGGTCTGCAGGTGCTCGTTGACCTTGATGCCGCCCCGCTGCCCCACCGCCAGCCCGGCCGCTTTCGCAAGGGACGAGTCGGGACGCACGCCTGCCGACAGGATCACCAGGTCCGTCGTCAGGACGGTCCCGTTGACCAGTTCCACCGCCAGCCGGTCGCCCTGCTCGCGGAACGCCGCGGCGGCGGTGCCGAGGTGCAGGCGCACCCCGCGGGCTGCCATGTGCGACTCCAGCTCACGGGTCATCTCACGGTCCAGCGGCGGCATGATCTGGTCGACCATCTCCACCACGTCCACATCGAGCCCGCGGTGGGCCAGGCTTTCGGCCATCTCCACGCCGATGTACCCCGCGCCGATCACCACCGCGCCGCGCGCCCCACCGTCCACCGCCGCCTTGATGCGGTCCATGTCCTCGATGTTGCGCAGCACGCACACCCGCGGGTGATCCACCCCCGGGAGCGGCGGAACCAGCGGCAGCGCCCCGGGGCACAGCACGAGCTTGTCGTACGGCTCGGCGTAGACGCTCCCATCCTTCACGCGCCGCACGCTCACGCTGCGCGCCCCCCGGTCGATCGCGACCACCTCGTGCCCCACCCTCACGTCCAGGTTCAGCGCCGACTTGAGGCTCTCCGGGGTCTGCAGCAGCAGCCGGTCGCGGTCCCGGATGACGCCCCCGATGTGATACGGCAGCCCGCAGTTCGCGAACGACACATGCTGCCCCCGCTCCAGCATGACGATCTCGGCCTTCTCATCCAGCCGGCGCGCCCTCGCCGCCGTCGATGCGCCCGCCGCCACCCCGCCCACAATGACCAGTTTCATATCCGCTTCGCCTTTCCCCTTATGCAGTCCAGAATCGTAAAGCAACTCGCGTTCGCCACCCGGTACCAGATTTCCTTACCCCGCCGCGCCCCCCGCACCAGCCCGGCCCGGCGCATGCGCCCCAGGTGGTGGGACACCGCCGCCTGCGGCAGCCCCGTGTAGCCCACGATCTCTCGCACGGGCCACTCGCCGCGGGACTCCAGCGCCTCCACGATGCGCAGCCGCTGCGGGTGGGCCAGCACCCGCAGCGCGGTGGCCATGGCCGCCAGGTGCGCCACGCTCAACCTTGGCCGCTTCGTTGTCATGCCAGGGACGTTACATGTCATTTACTACATATGTCAATCCATAGATATACTTATCGGAGTCGGAACTCCTCGAGGGTGCATACGGCATCAGCGTCGCGGTTCCGCGCGCAGGAGGCACAGCGGCGGGCGCCACCCCTCCCGGGTGACCAGCAGGTCGGCGCCGGTCGCGGTGAAGCAGAGCGCCTCGCGCCCTCGCAGTCGCGCGTCCTCCGCGTCGGGCAAGATCACCGGCAGCGGCGGCCGCTTCAGGGCCTCCGGCCAGGGCTGCCCCGGCAGGCGCCGGTAGTAATAGGCGTTCTTGTAGGTCAGCACCGCCAGCGCCGCGCCGTCCGCCGAGATGTCCATGGCCGTCGGCTGAGACCGGTAGGCCCCGCCCGGCATGCCCAGCTCCTGGGCCGTCGGCATGGGAATCGTGTCGATGGCCGCCACGCGCCGGGCCACGGCCGCGGCGGCCCCGGGCACCGGCGGATCGAGGGGCAGCGTATAGAGCACCGGCGGCTGCGTGCGCTTGCTCAGCAGCAGGGCCTGTCCATTGGCAACATCGACGGCCACGGCCTCGCAATCGCGAGGCCCGTCCTCATAGACAAACGGCACCGACCACGCCACAGGGGCCGCCCGCCCGGGCGTGAAGCCCGGATCTCGAACGTCAGGTTCGGCCACCACGCGTAGCGCGCAGTTGGTGCGTTTGCTGCCGTTGTCCCCCACGTCCGCGATCAGCAGGTACGGCACGCCGTCGCGTTCGAAGGAGGCCATATCTTCCCAGTCCACGTTCTTCGCTCCGGCGATCGGCAGGTCGCACACGGACACGCCGCCCGTGGTCACCGCGTACAGGACCGGCGGGTTGCCGCTGTCGTTCAACAGCCAGAGCACATCGTTGTGGATCCGGGATGGCGCGATGCCCGAGGCCTCGCGTACCGAGGAGTTGGTCACCGTGCCGATGACCTCCATGGCGGCAAAGGGCGCCGGAGTGAGTTCCACGACGTGCCCGTCGACGGCTGCCGCCTCCATCCCGAGCGCCGCAACAGCCGCGCCGCCGGCAAGGGCCAGGAGGATGGCGGCCCTCTTCACCGGCCCGCCACCTGGGTCAGGCTCAGGACCGGCAGAAGAACGGACAGTGCGATCAGCAGAACGAAGCCGCCGATCACGATGATCAGCAGGGGCTCCAGCAGGCTCAAACCGCGGGCGACGAACCGCTCCCACTGGAGTCGATAGCGCTCGGCTGCGGCGTCGAGCAGCGACGCCATGCCGCCGCCCGCCTCCCCCACGCGAATCCACCCCGGCAGGGATCCGGCCAGCGGGGGGGTCCGCGACACCGCACCGGACCGCCGGCCCCCGCGCCTCCCCGCCTCGGCCTCGCCTTCCACCTGCGCGGCCACCCAGGCGCTGCCCGTCGCCCGCCCGGCCAGCACCATGCCCTCGATCAGCGTCACGCCCGCCCGCAGCAGGACCGCCAGGGTCCGCGCGAAGTGCATGCACGCCAGCAGGCGGTAGCCATGGGCCACCAGCGGAACCGAGAACAGCCGCTGGTCGAGGCGCAGGCGCGCCTCCGGCTGCGTCCGCAACCGGTGGCGGAGGACGAAGCCGGCCCCCACCGCGCCACACAGCGCCAGCAGCCCCCAGGCGGCCATGAACCGGCCGACCCCGAGCATGAACCGCGTCAGCGCGGGGAGCGGAACGCCGCTTTGCGCCAGAAACACGCGGGTCCGGGGCAGCAGCACGCCCAGCATGACAATGGCGACGCACAGCCCCAGGGCGACGACGATGGCCGGATAGATCAGCGCGGACACCACCCGTCCGCGCATCTGTTCCTGCTCCTCGAGCACGTCAGCCAGCCGGCCGAGCATGGGTCCCAGCGTGCCCGAGCGCTCGCCGGTCTCGAGCATCGCCGTCTCGAAGGCCGACACCGAGGGCTCGGTCGCGCGGAAGGCTGCCGCCAGCGTGGAGCCTTCCTTGATGCGGTCGCGGACCGCCGCCATCAGGACGCGCTCGCCAGCCAGCTCGGGGGCGTCGATGAGGGTATCCAGCGCCTGCACGACCGGCAGCCCGGCCTCGGCCAGGGCGCCCAGCTCGCGATACACGGCGGCCCGCTCGCCGCGGTCCAGCCCGCGGGCCCGCTCCCGGCCGGCGTTCAGCCGTTCGACCAGGATGCCGTCCGCCGCCAGTTGCTCGCGTGCGCCCTTCGCGCCGGACGCCTCGACCAGCCCGCGCCGGGCCCGTCCCTCTCGATCGAATCCCCTGTACGAGTAGGTCTTCAAGGTTCAACCCGCGGCGACGCCGAGCACTTCGCCCAGCGTCGTCGCCCCTTCCGCCACCTTGTCCAGGCCGTCATCGAGCAGCGTCCGGAGGTCCCGGCGGGTGCAAAACGCTCGGAGGTCGTCGGACGCCGAGGCGCCCGATCGGATCATGCGCTGCATGGCCGCGTCCAGCGCCAGCAGCTCAAAGATCCCGATCCGGCCGCGGTACCCTTCGAGGCATTGCGCGCAGCCGCTGGCGGCGTACACCGTAACGCCGCGCAGCCTCTGCTGCGCCCGCTCGCCCAGCTCCCGCAGCTCCTCCGGCTCCGGCTCCACCGGCCTGCGGCAGGCGGGGCACAGGCGCCGAACCAGCCGCTGCGCGAGAATGCCGCGCAGGCACGACGCCAGCAGGTATGGCTCGACCCCCATGTCCAGCAGCCGCACGACCGCCCCGGCCGCGTCGTTTGTGTGCAGCGTCGTGAACACCAGGTGGCCGGTCAGCGACGCCCGCACCGCCACCTCGGCGGTCTCCAGGTCGCGCATCTCGCCGACGAGGATCACGTCGGGGTCCTGGCGCAGGATGTGCCGCAGGCCCGCCGCAAACGTCAGGCCGATCTTGGGCTTCACCTGGATCTGGCCGATGTTGGACAGCTGGTACTCGATGGGGTCCTCGATGGTGAGGATGTTGCGGCGGGAGGCATCCAGGTTCGACAGGGCCGCGTACAGGGTGGTGGTCTTGCCTGAACCCGTCGGCCCGCAGACGACGACCATGCCGTTGGGGCAGGCCAGGAGCGCCCCCACGCCCTCCAGCACCTTCGCGGGCATTCCCAAGGCCGGCAGCGGCAGCAGCGCGGAGCGCTGATCCAGCAGCCGCAGCACCACCCGCTCGCCTTCCGCCACGGGCACCGTCGATACGCGGACATCGATCTCGCGCTCCCCGACGCTCACGCGGGCCATCCCGTCCTGGGGCAGCCGGCGCTCGGCGATGTCCAGCCTCGCCATGACCTTCAGGCGAGACACCAGCGACTCCTCGAGGTGCTTGGGCGGAGAGGACTGCTCGTAGAGCACCCCGTCGATGCGATAGCGGATCCGCAGCCGCGACTCGAAGGGCTCAACGTGAATATCCGAGGCCCCCTGCTTGACGGCGTCGAGCAGGATGAGGTTGACCAGCTGCGTCACCGGGGCATCGCGCGACACGCGCAGAAGATCCCCCGTGTCAGCGCCCCTGGCCGAGGCGGGCGCGGCGGCAATGTCCTTGAGGAAATCCCCGGGCGTATCGCGGCGACGGAAGTAACACCGCTCGATGCCGTTGAGGATGGCCTCCCGCGGCGCCAGCACCGGGCGCAGCTCACAGCCGACCACCAGCTGCACATCGTCCAGCCGGGCCACGTCGCCGGGCGCCGCCATCAGCACACACGGCCCGGACGGCAGCCGCACGGGAAGCATGGCGTTGGTCCGCGCCCACTCCACCGGCAGGTGGCGCACCAGTTCCGGATCGATCACCTCGTCGGAAACCGAGAGCAGACACTCCAGCCCGTATTCGGCCGCGACGGCCCGTAGGGCCTCTGGAGAGGCGGGGGCGATGCCGTCAGGAGAAGGATCTCCGGCGTTCATGGTGCACTCGAGGGGATGCCGGTACGCGTGGACCAGTCCTCACGAAGCCGGTCCGCCGTGTCCATGTCATGCACAATCCGCGGCGTCACAAAGATCAGCATGTTCTTCTTCTCCGTCGACTCCGACGTGGTCCGGAACAGCCAGCCGACCAGCGGAATCGACCCCAGAAACGGCACGCGCTTATCGTTCTTGATCTTGTCCTCGCGGGTCAGGCCGGCGATCACGATCATGCGGCCGTCGGGCACGGTGACCGTCGTCGACACCTCGCGCCTGGCAATCGTCGGGGTGAGGTTCGGCGTCGTCGTGCCGGGGTCCAGCACGGCCTCGATCGTGGGATGCAGCTCCATCTGGATTCGGTCGTCGGGGGTCACGTGCGGGATCAGACGCAACTTCACGCCCACGTCGATGCGCTCGATGTTCTGGATCACGTCGCGTGCCGATCCCGTGCCGCCCTGAATCTGGGACTTGAGGATCGGGATCTGGTTGGCCACCACCACGCTGGCCTCCCGGTTGTCCTGCGCCACGAGCGCGGTCTCGGACTTGATCTGCAGAAGCCCCTGCTGCTTGAGGGCGTTGATGTTGATGACGCCCGGGTAGCTGGAGACCACTTTGCCGTCGCTGTCGACCTGGGTGCCGTGCGCCACGCCCACGGTGATGCCCTGGGGAAACACGCCGCTTTGAACCTTGCTCATGAGGCTCTCGGTGCCGCCGGTGAACATGCTGCCGCCCTGCAGGACGGTGTCCCCGACCGAGCCGGGCATATCCACGGCCGCCATCTCCACGCCCAGGTTGGTCGCCCCGTTGGCGCTGACCTCGGCGATCAGCACGCTCACGTGAACCTGCCGCGGTGCCTGGTCAAGCTGGTCGATCAGGCGCTTGACCACGTCGAAATCGGCCGCTGAGCTGTCGACCAGCAGCGCGTTGTTGGCCGGGCTGGCCTGCACGCCGATGGCGCCGCGCCGCGGCCCGCCGCTCTCGTCCTTTGCGCCGGTCGGCGCCAGCAGGCTCGCCAGGCTCTTGGCGGCATCCTCGGCCGAGACGTAGCGCAGGAAGATCGCGTTCAGCCGCCCGCGCCCCGGCGGCGCCTCGACATCCATCTGCTCGATGATCCGCCGCATCTCAGCCAGCTGGCCGCTCGTGCCCACGAGGATCACCTGGTTGGCATGCGGAGCGGCGATGACCGTGGCCGAGCGGTCGGTATCCGCGCGCGTTCCGGGCACATTGGGCAGGCGCTTCTTCAACTGCTCGGCGCGCGACTCGCTGCCGGCCATCGCGTAGGACAGCTGCGCGGCCAGGTCGTCGGCGCCGGTGTTCTTGAGCGTCACGACTTCCGTCATGCGAGCCAGGCCAGGCCGGTCGATTTCCGCCAGAATCGCCTCCACGCGGCGCAAGCCGGCCGTGGTGTCGGTCACGATCAGGTGGTTGGTTTCGTCGATGGCGCCCAGGGCGCCTGCGCCGCCGCCGCTGACGTGCGGCTCGAGCAATTTGGCCGCCTCGGAAGCGGTCACGTATTCGAGGTGGAGGACCTTGGTCACCAGCCCCGCGTCGGGCGGCACTTCGGCGCCGGGCGCCACCACCACCGCCGCCGGCGCCCGCCGCGGCCCGAGGCGCGCCACGCGGTAGAGGCCGCCCTCCTCGGCCACCGAGCAGCCTGCATTCTCGAGAATGGAGACGAAGAGCGGAAACACCTCGGAGCGGCGGATGCGGGGCGCAACGACCGTGATCGTGCCCTCCACGTCTCCAGCCACGACGAATTTGCGGCCGGTCACCTCGCCCACCAGCTTCACGAAGGAGCGGATGCTGACCTGGTCGAAGCTGAAATCGAGCGTGCTCTCATCGGCTGCCCGCGCCGCCGTGACGGCCAGCAGGACCACCGCCGCCGCCAGCCTCAGACATCTGTGCGCACTGGGCATAGTCGCCTCTCCCGCAGACCTACTTCACGATGCCTCTCTCCGAGGCCTCGATGAAACGAACGAGATGATCCACCTGCACGCAGCCCGCCACCTCTGCCCGGATCCGCTCCAGGCCGTCCGTCGTCGACAACCCCTCACGGTACAGCAGCCGGAAGGCCTTCTTCAGCGACTGCAGGGTCTCGTCCGGCGCGTTGTTGCGCTTGAGCTTGACGACGTTCGGCCCGTGGACCGACGCCGGGTTGCCGTCCACAATCATGTAGGGCGGGCAGTCCTGAGTGATCTTGGTCATGCCGCCAACGATACACATCCGCCCGATGCGGCAGAACTGGTGAATGCCGGAAAGGCCGCCGATGACCACATCGTCCTCGACCGTGACTTCGCCCGCCAGCGTGGCACAGTTGGCCATGATGACGCGGTCGCCCACGCTGCACGCATGCGCGACGTGGCAATAGGCCATGATGTGGCACCCGGAGCCCACCCGCGTGACCTCGCCCTCGTTCGTGCCCGCGTTCACGGTCACATACTCGCGCAGGGTCGTCCGGTCGCCGATGACCACGGACGTGCGGCCGCCCCGGAACTTCAGATCCTGCGTCTGCGTCCCGAGGCAGGCAAAGGGAAAGATCGTGCAGGACTCCCCGAGGGTCGTCTGCCCGTCGATCACCACGTGCGCCATCAGCCGCGTCCCGGCGCCAATGGCCACCTCGGGGCCGATGACGCAGTACGGCCCGATGACGGCGCCCTCCCCGATCTTCGCGCCCGGGGCTACAACGGCGGTGGAATGGATCTCGTTCATTCGCCGGCTTTCTGACTGGCGATCATGCACATCATGTCGGCTTCCGATACGACCGCTCCGTCCACGGTCACCGACGCATGAAACCGCGCCGAGCGGGATCTGATATTCGTGATCTCGACCTCGATCCTCAGCTGGTCGCCCGGCTTGACGACTTTGCGGAAGCGCGCGTTGTCGATCGCCATGAAGTAAGGGATTCCGCCCGCCTGCCCGCCGAGCCGGTTCAGGAGAATGCCGGCGGTCTGCGCCATGGCCTCCAGCTGCATGACCCCTGGCATCACGGGAATGCCCGGGAAGTGCCCCTGGAAGAAGGGCTCGTTGATGGTGACGTTCTTGAGGCCCACGATCCGCTTCTGGTCGTCGCACTCCACGATCCGGTCCACCATCAGGAACGGATACCGATGCGGCAGGCTCTTCATAATCTCGTCGATGCTGATCGCGCTCATTCCTTGCGTCTCCCGACCCTGTTTTCGGCCCCACCCGCCGGTCGCGGGCAACGTCCGCTTCGGGGAATGCCTACCAAAACCGGGGGGCGATTGCGAACTGCAATTTCTGGGCGCAACGCGAGGCTGCCCCCCGTCGCGCGACCGAAAAATGTTCCGGCCGGAACATTTATTGTCCGGCGGGCGTCGCCACCCGGGCCCCGGCCAGGGGCCCGAGCGCGAGCCGCGCCCAGTCCTCGGGCGACAGGTCCTCCGGCCGGGCCAGCGGGGGCACCCCCAGCGCGGCGAGCGACTCCTGCCAGTCGGCCTTGGAACGCGCCGGGGCCTCGACCGCCTCGGCCAGAGAGGAGTCCAGTTGCTTGCGCCGCCGGGAAAAGGCGTAGCGGGACGCCGCGTGGAAACAGGCCACGGCGGCGGGCTCCGCCACCAGCGGCGCCGGACGGCGGGACAGGTGCACGATCCCCGACTGAACCTCCGGGGCCGGCCAGAAGCACGTCGGGCTCACGGTCTTCACCAGGCGCACGCTGTACATGCGCTGAATCCACAGGGTCAGCAGCCCATAGGCCCCGGTGCCCGCCTGTGCCGTCAGCCGGGAGGCCACCTCCTTCTGAACGGTGACGGTCACGCCCTGCGGCGCCGGATCGGCCATGGCCATCTCGACCAGCACCCGGCTCGCGACCGCATAGGGCAGGTTCGAAACGACCTTGCTAAATCCCTCGCGGCCGATGGCGGCCATGTCCGCGTCCATCACATCTCCGCACCGCACCTCAAACCGGCGATCCCCGCCCAGTTCGGATGAAAGCCGGTCGGCCAGCCGGCGGTCCTTCTCGATGGCCAGCACCCGGCAGCCCCGGGCCAGCAGTTCGACGGTGACGATGCCCAGGCCCGGGCCGATCTCCAGAACGGAGTCGCCCTCATGCAGGGAGGCCGCGTCCAGAAGGATGTTCAGGATGTTGCGGTCAATGAGGAAGTTCTGCCCCAGGACGCGGCTGGGCGACAGCTCCATGCCCTGCAGGATGGCGCGAACGCGGGAGGGGCTGGCCAGGTGACTGTCGGAGGTGTCCATTCAGAACGGCCTGACGCCGGCAACCTGCACGTAGGCCCGATTCCGCAGCTCGCCGATCCAGGCCTCGAAGATCCGGCGTCCCTGCGCCTCGCGCAGTTCGCGCTCGATGAGCGGCTCCACCTCGGCAAAGGGCCTCAGCGTCGAACCCCGGCGATCCTCGAGCTTGACGATGTAACAGTCCCCGCCCACGTCCACCACATCGCTGATGCCGCCCGGGGCGAGTTCGCCGATCGCCACCGAGAGCTCGGGGCGCAGCTTCGACGGGTCGAGCCAGCCCCAGTCGCCGCCGTTGTCCTTCTGTCCGTCAGTGGACGCCTGGCGCGCGATCGCGGCGAAATCCTCCCCGTCCGTCATGCGCTTGCGCAGGGCATAGGCCTGTTCGCGCCTCTCGTCCGACGGCGCGGGGCCCGTCCCGTCCAGGACCAGCACCCGCACATGCACCTCGGACGGCGTGGCGTAGGCCTGGGGGTTGGCGTCATACCGGTTGCGAACGTCGAACCCGCTCACGCGAATGCTCTGCGTGACCTTGGACGACCGCATGGACTGGTACATCATCTTCTCGCGCAGGCGGCGGCGCATGTCGTCCAGGGTCAGTCCGTCGTTCCGCAGCGCCTCTTCCAGACGGGATCGGCTGTTGTTGAAACGGTCGCGCACCGTCTGCTGGATCTCGCGCTCAACGGCCCAGTCGGGGATCTGGGCGCCGTCCTTCTCGAACGCCTGCATCACGAGGGCCCGCGCCACAAGATCGTCGCAGGAACGGGCGAAAGACTCGTTGAGGAGCCGGCTGAGCTCCTCGCCACGGTACGTCCGCAGCAGCCGCTGGCGCTCGCCGCCCATGGCATCGATCACGTCACCCACGGTGATCACGCGGGCGTTCACGCTGGCCGCAACGGTATCAAGAAGGACGGGCGTTGGCACTTGGGCAGGAGCGTTTGTCTCTGCGGTCCACCCCGTTCCAACCGCCATTGCCAGCAAGACCCCGGCGGATGCGGAGACGGCAACCCAACGCCCTGTACGTGCGGTCTGCATAGGCATTTGAACCCCGAACGCGGGGCCAATGAAAACGCAGCAGCATACGCGGCCTGAAACCTGTTGACAATGCCTTTTGCCGGGAGTAGCGTCCCCGCCTCATGAGAACGCTATTCCCCTTTCTGGCCGCGATTTGTGTGGTGGGCGCCGGTGCCATGGCCGTCTTTACGGGCTGCGAAACCGAGTCTGCCACCAGTTCACTGATTACGGTGTCCCCGGAGTCCGCCCGCCTGGCCTACGGCGAATCGCAAACCTTCACCGCCCAGGGCGGCCGGAGCTATTCCTGGTCGCTCAGCAGTTCGTCCTACGGAGCCCTGTCCTCCCGGTCCGGCGAGTCGGTCACCTACACCAGCACCTACTCGGGCGGCAGCACCAACCCTGTGGTCTCGCTGACGCTGACCGGTACGCTGGGTGCCTCGGGGACGACCGACACCTGGTTCGCCGAGGCCACGATCATGCACACGGGCAGCTCCGCAGACCTGTATATCTCGCCGGCCAGCGGCGTCGAACTGGAGAACGAAGAGACCCAGGTCTATACCGCGTCCGGCGGCGTGGGGTCGTACACGTGGACGGTCTCGGACAGCACGCTGGCCTGGCTGAGTCGAGCCAGCGGCGACTGGACCGAACTGACCAGCAAGTTCGTCCCCAGCGGCACGAACACCACCAAGACGGAGTTTCTGACCGTCAAGTCGGGCGACCAGACCTACACGATCTCGGTCAAGCTGAAGTAGCCACCCCGGTGTTCGGTGTGCCTCTGGGCCTTGATCCGTCCGTTCTGATGAACGCGGGGAGCTGATTACTGGACACTGATTACGGGTCACTTCTCCCAGCCATGCCCACCCTCCCCACCATCACCAGCCTCCAGAACGAGCGGGTCAAGACGGCGGTCAAGCTCCGCCAGCGGTCGCATCGCGACGACCTCAACCTGATGCTGATCGAGGGCTACCGGGAAATCCTGCGGGCGCTCGACAACCTCCACCCGCTGCTTGAGGTGTTCCACTGCCCGGAGCTGTTCCAGGGACAGAACAACCAGGCGCTGCTGGACCGCGCGGCCGGCGCCGGCGCGTCCCTGCAGCGCTGCGCGACGGGGGTGTTCGAAAAGCTGTCCTACCGCGACCGGCCGGACGGGCTGCTCGCCATCGCCCCCCAGCTGCGGCGCGCCCTCGGCGACCTCGACCTGGGCGCCGCCCCGCTGCTGGTGGTCGCGGAGGCCATCGAGAAACCGGGCAACCTCGGCACGATCCTGCGCAGCGCCGACGCCGCCGGCGTGGACG
>CAZJBP010000111.1:11008-12394 GCA_964544115.1 uncultured Victivallales bacterium | reverse complement strand
GACCGGGCCGGCAGGCCCCAAAGAGGCCTTCACTCCCGACCAACGCTGCTCCCAATGCCCATCGTCATCCCCGCCTGCAACCGTTCCTCAACCAGACCCACACACCCCCCAGAGTCGTTGTGCTACGCACAACTCCGGTGGACTGGGAACCCCCCGCGATCAGAATCGCGGTGCCCCCCTCCGAACGCCCAGCGTTCGCCGCGGCGTAACCTTGCGAAGCCGGGCTCCAGACCGGCGCATACCTGCGCCTTCAAGTCCTTCGGACTGTGGAAGCGTGGTTGTGTCTGCACTGTTCTGCCCTCCGGCTTGTCGCGCCCGCGCGGTCCGTGCCAACGTTTGCCGCTACGCGGCCGCACGTTGTCACGTCCCCCGCCGAATGGCGCGCCTGCGCCTCCGGCCACCGTGCCTTTCTCCTGCTGTTGTTGTCGTGCCGCCCTGCTCCCCCGCCCGGCGCCCCTCGCCTCAAAGCAGGCGAAGGCGAGGGTCACCGAACGGGGGGCAGGGCTCAATGCAACAAAACCAACAACAGCAGGAGGAAAGGCACATGAACAGCGCAGTCACAACCACTTCTCTCTTCCCTTTCATGAAGGCTCAGGTATCCGCCGCGAAGCAGGTCTCACGAAGAGCCTGTCCTGAGCGCAGTCGAAGGGCGCAGCCTCCGGAGAAATGGTCCCTCCGCGTGGACATGCCGCTCGTCCGCGAATCCATGCGCTACTCGGACGGCGCAGTCATCCGCGTGCGCACCCCGCAGGAAATCTATGGCCTCTGCCGCGACATCCAGCAGTCCGCGCAGGAAGCCTTCATCGTCGTTGACCTGAACGCCAAGAACAACGTCATCGACAAGCGCCTCGTCACGCTCGGCTTGCTCGACGCCAGCCTTGTCCACCCGCGGGAAGTCTTCCGCGGCGCCATCGTCAACAACGCCGCCGCCGTGGTTGTCGTTCACAATCACCCGTCTGGCGATCCGACCCCGTCGGCCGAGGACATCCGCATCACCCGCCAGCTTGTGGAAGCCGGAAAGGTTCTCTCCATCCGCGTTCTCGATCACGTCGTCATCGGCCGGCCCGGCACCGGCACCCCCGCCTGCCCTGAGCCTGCCGAACGGGGTTTTCTCAGCCTGCGCGAAGCCGGCCTTGTGGACTTCAACGCATGAACTCCTCGCACCCTGTAACTCTGCACCCTGTAACTCTGGACCCATCCCCATGAACATCATCTCCGCCCACAAGTACGTCAGCCCCCGCGCCCGACCGCTCACGCCGGAAGAACAGGAGGTCCGCCGCATCGCCTACGCCCTGAAGGTCCCAACCGCCGAGGCATGCGAGACCGCCGCCCGCGACCTCGCCCCGCTCCTCGACGCCGCCGAGGCCCCCGGCACGGTCATTGTCC
>CAZJBP010000111.1:0-10908 GCA_964544115.1 uncultured Victivallales bacterium | reverse complement strand
CGCGACCTCGCCCCGCTCCTCGACGCCGCCGAGGCCCCCGGCACGGTCATTGTCCTGATGCCGATCCCGAGCAGCACCGGCAGCACAGACGCCAACCGCCAATTCGCCAACGAACTCGCCGCCGAGGTCCACCGCCGCTATCCGGCGCGCCGAGTCCAAGTCAAGTTGACCGTGGGCCGCAAGCACCCCGTGGAATCCTCATGCGTCCGCCGCAAGCGCGGCCTGCCCGGCCTGCGCGCCGACGCTCACGCTTTCATCCGCGTAGCCGGTCCGCTGACCGCGACCGGCACGGCGTATTACTTCATCGACAACATGGCCACCACCGGCAGCACCCTCGCCGCCGCCCGCGCCGCGCTGGGCTTCGGTGACGGCATCGTCTGGGCGGATGAAGGCCGCAGACCGATCGTGCAGTAAAACCCAACAGCAAGGAGACAGAGACCATGAGCGCAACCCGAGAATACGCACTGATCCGAGCCCGTATCCCCAGCGGCGGCAACCCCGCCGCCGTCTACCTGATCGACGCCGAGGACCTGCGGGAATTCAAGGACCCCGCCGGTTACTTCCCGGCCGGCACCCGCGACGTTCAGGAGGTCGGCCGCATCCAGGTCATGGGCGACACCCACCTCCTGGGCATGATGTACGAGGAAACGCTGTAGCCCCCGCCCGGAGCCCTGCGGACCGCGCTTCCGGCTACGCCGGACGCCCGGTTCCGCTGGGGCCCCGAAACACCACCCGTCCATCCTCTTCTCCCCCTGCCCGCCTACGGCGCGTGCCCGCCGGCTACGCCGTCCGCCTGGCTGCACAAGCGCACCCAGGTCGCCGCCCTACGTGCGTCGCCGCGCTGCCAAATGCCTTTGGATTTCGCCATTGTGTCACCTACCATGGCACCCGTAACGTGTCACAACAGTTGGGCATGCCGCTTCCGGCGTCGCCTCGCCATTGTGTCACCCTCATACTCCCTTTCACCTGTCACAACCCGTTGTCCCGGTAGCGGCCCGGGCTCTCCGTGCCACTGGATACCGTCATTATGTCAGGCTGCAACCGCTGCAACGTGACACGATCTCAAGACTCGGCGGCGAAGCGCTCTCGCCAGAACGTCACCAGTTCCTGCATCTGGGTGGCTGCGGCCTCCAACTCCGCCAGGTCCGGTTTCAGGAGACCGTGTGTGGCGGCACGCTTGCTCACACCGGCTATGACATACCGGATACGTCGCACTTCCACAGGATCACGGGCACACTCCCGCAGTCGCACATGATACCGCCGGTTATCGAGGCCGACCCGGACGGTCTCCGACGGCACCCGCCCGGCTGCCGCATACCGGTACGCCTGCCGCAGGCTCACGCCATGCTCCGCCGCGATCTGCCTCGCCTCCCGAGCCATCTCCCCGCGTTCCTTCACCGCTACCCCCCGATCTCTTTCCCGCCGCCGGCTACGCCGGCCGGCGATCTCCGCGGCCGCTCCCGGCTAAGCCGGTCGCCCGCTACGCTGGCCCCAGGCCCGTCGCCGGGCCGGGGCCCCCGCCTCGCGTACCGCTCCGCGCCTTGTTTTCCCTTGAACATTATTCGGCGATTACGTGCGTAACCTTTTATCCCGCAACGCGTAACGCCAAGAACCGACCATCATGGTTATCGACCGAAAGCTTTGGGAAACACTGCTATTTACCGCCATAATGCCCCAATCTCGCCTTGTTCTTCACCTGTTTTGTGGGTCCCAGACCCCACTTGATGTCGATGGAGAAACAGAAGATCAGGTGCGGTTAAACCGCACCTGAACCCGAGCCCGACTCGCATGCCCCGGCAAGGGCAACCTGCTTTGCCTGGCGCCTTTGTCGCCTTGGACAACCCGAAGACCACAACCCTCGTATGCGGCGCAGGCAGGATGACGAGCACCAACCTGTGATCGGATCACAGGTTGAACCCCCAGCCGCATCCCATCCCGCCCGGCTCAGGTGCGGGAATCCCGCACCTGGCCGTGCGCCGCAGGAGACGACCACCCAAGTCAGGTCTCGTTTAACGAGACCTGACCGCAGGACGGGGAAGGCGCCCGAAGAGCATGGAAACAGCACACCAGGGTGTGATCAAGTCACACCCTGACGCATCGGCCACACCCACCCCGACGTTTACCAGGCCGGCACAGCTTCCGCATGGCTTCCGGCATGGTTCTCCGCCCGAGGCCATGAGAAGTCCGGCGTTCATCACGATGCACCCCCATTGCCGCCGCCAGTCCACCGGTAGCGTGACGCCTTTGGCCTCTTGCCGCGCTTCAGGCACGCGATTACGCCGTCGGCCTCAAATACCCTCAGGATGCGCCAGGCCTTCGTGTGGTCGACGCCAAGGCGCTCTGCCAGGGCGCGGCAGGAGATGAAGAAGTTGCGGTCTTCCAGGGCCAACCAGAACAGCAGACGATAGGCCAACGCGACTGCCGGCTCCTCATACCCGGCACGCGCCGGCAGCGGCGGCACATCCCCTTGCTGCTGCGCCGTGGCAAGCGCTGCACCCAGCGGGTCATAGTAGGCGGGCAGCCTCGCACGGTTCCAGCCCGTGATGACCTCACTCCAGACATCCGAGAACGGGGTGTCGCCAATGATCCCGCTGGCCTCGCTGTACCACTGCTCGACGTGTGGCCGGACCTCCGTCATGTTGGCGCCGTTCATCCCCAAGTCGTGCTTCAGCGCCCTCGTGAACCTGAACAGACTGGCCCGCCAGCCTTCCGCGCTTTCAGGGAGCGTATCCCGTACAACAGAGTGAACAGAGTGTACGGAGTGAACGGAGCGTACGGAGTCAACAGAGCATACGGAGTTTACCGAGCATACAGAGCTAACGGATTTGCTCGGATCCCCTGGTAACTCAGTAAGCCTCCGTAAGCTCCGTAACTCTGTCACACTTTCCGGCCCACACTCTGTGCGCTCTGTTGCACGACCGCCGTCGCCTCGCGGCTCCGCTTGACGACCCAACCTGTCTTCCCTCGTCATCCTCATCACTCCTACCTTTGCCCGGCCGGTGGCGGGGTAGGCCGCCACCGGCCAGGACTCCCCGGCGGGATCAGCGCCGGGTAGAGACGTTTGACTCAATTGCCATGCTTCCCAAGAACGGCGGCCACCGCGCGCTGGCGGATGACTTCCAGTTCGGCCGATTCCTCTTCCCACGCTTCGACCTCTTGACGGTATACCGCCATGTCGATCACGCTTTCGATGGTCTGCCGCACGATTTCGGCCAGCACGTCCGGGCTCAAAGCCTCGAGTTCGTACGAGGCACGGGTGCCGTGCCTCTCCATGTACTTCTTGAACTGCGGCGAACTGGTCTTGGCATCCGTGTTCGGCGGCAGGTTCAACTCGACGGCCTGCTCGGGCGTGAGCGCCGCGCGGACCGCCGCGATGCTCCAAACCCCGAAGTCATCGCGCATCGACCGGGCCATGCTGGCCGCGATTTCGTCACCATCCGGGTCGCAGTCCGAGACGAGAATCAGGACATGTCCCAATTTGCCGCTCGCAAGCAGTCGTTCGGCCATCTGCCGGCGGGGTTCGAGGCTGCAGTAACCCCGCCCGGAAGTGACCGGAATGCAGTAGTCGGACGCCACGCGGCGCACGATATCCGCAACCGTGTTCTTCTCGCACACGATCTCGACGTGCTGGGGCTGCCCCTGCATCAGATCCCGCCGATAGTAGCCCAACAGACTGCGCGCTTCCGCCGCCACGTACTCAGCAACCGTCGAATGAGAACCCCACAGTTCGACGGGCCGCGTCTCGTCGGCGACCGCCGACCATGGAATTTTCATGGCCAACCGCGCACGAGCGCACAAATCGCACAGATCTTTGTACGACCCCCGGTCGTTCCGATAGCGCGACTTCCGCTTACCGACGTGCCGCAGCGGCGGGCTATTCAGCAGCGCGTAGTGGATCTGCCGAACCGACAACGGCCAATACGCCCGCCGCGCTTCAACCTCGCGCCGCAGAGCGTCGAGGAACTCCATCTTCGCCGCGCTGATCGACGCACGCGCCGTCTGCCCCTCGATGCTCATGGTCGGCAGCGATCGCTCGTAGGCTGCGGCCAACTTCCCGTGCAATCGCTCGCGCAGTCTGCGGAACGCGTCTTTGGGGCAGACCCGAACCATTTCCTCGCGGGCTTGTTCCTCTACGCTCTTGCAGCGCTGGAGGTTGTGCATGGTCAGAACACGCAACCGTTCGTCGGCTGGAAGATCCCCGAGAACAACATCCACGCGCCGAATCGGGACATGTCCCAATCTGGCCATCACAGCGGCCCAGTGGCGCCGGTGTCCGGACAGTATGAAGCCGTCCGAGGATACCGTTAGCGCCTCCAGAACGCCGTGTTTCTTCACGCTTTCGTACAGGGCTTTGTCATCCGCGTTGCGGGTGTCGAAGGCCTGGTAGACGGCATCGTTCTCCGGCGCAGGGTTCACCGCCTCGATCGGGACGTTCACCACGAGGTCCAGCTTTTCGCCTGCAGCCTCCGGCAAGGGTCGGGGTAGAGCGGTCACGCCTCCACCCCCTCTCTAGCCATCAGCCGCTCGACACCCGCGCCCAGGCCCCCACAGGCATCCGTCTGGCCCGCCTCGACGGTCCGGCGCAGGGCGCCGTGACCGTCGAGGCGCGGCGCGACGAGCGACCCGTGGACCCGCTCCCGCTGGTCGCGGAAGATGTCACCCACGGAAATCCCGATGGTGACACAACGGGATGCCACTCCCAGAAGCGCGGGGTGGCATCCGCCGCCGCCGGCCGGCGGCAGCGTCGCCAGCCTCTCCCGGTTGCGATCAAACAGGGGATGGGTGATCGTCGCCATTGGGCAACTCCTTCGCAAACCGCATTGCGCACCGATCGACCTTTTCCAGGAGCCGCCAACTCTCGCGCTCGTTGCGTCGCCAACAGGGCCCCCCGGTCATGGACTCCATGAGCGCCAGCAACAGATCCAGTTCGTCCTCGGTCAACCGAATGCATGCCTTGCGTTCTTGCTTTGCCATACTTGTTCCCCTCGATTCTTTGGAGTCGTCCATAGCGTTACCGGTTCCTCAGGTAGGTCTCGAGTTCCCGCCCCCACAGTGCTTCGGGTTCCATCCCAAGGGTCTTCGCGATCCGCTCGGCATTGCGCCGGCATGGCCGTGCCCCCCTACAGTACCCGTTGACCAGGGGAACTGAGACGCCCGACCGGTACGCCAGTTCCCGTTGACTCAACCCCCGTTTGGTCAGCTCCTCCTGCAGTCTCACCTCTCCTCGCTTTCTGACGGCGGTAGTGGTGCCGTCACTATAGGTGCAAAAATCAACACCCCGGCTCGAGGGATGGTTGTGAACTACCCTTTTCGAAGTACTCTTCGTGGTCGATCACCCCCACCATCCCGCGCAGTGACGTGAGCAACCGCAGGCTCGCAGTGCAGACGGGAGCGACTCCCGCCAAGTGGTAGCACGCGAACCCGGAATCCCCCGCCTTCCCCAGCCACAGAAACACGTCAAGGCCGTGTTCGGTGGGGTAGGCCAGGAGCCAACTGCGTCCCTGGCGGACTTCGTTTTCGACCTTCCCCCCCACACCCCGCTTCCGCAGTTCGGCCGTAATGACCGCATCGTCGAGTTCCAGCGTCAGACGGTGCCCCATCACGTGGCCGACCACCCGCCCCCTCGGCGCGGGCGGCGCCGGCTTGATCCACTCCCGTCTGGCGATCATGCTTCACCGCCTTCCCCGGCCATCAGGCGATCGACTTCGTCGGCCAGGAACCCGCACGCCCGCTGACGGCCGGGCAGTTTCACACGGCGAAGCACCCCCTGCACCGCCAGCTTGTCCACGAACCGCAACGACCGGTTGAACCGCCGCGCCACCTCTGCACGCGGCAGGACACGCGACTCACGCGTCGCCGCCACTGCGGGCGCCGGTTGTTCGCTCTTACCGTGATTCCGCGCGGCCCCCAGAATCCGCGCACGATCCAAGGGTGTCAGACTCGGATCCGCCTTCAGTAACGCCCTCACCGCCTCCGCCGTCGTCGTCAACATCTTCCGTCCTCCTGTAGTGACTTCGTTCCCGCACACGCGTCTCACCAGAAGGGAAGGAATCAACATCCACCGCACTCGGAGCGTACACAACCGCGCACATCCCCCGATTGCCGTGACGTTCCTTCCCCAACGCGCGCCTCACTAAACAGTCAAAAATCAACGCCTACAGGACTCGGAGGGAACACAACGGCTCTTTCGGCACAGACTGATGCAACGCGATGAAACGACCGCTTCCGTTGCGAAAGCGCTCAAGACGTTGCGCGGTGTTTCATGCAGAGGACGGGACGGGAAGGGTGAGGTTTTTTTTTCTAGGTCCCCCACAACCTCGCACAAACCCGACACGGCCGAACACCGAAGACGACCATTCGGTGGCACCAAAGCCACACAGAATCAGGCAGCGCACGCCATCTTCCCAGCGCAACCTTCAAGCAACGCAAACGCCCCGTCCGGACGCATTCGTGCGGCGTGTTGTGGTCATCCGACGGTCAGAAAACCGACATGCTACCTTTTTGCTACCCTTTGGCGCGGCCAAATGGAGCGATTCAGAAGAGACCGGACCTGCACACAAGCGACGGGCAATAGACACCATGGCATTCGTCAAATGCCTGTATTTATTGGTCTAAACGCGTGTCGTCGGGCCGTTTTCGGGGCGTTTAGGATGGAGCCAGCTGTCGGGCTCGAACCGACGACCTGCTGATTACAAATCAGCTGCTCTACCAACTGAGCTAAGCTGGCGACGAGGAAGCGGCATTATTGGTGAGGCGCTCGAACCGAGTCAAGCTCGGCTGCGGATCGCGGTTGAACCGGCGCCGGGTCTCGGCGCATAATCCCGCCCCGATGGCCACGTTGCCGGGGCGGCGACGGGCGGGAGGCGTCGCATGCGTTGGATCCGTCGGTTGATTGGGGTGCTGATGCTGCCGCTGTGCGCGGCGACCGCGCACACGCTCTGGGATCTGCTGGTCGGATTGCAGGTGAACAGCCCTCGCCTGGTGTCGCCCGCGGCGGCCTCGCTGGCGGCCGGTTTTGCGCTCTGGGTGGTCCTCTACGCCTGCCTGCCCCGCCCCGTGCGCAGCTATGTCTGGGCCCACGAGCTGACGCACGCCCTGTGGGCCTGGGTGTTCGGCTTCCGGGTCCTGGGCATCCGGGTGCGCAAGAACAGCGGCGCGGTCACGCTCAGCGACAGCAATTTCCTGGTCACCCTGGCCCCGTACTTCTTCCCTCTCTACACGGTCCTCGCGATCATCGCCTACTACCTCCTCGGCCTGTTCTACCCGGTCGCGCAGTTCGAGCTCTACTGGCTGGGCGTGGTGGGGTTCACCTGGGGGTTTCATCTCACGTTCACCCTGACGTCGCTGGCGCAGCACCAGCCCGACATCCGCGAATGCGGGCACCTCTTTTCGTATGCCGTGATCTTCCTGATGAACGTGCTGGGCGTCTGCGCCTGGGTGGTGCTGGTGTCGCGCGCGGGCCTGGGCGAAGCGGCGTGGACGCTGGCGCGGCACGTCGCCGAGGCGGTGGCGGCGGGCGCGCGGGCGGTGGGCTGGCTGGCGGGCCGGCTCGCGGCGGCCATGCAATAAAGGGCGGTGCGCGGACGTTGTCCCCTTGGTGGCGGGCGCCGTCGGCGGGGGCGAGACATGGAACCGAGCGATTTCGAACTGTTGACCCGCTACCGCGGCGGCGACGTGGGGGCGCTGGAGGCGCTGGTGGAGCGTCACCGGCGGGCCGTGTTCTCTTATATCGTGCAGATGGCGCCCAGTCGCGCGGACGCGGAGGAGGCCTTCCAGGACGTCTGGCTCAAGGTGATGCGGCATGCGGACCGCTACCGTGAGCGCAACTTCCTGGGGTGGGTTCTGCGCATGGCCCATAACCGGCTGATCGATGCCGGCCGGCGCAAGCGGCCCGACCTCTGGCTGGACGGTGCGGAGGAGGGAGAGGAGCCGAGGGTCAACCGGCTGCCCGGTCGCGAGCCCAGCCCGGACCAGGCGCTGGTGGCGGCGGAGACCGGGAGGCGCGTGGCGGAGGCGGTGGCCCTGCTGCCGCCCGACCAGAGGGAGGTCTTCGTTCTGCGCACGCAGGGCGAGGTGCCCTTCAAGGAGATAGCGCGCATCCAGGGGGTGTCCATCAATACCGCCCTGGCGCGGATGCAGTACGCGCTGGCGAAGCTGCGGGCCGCGCTGGGCGGGGAGTTTTCTGGCGAAACGGCCGTGTGACGCCTGGACGGGCCGGGGCGCGGCGGAGGCGGGAGCTATGAACCGAGAAGCGATCGACAGGTTGATCCTGCTGGGCGAGTCGGGCGAATTGTCGCCCCGGCAGCGGCGGCAGTTGGATAAAGCGCTGGCCTCTGACCCGGCCGTGGCGCGGCGGCGCGAGGCCATGGGCCGGCTTCAGGCCGTGGCCCGGGCGGCCTTGGCAGCCCAGGCCGAAGCCGACGCTGCGCCGGCGGTGCCGGTGCGGCAGTGGGCGGCGCGCGAGACGGCCGGCGGCCGCGGCACGGCGCGACGCATCCGGTTTGAGCTGCCGATTCCGCGGCTGGCGGCCGCGGCTGCCCTGTTCCTGACCTGCGGGTTGGGCGGGTGGTTCCTGGCGCGCCCGGCGGCGCCGGGCGGGGACACGGTGGTCCAGTTGCAGACGCTGGTGGCGGTGGTGTCGGAACTGGGGTTCAGCGCGGCCCACGGCACCGGGGCGGCCGAACAGGACCGGATTCGCGAACTGGCGGATCACCTGCTGCAAATGGAGGGCTTCGCGCGGGAGTCGCTCAGCGAGGAGTCGTCGCTGTGGCAGGAGCCTGCGCCCACAACGTTTCAACGGCGTAGTACTGCCGCGTATCCTCAAGAAAGATATGGATGATGACGTCGACGTAGTCGAGCACCATCCAGCCGCATTCCGGGTCGCCGCTGCGCCGGTAACACGTCACACCTTTTTCTTTCAGTGCGTGCTGCACCTCATTGAACAGGGCCTTGAGGTGGGGCGGGCTTGAGCCGGAGACGACCACGTAGGCGTCGGTGAGCTCCGAGCGTCCGCGCATGTCGAAGATCGCGATCCGCTCACCCTTTTTGGACTCAAGGGCCTCGATAATGGCCTGTGTCTGTTCCTGTGCGTTGATATCGGTTCTCCCTTGTCCGGGCCGCCGAGGCCCCGTCACCTGTATAGCGAGTGCTCGGCAATATACATCTCCACGCCCGTCGGTACAAGATAGCGGATGCTCATCCCCTCGGCCACCCGGTAACGGATGTCCGTCGAAGAAATGTCGACCATCCGGCCGACGGCCACGTTTTGCAGGAGTCGCTCCGGGTGCGGCGGGCGCAACTGCAGGTCGGCCGGCGAAAGCGGGTCCACGGTGGCGCCGGGGCGGCACAGCGTGACGATGGTGCACAGCTCAAGGATCGTGTAGATGTCCTTCCACTGGTGCAGTTCACGCAGGGAGTCGGAGCCGATGATAAAGTAAAGGTCGCTCTCCGGGTGCCGCTGGCGGAGTGCGCGCAGCGTGTCGACGGTGTAGGAGATGCCGCCACGCTGGATCTCGATGTCGCACACCTCAAATCGCCACTCGCCCTCGAGGGCGTGTTCGAGCATGGCGAGGCGGTGGGCGGAGTCTGCCACCCGGGCGGCCTCCTTGTGCGGCGGCTGATTGCAGGGCACCAACAGCACGCGCGAAAGCTCGAAGGCCTCCAGGGCGCTCTGGGCCATGATCAGGTGGCCGAGGTGAACGGGGTTGAAGGAGCCTCCGAGGACGCCCAGCCGCTCGCGTCCGCTTCCTCGTGTCAGCTCATTGTCCATACCGCGGCGAGTATTGACCCCCGCGCGGAACCGATTCAAGCACGGACTTCTTTCCTCATGCCCACAGCCGTTCGGGGTACTCGCCGGCGGCGATTCGCCGGCGGATGCTCTCCACCACCCGCGGCTTGTCGGCGGGGTAGGTGACCCCGAACCACTCATCGGGGGTGTTGAGGACGCGGCAGGTGGCGGCGCCTTCGCCGATCAGGCGGTCCACGGCGGCCGGCAGGTAGAACTCGCGCGCCGCGGACGATCCCTCGGCCGTCAGGAACTCCTCGAACAGGCGCTCCAGTGGGGCGAACAGCGAAGGGTCGAAGCCCCACATGTTCATCGAGATGATCGCCTCGGGATCAAGTCGCTCCCGCGGGCCATCGGCGGGCACGTTCGCGACCTCGCCGTTCTCGCTGACGATGCGGGTCAGCTCGCGGATGCCGGTCAACTGCCCCTGCGCGTTGCACGCGCACAGGCCGCGCGCCACATGCCCGTGCTCGGAGAGCGTGTTGCAGAGGCGGAAGCCGACCAGGGCGTAGTCGGCGGGCGTCGTCGCACGGCGCGCGACGAGGAAGTCGTGGAGGAGCCGGAAGCTGTTGCGGCCGTAGAAATCGTCGGCGTTGATCACCGCGAACGGCTCCCGCACCGCATCGGCTGCGACCAGCACCGCATGCCCCGTGCCCCACGGCTTACTGCGGCCCGGCGGCACGCGGTGCCCCGACGGCAGGGAGTCGAGTTCCTGGAACACGCAGGCGCTGTCGATGTGCCCGCGAAAGCGCGACAGGATGTTGGACTCGAAGGCGTCGCGGATGTCGCGGCGGATGACGAAGACGACGCGGCCGAACCCCGCACGCAGCGCGTCATACACCGAGTAGTCGAGCACGACTTCCCCGCCCGGCCCCACGGGGTCGATCTGTTTGAGTCCGCCGTAGCGGCTGCCGATGCCGGCGGCCAGAACCAGGAGCGTGGGTTTTGGATTAGAGCTGCTCATGACGGTCCCTTCCTCTCACGGAACGGCACTCTAGACGATTCGGGCGCCTCACATCCAGCGAACATCGCGCGGCTGCTGGACGGGCGCATCTCCGAGTTCGCGCACTACCCGGTGCCATGCTGCGCTGGCCACCTGCAGAGGAGTACAGCGCGGGCTCTTG
>CAZJBP010000110.1:637-12691 GCA_964544115.1 uncultured Victivallales bacterium | reverse complement strand
CTTGGTGTCTTCTCTTTCCGACGGCATACTCGACCTACCTTTCTTTAATCCGTTAATTCATTGACAATTCGCACATCGCCCATTAAGAGCTGCGACTCTATCCATGGTGGCCACCCGGATGCAAGCAAAAGGCGCGACAGCGTGTCGTGGAGTTTTCAAAAGCGGAATTCTTGGAGCGAGCAAAAGCGGAAAGTGTTGGGGCCTCAGCGATGGCGGTTGGTGAACAGGACGACAGGGACTTGTGCTCGACTGGACGTTCCTTGAGTATCGAGACCTACTCGGCCAGATGTTCGCTGATGACGGCCCTGGCGGCGAGAATCCGCTGAAGGGCCGGTAGCTTGTCCGAAGTGGACTCTGCCACCTGCCGCGATCGTGACGGGATGCCATAGGGACCAGACATCGTAGACCGCTTTCCGCTTTTGCTCGCTCCACGGGCGCCCGCCCCCTCGGGGGCACTACTCCCCGCCTCTGCCCTTCACAACCCCCTGCCCGTCAACCCCTCTCCCCTCCAAGCCTTCCGCTTTTGCTCGCTACACGCGCTTTCCGCTTTTGCTCGCTCCGAACTTCCGCTTTTGCTTTTCCCCCGACAGCAAAAGGCGACAGCGAAAGGCGCTGGGGACGTCTCCGGCCATACAGAATCTGAGGAGTGATCAAAAACGTTGATTTCGAGCGCCGCCCGTGCAAGATGCGGCTCGTTTTTCGGAATCCACCCTGACCGGACCAGGCGCAGGGCGCCTTCCTTCAACCAGGGATCCCGTGGAGGTAGACCGACCATGCTGAATGCGATGCTGACACCCAAAACGATCGCCGTGATCGGCGCCTCCCGGTCGCCGGGCAAGGTCGGCCACGAAATCCTGGCCAACCTGATCGAAGGCGGCTTCACGGGACGATTGGTTCCCGTCAACCCGTCGTCGAAAGAAATCCTCGACGTGCCTTGCTATCCCAGCCTCGAGGCCTATGGCCAGCCGGTCGAGATGAGCATCATTGCCGTGCCGACGCCACAGGTCATGGCCGCCGTCCACCAGTCCATCGACGCCGGCGCCAAGGCCCTGGTCGTCATCACCGCCGGCTTCAAGGAAGTCGGCGCAGAGGGCGCCCGGTTGGAGCGCGAACTGGCGCAGATCTGCACGGGTGCCGGCGTGAAGCTGCTGGGGCCGAACTGCCTCGGGCTGATCAACTCGCATCACCGCATGAACGCTTCGTTCGCGAAGCACATGCCCCGGCAGGGCAACATCTCGGTGATCTCGCAATCGGGAGCCCTGTGCACAGCGATCCTTGACTGGGCCGCCTCGCGCCACCTGGGGCTGGCCAAACTAGTCAGCATGGGCAACAAGGCACAGATCGGCGAGACGGACTTCCTCGAGGCGCTGGCGGACGACGACGACACAAAGGTCATTGTCGGCTATCTCGAGAGCGTTGCAGCCGGTGAAGCGTTCATCAAGGCCGCCCTGATGGCGACCAGCCGCAAGCCGGTCGTGATCTTCAAGGCCGGCACCACTCTGGCCGGCGTGAAGGCGGCCTCGTCCCACACCGGCAGCCTCGCCGGGGCCGACACCGCCTACGGCGCCGCGTTTGCCCGCTCGGGCGTGATTCGCGCGGACACCTTTGAGTCCATGTTCGACTATGCCATGGCCTTCGCCATGCAGCCCCTGCCGAAGGGCAACCGCGTCGCGATCATCACCAACGCCGGCGGCCCCGGCATCATGGCCGCCGACGCCGTGGAGCATAAGGGGATGCAGGTCGTCACCCTCGGCGGCGGGATCGCGACGGCCCTGCGGGAGAAGCTGCCCCCGGCCGCCAGCATCCACAATCCCATCGACGTGCTGGGCGACGCCGACCCCGACCGCTACGTGCTGGCCGTGCGCGCCGCGCAGGACGATCCGGCCGTCGACGCCATCATCGTCATCCTGACGCCCCAGGCGATGACGCAGCCGGCCGCCACCGCGCGCGCCATCGCCGGGTGCCTGCGCGGCGAAAAGCCCGTTCTCGTCTCGTTCATGGGCGGAGAGGACGTGATGCCGGGACGCGAGGAGCTGGTGTCCGCCAACCTCCCGGACTACCCCTCGCCGGAGCGCGCCGTGGGCGCGCTCAAGGCCATGGTGGACTACGCCGCGTGGCTCAAGCGTCCGCCCCGCGTCATCACTCGCTTCCGGGTCAACAAGCGCCGCGTGCAGCGCATCGTCAACCGCCACCTCAAGATGGGCCAGTACCAGATGGGCGAGGCCCAGGCCAAGGCGATCCTGCGGGCCTATGAGTTCAACGTCCCGCCCGGCTCGATCGCCGCCACGGCCGAGGAAGCTGTCGAGTGCGCCGAGAAGATCGGATACCCCGTGGCGATGAAGGTGTCCTCCCCGGACATCATCCACAAGTCCGACATCGGCGGCGTGAAGCTCGGCCTGGGGTCGCCGGAGATGGTCCGCGACGCCTTCGACCTCATGATGCTGCGCATCCGGCAGCGCGTGCCCGACGCGCGCATCGAGGGCGTCTACCTCGAGAAGATGTGCCGCCGGGGCCGTGAAATCATCCTCGGCATGACGCGGGACCCTCAGTTCGGCCCGATGCTGATGTTCGGTCTGGGAGGCATCTTCGTTGAGGTGATGAAGGACGTCACCTTCCACATCGCCCCGATCACCCACGACGAGGCCATGCAGATGCTGGAAAGCACCAAGTCCTTCGCGCTGCTCAAGGGCGTGCGGGGCCAGGCCAGCGTGGACCTGCCGGCCATCGCCTTCGGGCTCCAGCGCATCAGCCAGCTGGTGACGGACTTCCCTCAGATCATGGAAATGGACATTAACCCGTTTATCGTCGGCGAAATCGGCGGAGAGTCGGTCGCCGCGGACGCACGCATTACCCTGGAGAGACCGCACGCATGACCCCCTCAACCACCACCCCATCCTGGGATCCCTACTGGCAGACCACGTACCGCGAGATGATCGCCACGCCCGAAGAGGCCGTGGCCCGCATTCGCCCCGGCCAACGCGTGTTCGTCGGCACGGGCTGCGCGCAGCCCCAGCGCCTCGTGAATGCCCTGGCCGCCCGCAACCGCGACCTCGCGGACACCGAGATCGTCCACCTCCTGACCTCGGGCGAGGCGCCCTACGCCACCCGCGAGTTGTCGCGCTGTTTCCGGGTCAACAGCTTCTTCATCTCGGAGAACGTCCGCGGCATCATCCAGGAGGGGCTGGGCGATTACACCCCGATCTTCCTGTCCGACATCCCGCGGCTGTTCACCAGCGGCCAGCTCCCGCTCGACGCGGCCCTGATCCAGGTCACCCCGCCCGACGAGCGCGGCATGTGCAGCCTGGGCATCTCCGTCGACATCGTCAAGAGCGCCGCGGAGAACGCCTCGCTGGTCATCGCCCAGGTCAATCCGCAGATGCCGCGCACACTCGGCAACTCCATGATCCACGTGCGCGACCTTGACGTCCTGGTCCCCGTCGACGACCCGATGATCGAGATCACCCCGATGGTTCCCGACGAGGACACGCGGCGCATCGGCGAGAATATCGCCGCGCTGATCGATGACGGCTCGACCGTGGAGTTCGGGATCGGCCGCATCCCGCAGGCGGTGCTGGAGTTCCTCAGCCACAAGAAGGACATCGGCATCCACACGGAGATGTTCACCGATTCGATCATCGAACTGGTGGCCTCCGGTGCAGCGTCCGGCGCACGCAAGACCTCCGATCGCGGCCGCATTGTCGCGAGCTTCTGCATGGGCACGCGGAGGCTGTACGACTACATCCACAACAACCCGCAGTTCGCCTTCCATCCCACCGAGTACGTCAACGATCCGTTTGTCATCAGCCATCAGCACAAGCAGGTCGCGATTAACGTGGCCCTTTAGGTGGATCTCACCGGTCAGGTCTGTTCCGACTCGCTGGGCACGAAGTTCTTCTCGGGCATCGGCGGCCAGGTGGACTTCAACCGCGGCGCCGCGCGGTCGCCCGGCGGCAAGGCGATCATCGCCCTGCCGTCGACGGCGCGCGACGGCACGATCTCGCGCATCGTGGCCCGCCTCACCGGCGGCGCCGGCGTCGTGACCACGCGCGGGGACGTGCACTTCGTCGTCACGGAGTACGGCGTTGCGTATCTTCACGGCAAGAGCGTTCAGGAGCGTGCGATCGCCCTGATCTCCATCGCCCACCCCAAGTTCCGGGAACAGCTCCTCAAGGAGGCCGTCGAGGACCGTTACGTGCGGCCCGAGCTGGCAGCCGTCGAGGGCAAGCTCGTCGTCGGCCCGCCGGAGATGCGCACGAGCTATGTGCTCGACGACGGCACGCAGATCAACTTCCGCGCCGTCCACCCCACGGACGAGTCTCGGATGTCGGACCTGTTCTACGCGCTGTCCAAGGAGACGATCTACTACCGCTTCATGTCGCACTCGAAGCATATCCCGCGCCGCGAAATTCAGGACTACGTCTTCATCAACCACCGCACCGACGTGGCGATTGTGGGCACCCTGCCCTCCGCCTCGGGCGACGAGCTCATCGCCGTCGGCCGCTACTACCTGGATCCGAAGACCAATATGGCCGAGGTGGCGTTCGTCGTTCGCGACGACTGGCAGAACCGCGGCGTCGGAAGCTTTCTTCTCAATCACCTCTCGGTGATTGCGAAGCGCAACGGCATCCGCGGGTTCACCGCCGAGGTGCTCAGGGAAAACCGGGCCATGCAGCGGGTATTCAACAAGACCGAGTATAAGGTGGTCAGCCACCCGGGCGACGACGTCATCAGCTACGAGGTCGAGTTCGAGTAGGCGGGGCGCCGCGACAGGGCGGAAGGAGGCGGGCGAACGATGCCGGCTGAGCTGATTCTTGCACTGGACGTTCCGGATAGCGCCGCGATCGGTCCGATCGTGGACGCGCTGCCGCAGGCGGTACGTTTCTACAAGGTCGGGCTGGAGCTTTTCTGCGCCGACGGGCCCGCGGCACTCGAGCCGCTGAAGGCGCGCTCACGCTCGATCTTCCTCGACCTGAAACTCCACGACATTCCGCGCACCGTGGCGCGCAGCGTCACGAGCGCCTGCCGGCACGGGGTCTCCCTGCTGACGGTGCATGCGGCCGGAGGACGGGAGATGCTCAAGGCCGCCGCAGCCGCCGCCCGTGAAGCCGGGCCGGGCCGGCCACGCCTGGTGGCCGTCACCACTCTGACCAGCCTCGATCAGAGCGACCTGGCCGATCTCGGCGTACAGCGCAGCGTGGCCGAGCACACCCTGGCCCTGGGCCGGATGGCCATCGAGTGCGGCATCGACGGGCTGGTCTGCTCGCCCCTGGAGATCGAGATCTTTCGCCGCGAGATGGGGCCGCAGCCCATTCTGGTGACCCCCGGCATCCGCCCCTCCGGCGGCGAGCTCGGCGACCAGAAGCGCGTCGCCACGCCGGGCGCCGCCGTCCGAGCGGGCGCCTCATACCTCGTCGTGGGCCGGCCCGTGCTCGACGCCCCCCACCCCGCCGCCGCCGCCGCCGCGATCCTCGCCGAGATGGCCGGCTGACGGGCCGGGCGCAGACGTACAAGGATACAAGCCTGGCCCCTAACTTCGCCCGAAGGGGCGCGCCCGCGGTCTCGCCCCAATCACGGTGCCGCCGACGCGCACGACAAATCACCTTGCGGACCCGCTCGGCCGATTCCTATACTCCACGCCCATGGACCGGCAGTTGATCGTGATACCGACCTACGACGAGCGGGACAACGTGCGTCCCATCGCTGCCGCAGTGTTCGCCGTCAACCCCGAGTCGCACGTCCTCTTCGTGGATGACAACTCCCCCGACGGCACCGGTGACGTCATCGATGCCATGGTGCGGGAAGATGCCCGCGTGCATGTTCTGCACCGCAAGGGCAAGGAAGGGCTTGGGCGCGCCTACATTGCCGGCTTCAAGTGGGCGCTGGAGAAGGGGTATGCGCTCATCTACGAAATGGACGCGGACTTTTCCCACGACCCCGGCGAGATCCCGAACTTCGCGCGGGCGGCCCAGAGCGCCGACCTGGTGCTCGGATCGCGGTACGTGAACGGCATCCGCATTACCAACTGGCCGCTCAGCCGACTCATGCTCAGCAAGAGCGCCTCGCTGTACGTTCGCATCATCACCGGACTGCCGGTCACCGACCCCACCGGCGGATTCAAGTGCTACCGGCGCGAAGTCCTGGAAGCCATCGACCTGGATGCGGTCGTCTCCAACGGGTACTCCTTCCAGGTTGAGATGACGCACACAACCTGGTGCAAGGGGTTCCGCATTTCCGAGATCCCGATCACCTTTGTCGACCGCCGCGCGGGCTATTCGAAGATGAGCGGCGGCATCTTTCGTGAGGCCCTGTGGATGGTGTGGAAGTTGGCTCTGCGCAACAGCTTCCGGCGCCGTCCGACACAGCGCGCCAACCCTCGGGATACCAGAGCGTGACGGGGGAACGTCGAATGCAGACCGAGCCGTCAACGGCACGCCCATCGCTGGCCGCAGACCTGTTGCGTTCCATGCGGCCCAACCAGTGGACGAAGAACGCCGTGGTGGCGGCCGCGTTCTTCTTCGCTGTGGGGGACCAGTCGCAGAGCATGGATATGCTCCCTGCGGCCGGGCTGACCGCTCTGGCCGTTCTGGCCTTCTGCCTGATCTCAAGCGGCGTCTACGTGATGAACGACCTCCGTGACCGCGAGGCCGACCGGCGTCACCCGGAGAAGCAGGACCGCCCGATCGCGGCCGGCCGCGTGCTCCCCCTGCAGGCGGTGGTGCTCTCTGCGGCCCTCGTCATGTCCGGCGGCGTCATCGCCTTCCGGGTCGGCCCTGCCTTTTCCATGGCGGCGGGCGCCTACGTCGCGCTCCAGATTGCCTACACGCTGTGGCTCAAGCGCGTGCCACTGGTGGATATCCTCCTTATTGCCGTGGGCTTCGTCATCCGCGCAGGAGCCGGCGCCCTGGCGCTGCAGGTCTCCATCTCCTCCTGGCTGCTGTTGTGCGCCTTCTTGCTCGCGCTCTTTCTGGCCGTCTGCAAGCGGCGCCACGAAAGGGAGCTGGTGGCGGACGGCGAGACCGGCCAGCGCGATGTCCTGCAGCAGTACGACCTGCACTTGCTGGACCAGCTGGCCTCCGTGACCGCCGCGGCCACCATCGTGGCGTATGCCATGTACACACTTTCGCCGGCGACGGCGGACAAGTTCCACACGCGCTGGATGGGGGTCACCATCCCCTTCGTCGTCTTCGGGATCTTTCGATATATGGACCTGGTGTACCGTCACCGCCAGGGAAGTCGGCCCGAGCGCGTTGTCCTGACGGACACGCCAACCCTCGTCAACCTGGCCCTGTTCGGCGCGGCCGTACTGGCCGTCTTTGCCATGGGCCGCTAGCGGCCGCTTATCGCTTGTCGTGAATCGCTTTGCACGGGGAGGACCCGCTCTGCTATCCTTCCCGCCATCCATGGAACCGAAGACCACCTTCACGTACAAGCTGACCGCGGCCCAGCAGGATCTGCTGGAGTCCCTGCTGTCGAGCGGTAACTACAGGCCCGCCCAGGTGCCCTACACCCGCATCGCGGTCAAGGCACCGGACTGCTCGATCAACCTCTACACCAGCGGCAAGCTCGTAGTGCAGGGCAAGGGCGCCGAGGAGTTCATCATCTTCACGCTCGAACCGATCGTGCTGCAGCGCGCCACCCACGGCTACGATACCGTGGTCAACCCGGAGGCGGTACAGCCCCACATCGGCGTCGACGAGAGCGGCAAGGGCGATTTCTTCGGGCCCCTGGTCATCGCGGGCGTTTACATCCACCCCGGCGTCGCCGGGCGGATGCGCGAGATGGACGTCCGCGACAGCAAGACCATTTCCAGCGACCGCAAGGCCATGGCGATGGGCGCCGAACTGCGCAAGCTGCTCGGCCCCCACTGCACGATCATCAAGATCGGGCCCGCCACATACAACCGCCTCTACGCCAAGATGCGCAACGTCAACACGCTGCTGTCGTGGGGGCACGCCCGCGCCATCGAGAACCTGCTGGAGGTGGTCCCCGACTGCCCGCGCGCCATCTCGGACCAGTTCGGGCGGAAAGACCAGGTCGAACGCGCGCTGATGACCAAGGGGCGCCGCATCGAACTGATCCAGATGCCCCGGGCGGAATCCGACCTGGCCGTCGCCGCCGCATCCATCGTGGCGCGCGAGGCGTTTCTCCGCGCCCTGCACCAGATGAAGGACCGCTTCGGCATCGAGTGTCCCAAGGGCGCCTCGCCGGCCGTCACCGAGGCGGCGCGCGACATGGTCAGAAAGAGCGGCGCAAAGGTGCTGATCGAGGCCGCGAAGTGCCATTTTCGCACCGCGGACCAGGTCCTCGAATCCACGGGGCACAGCCGCGCCGAGCTCGGCCCCGACGGCGCCGTGGTCTCGAAGATCATGCGGCCCGGGTTTGGCAAGCGCCCGGCAAAGCCGGCCGGGAGTGACGAGGCGTCGCCGGCGTAGTCCCGGGAGACCGCGCGCGGGCTACGCCAGCAGCTTCCCGATCTCTTCCAGCAGCTTCGCCGGCGGCACGGGCTTCTCCAGCACGATCTTGACCGGCAGGTGGGCCACGTCCGGCTCCAGCGCGAACGGCAGGTTCATCATGCGACGGATGCCCGTCAGAAGGATGATGGGCGTCCCGGCCAACTCGGGCGCTGCCTTCACCGAGCGACTCACGTCGAAGCCCTCTGTGTCCGACGCCATCATCACGTCCAGGATGATCAGGGCAGGCTTGTGAGCGAAGGCCATCTTCAGCCCCTCCGGCCCGCTGTGTGCCTCGAGCACCGCATACCCGTTGCTCTCGAGCACCGCCCGGGTTGCCGCCGTCAGATCCGTATCGTCATCGATCAGGAGAATCGTCTTCGCTGCCTTGTTCATGAGGAACTGTGCCTTCCTTTTTTGTCCGCTAGAACCCGTTCAATCTCCGAAATCAGACGGGCGGGGTCCACGGGCTTATCCAGCACGCGGTCCACCGGGAGCCACGAGTCGTCCGGCTTCAACACGCCCGGAAGATTCAAAGCCCTCGTCACCCCCGTCACCAGGATCACGCCCATGTGCTTGAACTCGGGCGTTTCGGGGATACGGCGGGCGACCTCGAACCCCTCCGTGTCCGTCGTCATCATCACGTCCAGGATCATCACGTCCGGCCTGATCTCGCGAGCCCGCTGCAATCCCGCGACCCCGTCGGCCGCGTGCTCGACGGTGTATCCATAGGCTTCCAGCAGATCGGTGACCGACTCCGCGAACGCGAAGTCGTCATCGACGATCAGGATCTTTCCGCCCGCGGTCTCCATGGCTGTCTCGCTCCCCTGCCCGGCCCGCCCGCCTGTCACTTGCCCTTGAACCCGTACTCCTTCAAAATCTTCTTCACATCGCCCGGCTTGACGTTAGCGTACACCTTCTCGCCCACCGTGACAACCGGGGCGAGCGCGCACGCACCGAGGCAGCGCGCGCACTCGATCGAGAACAGCCCGTCGGGGGTCGTCTCGCCGTCGTCGATTCCAAGCTCCAGTTTGAACCGGGCCAGAACCTTGTCCGCGCCTCGAACAAAGCACGCCGTCCCCAGGCAGACCGTCACGCGGTGCCGGCCGCGCGGCTTGAAGCTGAAGAAGTGGTAGAACGTGGCTACGCCGGTCACCGTCGCCGCCGGAATCTGCATCAACTGGGACACCTCGTCCATGCTCTCGCGGGACAGGTAGCCATTGGCGCTCTGAATCTTCTGCAGCACGGAAATCAGGTAGCTCTCGTAGTGCTCGCGGCCGCGGCAATCCTTGATGTAGGCCACAATATCGTCCGGTAACACGCTGCTCATGCTGTTCATCTCACTCCTCGGGGTTCGCGCGCGCTGTAGGTCGTGTGCAGTAACTCATGGGCACGATGCCCATTCGGTTCGCCAAGGTATTCGGCGTACAGCTGCAGGATCGCGGGATTCTCGTGCGACTTGCGCAGAGCCTTACCCTTGTCGATCGCGTAGAGCGCCTTGGCTCTAACCTTCGCCAGCTCGGGGTCCAGCACGTACATGCCTTCGGGCGGGTACGGCTGGCCGCCGCCGGCTACGCAGCCGCCCGGGCACGCCATGATCTCGATGATGTGGAAGACCTTCTCCCCGCTGATCACCTTCTCCAGTACGCTCTTGGCGTTGTTCAGGCCGTTGGCCACCGCGATGCTGACCTTCGTGCCGTCGATATCCAGCGTCGCCTCCTTCACGCCCTCCACGCCGCGCACCGGCAGGAAGTCCAGGTCGGGGCAATCGCGGCCCGTGATCTTTTCGTAGGCCGTCCGCAGGGCGGCCTCCATCACGCCGCCGGTTGCGCCAAAGATGTCGCCCGCGCCCGAGGACACCCCCAGCGGATCGTCGAACTGCCCGTCGGGAAGGTTCGCGAAGTTGACCCCCATGCACTTGATCATCCAGATCAGTTCGCGCGTGGTGATCACCGCGTCCGTATGCGGCGTGCCGTCGGGCATGCGATGCTCTTTCCGTCGAGCCTCGTACTTCTTGGCCGTGCAGGGCATGACCGCCACGACATAGACATCCTTCGGGTCCAGCCCCTTCTCCTCCGCGTAGTACGTCTTGATCAGCGTGGAAAGCATGCTCATGGGCGACTTGCAGCTCGAGGCCAGCGGGATCAGCTCCGGGTAGAACCGCTCCATGAAGTTGACCCACCCCGGGGAGCACGACGTGATGAGGGGCAGCCGCTCCTTCTTCTCGAAGCGCCGCAGGAATTCCGTGGCCTCCTCGACGATCGTCAAGTCGGCGCTGACGTTCGTGTCGAACACCTGCGCGAACCCCATCATCCGCAGCGCGGTCACCATCTTGCCGGTTACCGAGGTGCCGGGCGCAAACCCGAACCCCTCCCCCAGCGCGGCGCGAATCGACGGCGCCGTATGGACGACCACGTGCTTCTTCGGGTCCGACAGGGCCTCAAACACCTCGTCGGTGCTGTTGTGCTCGACAAAGGCCGCCGTGGGACAGACGTTGATGCACTGTCCGCAGTGGATGCACACCGAATCCGCCATGTCCCCGCAGTGCGCCGGCGCGACCACGTTCGTGAACCCCCGGTGCTGCTGGCTGAGGTTCGACACGCCCTGCACTTCCTCGCAGACCCGCACGCAGCGCCCGCACAGGACGCACTTCTCGGGATCGCGCGTGACCGACATGGAGCGCTCGTCGCGCCCGAACCGTTTGCGGTCGCCCTCAAACAGTCGCTCGCGCACGCCCAGGCTGTACGCCAGATTCTGCAGCTCGCAGTTGCCGTCCCGGTCGCAGGTCTGGCAGTCCTTCGGGTGGTTATCCAGAAGGAGTTCGACGATGTCGCGCCGCAGCCGCCTCAGCAGGGGCGACGCGGTGCGAACCTTCATGCCCTCGGCCACCGGAAACGCACACGACGCCACGGGATTGCGCTGCCCCTCCACTTCCACGATGCAGATCCGGCACGCGCCGAGAACGCTCAGGCTGGGGTGGTAGCACAACCGCGGGATGTGGATGCCGATGGCGTCGGCGGCCTTCAGAATCGTCGTGCCGGCGGCCGCCTCCGTCCGCACGCCGTCGATCGTCAACGTCACTTTCACTGTATCTGTCATGGCCCTCTTACCTCTTCACCGCCGCAAACTTGCAGGCGTCGTAGCAACTTCCGCACTTGATGCACTGCGACGCATCGATCACGTGTGGCTTCTTCGGCTCCCCGGCGATGCACGCCACCGGACACACCCGCCGGCACGCGCCGCAGCCCACGCAGGCCTCGGCGTCGATGCTGTACGCCGCCAGAGCCTTGCAGGCGCCGGCCGCACAGCGCTTCTCGCGAATGTGCTGGTCGTACTCCGCGCGGAAGTGCTTGATGGTGCTGATGACCGGATTCGGCGCGGCCTGTCCCAGTCCGCACAGCGACGACTTCCGAACGGTGTCGGCCAGCCGCAGGAGCTTCTCCACGTCCCCCTCGACCCCCTTGCCCTCCGAGATCCGCGTCAGGATTTCGAGCATGCGCTTGGTGCCCTCCCGGCACGGCGTGCACTTGCCGCAGGACTCGTTCTGCGTGAACTCCAGGAAGAACTTGGCCACGTTGACCATGCAGGCATGCTCGTCCATCAC
>CAZJBP010000110.1:0-627 GCA_964544115.1 uncultured Victivallales bacterium | reverse complement strand
TGCCGCCGCTGCCCATGATGCTGCCCGCCGCGGCCAGCGTGTCGTAGTCGATCGGCGTATCCAGCGAGGATTCCGGCAGGCATCCGCCCGCCGGCCCGCCCGTCTGGACCGCCTTGAAGGCATAGCCGCCCTTGATGCCGCCGCCGACCCCGAACACCACGTCGCGCAGCGTCGTGCCCATCGGGACTTCGATCAGGCCGGTATTGGCCACGTCGCCCGCCAGCGCAAACACCTTCGTGCCCTTGCTGCTGCCCGTCCCGATCGACGCGAACCACTCCGGACCATCCAGGATGATCACCGGCACGTTCGCAAAGGTCTCGACGTTGTTGATGACCGTGGGCTTGCCCCACAGGCCGCTCGCCGCCGGGTACGGCGGCCGCGGCCGCGGCAGCCCGCGCCGGCCTGCGATCGACTGGATGAGCGCCGTCTCCTCGCCGCACACAAACGCTCCCGCCCCGAGGCGGATCTCGATGTCGAAGTTCCAGGCCGATCCAAAGACGCCCCGCCCGAGGAAGCCCGCCTTCCGCGCCGCGTCGATGGCCTTCTCCAGCCGCTTGATGGCCAGAGGGTACTCGGCGCGGATGTAGATGTAGCCCTGCGTCGCCCCGATGGCGTAGCCGCCGATGA
>CAZJBP010000109.1:0-13241 GCA_964544115.1 uncultured Victivallales bacterium | reverse complement strand
CTATCGCGATAGCTACAACCTGTTCGCCGCCTCGGGCATCCTCTTCAACCACGAGAGCCCGCGCCGGGGCAAGGAGTTCGTGACCCGCAAGGTGACCGACGGGGTGGCGCGCATCGCGCTGGGCGCCGCGAAGGAACTGCGCATGGGCAACCTCGACGCCAAGCGCGACTGGGGGTTTGCCGGCGACTACGTGGAGGCGATGTGGCGCATGCTGCAGCAGCCCGAGGCGGATGACTTCGTCGTTGCCACCGGCGTCGCCCATTCCGTGCGCGACCTGTGCCGCGTGGCCTTCGAGCACGTCGGGCTCGACTACGAGAAGCACGTGATGATCGACCCGAAGTTCATGCGGCCGGCCGAGGTCGAGCACTTGCTGGGAGACAGCACCAAGGCCCGCCGCGTCCTGGGCTGGGAGCCCAAGGTGTCGTTCGAGCAGATGATCCGCATGATGGTGGAAGCGGACCTGAAGCGCGTGAAGGCCGAACTCAAGGGAAGAGCCTGAGATGCATGTCCTCGTTACGGGCGGCGCCGGCTTTGCCGGCCGCTATGCGGTTGCGGAGCTGGCGGCTCACGGGCACCGCGTGTCCGTGCTCGACCTTCCGGGAGCCGCTGCGGTCGAAGGGGTCGAGGCCTGCTACGCGGCCGACGTGAGCTCTGCGGCCGACGTCGCCAGGGCGGTCGTGGAATGCCGGCCTGATGCGTGCCTGCACCTGGCGGGCATGGCGTTCGTGCCCGAGGGTGACGCGAATCCCGGGGGCGTGTTGCGCGCCAACCTGCACGGCACGCTGCATGTTCTGGAGTCCCTCCGCGCGCTGGGCAAGCCCGTGCGGGCGCTCGTGGTGTCTACTTCCCAGGTGTACGGAGCGTCCGACGTGCCTATCGACGAAGACGCGCCGCTGGTTCCGTCCAGCCTGTACGCGGTCTCCAAGGCGGCGGCCGACCTGCTGGCGCTGTCATTCTACCGGCAGTACGGGCAGGATGTCATCGTGGCGCGTCCGACCAACCACACCGGGCCGGGACAATCCCCGCGCTTTGCCATTCCGGCGTTCGCTGCCCAGGTCCACCGTGCCAAGACCCAGAAGTGCCCGGTCATCCGCGTGGGCAACCTGGAGAGCGAACGGATCATTCTGGACGTGCGGGACGTTGTGCGCGCCTACCGCCTGTTGCTCGAATCCGGCGCGGCGGGGCAGGTCTACAACATCTGCGGCCCGCAGCGCCTCTCCATGCGGGTCATCCTCGACCGGCTGTGCGCCCTCGCCGGGGTTCGCGCCGAGTACGAGGTGGAGGCGGCCCGGTTCCGGCCGACCGACCACGCCGTGCTGGCCGACGTCTCGCGCCTGCGGGCGGCGACCGGCTGGCAGGCGGAGATTCCCCTGGACCGCACGCTGGCCGATGTGTTGAACGCCACCAGGGAACTGGGAGTGACCGCATGAAGAAGAAGCTGCTGCATCTCGCGCAGTTCGGCATCGGGCTCGGGCTGATCGCCTACCTGTTCGGCACGATGAAGGACAAGGAGCGCCTCTGGGAGGCGCTGCACTCCGCTGCTGCCGCCTGGCCGTGGCTGCTGGCGGGCAACCTGGTCTTTGGCGTCTGCATTCTGATGTGCGCGTGGCGCTGGCAGATCCTGCTGCGGTCGCAGGACCTGCGGCTTCCCTTCCGACGAGCACTGACGCTGTTCTTCATCGGACAGTTTTTCAACTCCTTCCTTCTCGGGGCCACCGGGGGTGATGTGGTGAAGGCCTACTACGCGGCCCGGGAGACGCACCACCGTAAGGCCGAAGCCGTCTCCACCGTTGTCTTGGACCGCATCATCGGCCTCGTGGCCCTGGTCAGCCTCGTCACGATCGTGCTTGTCTCCCGGCTGAGCCTGACCCTGGCCCACCCGGAGACCCGCACGGCGCTGCTGTTCTTTGGCGCCGTGTTCGCCGTGTCGTTGGTGGTTGCCGTGACAGCGTCCTGGTGCGATGTCTTCGAGCGGATCGGGATCCTCCGCCGCTTCAGCGAGCGCACGCGCATCGGGGCCGTGGCTCACCGCATGTATGCGACGTTCCGGATCGGGTTCCGCAACCCGGCCGTGCTCTGGAGCACGATGGCCGTGTCGGTCCTCAACCATCTGCTGAACGTGGTGTCGGTCCAGTTGCTCGGCCGCGCCCTGAACGTGCGGCTGCCGTTCGTGGACTTCCTGACGGCGTTCCCGGTCATCAATGCCGTTGCCGCCGTTCCGCTCACGCCGGGAGGGCTCGGGACGCGGGAAGCCACGGCGAAGGCGGTGCTCAACCACGTGTTCGGCGTGCCCGAGGCCAACGCGGTGCTGCTCTCGCTGCTGCTTTACGCGTCGGTCCTGCTCTGGAGCCTGGTCGGCGGCGTGGTCTACATGGCCTCGGGACTGAAGGGCAAGCCTGCGGCGGACCTTATCCGGGAAGCTGAGTCCGCCTGATCCGAACCGCCACGCTGCGGGCCCCGGTCAGCGCCCCCGGCTTTTCCACGGTGACCTCGGCCGCGCCGATGCGGGCATCCTCCAGGCAGAGGGCGGCGACGCGCTCAGCCAGCCGTTCGATCAACTGGAAGCCGCTCGCCTCCACCATCGCCACGATGCGGTTCTTGATCGTGACGTAGTTGACCGTGTCCTCGATGCGGTCGCTCGCGGCAGCGGGGGCCAGGTCGCAGTCCATCTCGATGTTCAGCACGACCGGCTGGCGCGTGATCCGCTCCCGGTCCTCCGTCCCGACGATGCAGTGAATCAGGAGATCGCGAATCAGGATGCGGTCAGCGTGCATGCGTCACTCTCCCAGATCGGCTCCGGCGGAATGTGCCCACCGGCTGGGCCCCTGATAGCAGGACCGTTCGCCGGCCATCAAGACAAATGCTTGGCGCGTCACAGGGCTTGAGGGGCCGCGAGGGTCAGCAGCAACAGATTCACGCCGTTGAAGAGCGCGTGCATGAGGATGGCTGTCAGTAGAGAGCCGGTCCAGAGATAGCCCAGCGCGAAAGCCGCGGCGATTGCGAACAGCGGAGCGATGGATGCGGCGTTGAAGTGGATGCCGGCGAACATCAGCGAAACCGCGGTCACCGCCTGCACGGGCCCATAGTGCCGCATCAGCAGCGGAAGCAGCAACCCGCGGAACAGGAGCTCCTCCGTGATGGGTGCCACCGTCACGGCCAGCACCGAGATGTAGAGGACAGCGTAGGGCGACAGCCGGCCGCTCTGCAGGAGCTCGATGAGGGGCTGGGGCGCCAGCGGGATGGCCAGCCCATCCAGGACGGCCCGCCAGGCGAGGGCCGCGGCCAGCACGACCGGAAGGGCAGCCAGGTAGAGCAGGGGCGCCTGGCGGGCGCCGGAGCGTCGCTGCCGGGCCTGGAAGCCGAAGGCCCTGCGAGCGGAGGCGCCTTCCGCGTGCATGCAGACCGCCAGCGCGGTCAGGGCGGCGAGAGGCAGCGGGAGCGTTTGGGCCGCGAGGGGCAGGAGGCCGGCGTCCGGGGCGATGTCCACCGGAACAAGCCAGCCGGCCTGAACGGCTCCAGAGAGCACAACATACGCCCAGGCCGAGGCGGCCGCCATGGCGAGGGCGAAGCGCCAGCGGACGGGCCGCATGGCGACGCGCTGCCAGCGCCGCGTCCAGCTGGATTGCCGCCGGTGGACCCGGTTGAGGACCCTCGTGACCGAAAACATGAGAAGGACAACGCCCGCGGCGACGCCGAAGAGAGAGACAATCTGCGCGATCAGATGCATGCACACTCCATGTCCGCCGACTGTACCTGCGTGGCCGCCGCCAAGCAACTCCACGGAGATGACCGAGGCGCGGGATAATCGGATAGGGCCGCAAGGCTATTAGCGGTTTAGGCTGCAGGCTGTTAGGAGAATGAGTAAGATCACCGCCCGGACAGTGAGGTGGGGTGAGGGCAGGGCACGACAGGAAGGGAGCAGGGCTTCGATGGCGCAGGCGGTGATCTTCGACCTCGACGGGTTGCTGGCGGACACGGAGAGGTTGCACATGGCGGCGTACCGGGAGGCGTTGGGGGTTCACGGGGTGACGCTGGCCGACGCGGAGTACGAGGAGCATTGGATCCGGCAGGGCCGGGGCATCGCAGATTTCCTGTCGCTGCGGGGCCTGGCGCTGAATGCGGACGCGGTGCGGGAAGAGAAGGCGGCGGCATACGCGCGGCGGGTGGCGGCCGAGGCCGAGCCGATGCCCGGGGCGGTGGGATTGCTGGACGCGCTGGCGGGGCGGAAGCGGCTGGCCCTGGCCACGGCGTCGTACGGGCGCTCGGCCGGCGAGGTGCTGGCGGCGTTGGGCTTGCGGCACTACTTTGACTGCGTGGTGGTCCAGGAGGACGTGCCCCGGGTCAAGCCGTTTCCCGACGCCTTTCTCCTCGCTGCCGAGCGGCTGGGCGCCGAGCCTTGCGCCTGCGTGGTCCTGGAAGACTCGGAGAAGGGGGTGCGGGCGGCGCACGCCGCCGGCATGGCCTGCATCGCCGTTCCAAACCGCCACACCGCCGGCCACGATTTTTCCCTGGCATCGCGTGTGGTGCGCTCTCTCCACGAGGTGACGCTCGATATGGTGGACGCGCTGGCCTGAGGGGCGTTGGCATGCTTCCAGCTAGCCACTCGGGGCACCCGCGGATGCGTGGAGGTTGTGGGTGAAGGGAGAAGGGGCGGAGGTCTTATGACGATTTTCTGGATCGGCTACGGCGTGGCGCTCTTTCTGATGGTCCTAAACGTTCTTCTGCGAACTCAAGAGAGCGGGATGAAGCCGCTGAGGGCGGTTGTCTCCGCGGCGGGGATCGGCATTGGGACCCTGCTCATCTTCCTCCTGCTCTTCAAACAGGCCTACTGGATGGCCCTGATTCCAGCTTTGCTCATTGTTACCGCGGTTCTTGCCGGGTCGTCGTGGGTTGTGATGCGCAACGTCCTGTGCGCAGTGTTGGCAGCGACGGCGCTTGCGGCCGGGGCCAGGGCCTTGCTGCCGCGCTTACTGGTATCGCGCCCTTCGTCGGCGGAGCAGAGCGCTGTCGTCGGCCCGAAGGGGGGTGGCGACGTTGTGAAGGGCCAGCCATCGGGTGGGAAGACAGGCGAGACTGCCGTTGTCTCTTCTGCCGCTTCGCCGCTGCAGGTTGCCGCTGGCGCACCGGACAAGCCCGTCATTCCCGCGCCCCCGCAACTGACTCCTCCGTCCGAGCCGACTCAGAACTGGGCCGGCGCGCAGGCCGCGCTCGAGTTCGGGGGAAGCATGGTCCTGGAAGGCAATCGGAGGGTCGCAGTCGTCGACCACCGCACGGTCGAGACGAGCAACGTCGTCGTTCGCACGCACGGGCCGTACGTCTACCGATGGCGCGTGACCCGCATCACGCGGCACGGCATCGACCTGGAGCCGCTCGACGCCGTTCCCGTTGCGCCCTGAACGGCCGCCGTCGGGCGTTCAACCACGCCGCACACGCATGCGGATCGTGCAGGTAGCCCGCTTGGGCGTCTCCTCGAAGAGCGTGCCGAAGGCCAGCGTAAGCCCCCCTCTTGCGCGCTCGAAGTGCCCGGCCGTAGGTTTGAGGCACCGGACCGGGTTCAGCCCGGAGACGAGTTTCAGCCGGTTGAGCACGGCCTCGACACTCGGAACGTCAGACACAAGGTCCTCGTCAAGCGCGCCTGCGCTCGTCGGGAGGGGAGTGTCGGTGGCGATGGTCAGGGCTGTGCAGGATGTGCGCAACATGAACCGCGGCAGCCACTCGACATAGTCGACGGCCGAGGGCGTCCCGCCATTGAAGGCCGCCTCCGGCGTGGTCTGCCGCTTTGCGCCCGGCGCTCCGAAGATACTCCAAGGCATGGCAGTGTGCTCCCGCGGCGCGCGACTCATTCCACGCCATCGACGACGCCATTCTTGAACCAGACGTTTCCCCAGAAGTACACAAACACTTCCCGTCCGCCCGACTGCATGGTCCCGGATGGACTGCCCAACAAGGTCACGACCTCTTCCTTTGTGTCGCCGTTGACCGGAAGGGCATCTGGCGCTCGGGGCTTCCATCGGGGCATGGCTCCGATTCGGTTGAAGGCCATGGAGCGCTGGGGGGCTGCGCGTTGCACGGGGCGGGCAGCCTGGCCCGCGGGGGCTGGGGGAGTTGTGAAGTGCAGTGTGCCGGAGGTGTCCGTTTCCAGCGCTCCCACGAGGCTGCCCGCAGTCTGAGCCACGCCTGGTATTTCGGTGATCGGAAGCACCACACAAGAGGTGTCCGACTTGCGCTGCCAGCGCAGCGGGATCTCGCGCCGTTCGGTTTCGCCGAACTCCAACCAGGTCAGCAAGCCGTCTGGCTTGATCCGCAGGACCGTGAACGGCTTGGAGGGTCCCCCGCACTGCCAGAGGCCGGCGAAGGGGATGTCGGCAACGGTGGCGGGCCTGTCTGGGGAGGTGCCAGCTCCCTCTTCCCTGCCCGGGGCTGCGTTCGTCGCCGTGGAATTCGCGCTGGCGGCGGGCGGCGGCGGGGCTGTGGGGCACAACCACTCGCGGCTGGTGACGGTCAAGCCGCTGCCGTCAAGCGATGCGGCGGCCTCGTCCGGGCGCGTCCACAGGGTTTCGCCCGATTCCTCCTGCCCTGGCGCTGTCCACACACTCCACTCGCTCCCCTCGCTGTTCATGGCCAGGAGGCGTGCGATCTCCTTCTTGTCAAGGGACGGCTTGCCGTAGTTCGCCCGCCTCACGACGCCGCTGACGAGGCCGATCTCGATGGAGGAGTCGCCGGAAGAGAAGGTGAGCACCCGCGTTCCATTGGTCTGGTTCGCCACGGAGACGGGCGTGCCCCACACCTGTCGGCAGGCCTGTTCATCCGCACCGAGTTGTGCGCGTGCGGCGGTGGCGAGCAGCGCGAAGAGGAAGGCTAGCGTGACCCTGTGCACGTTTGTTTCCATTTCAGGCTACTAGAGGCTGGATGAGCCGACCCAGGTTCCAGGAACTGAGTGCCATGCCGTATCGATCCAGATGCTCCGCTGCGTGCCGACAGGGTGGGGCAGCCCCGGAATGACGATCGTTCCGTCCCGTATCCGTTCATCGAGCGTGATATCCAGGCGGGTGCGGTCGGATGCGGCGGCCCCACTGCGGTTCAGGAGCACCTGGTTTCCCGCCGTCATGTTGCCGAAGACGCTAATGAACGGTTGATTGGCCGAGTTGATGTTGTTGTCGATGAAGTTGTTCTCGGCATACAGCATGGCATGGATGCTGCCGCCCGTCCCGAACTGCTGGTCGCCGATGTAGATGTTCCCGCTGTTGGCGCAATTGGGGTTCTTCAGTGCGATGAGACACAGCGCGTCTGTGGGATTCTTCACGATTCGGCTGCTCATCTGGTCGCGCGTCAGTGTGCCGTAGCTCGCCTTGTAGTAGAACTCGTCGGAGATCGTGATGTTGCCGCTGGCGACAATCGTGATCCGGGTGTCGGGCTGGCGGAAACGCATGCTGTAGACCTGCGGATGGTGGATGTAGACGTTTCCATCGACGTAGTACAGTTTCACATTCGCGCTGGCCTGCACGTTGATATACATCGGTGCCGTATAGACCGTGCCGTCGATCTGATCCGCCGTGACGGAGGTGTTGTAGGTGCTGTCGGCCGGATCCTCCAGGAAGTAGTCGTCTACGCGCGCCCCGCTGGTCTTGTAGACCGGTGTGTAGCTGCGCCCGTAGATGGTCTTGCCGCCGCTGGTCGTGCTGCCGCTGGTGGGCGGGTTGCGGACAAAGATGTGTTCCGGCCGGGTGATGTCGGTGATGGCCTTGGCGGTCCCGTAGTCGCCCGCCGTTACGGACACGTCGTTTCCCCAGCGTGTCAAGGCATCCGCCGGTTCCGCGCCATTCTTGTCTAGATCGTAGTACATGCTCACCAGGTCCGGGGGATCAATGCGCGGATCGTATCCGCTGGCGGACGTCTGCCCGGGTCCGGGCGCAGGCATGCCGGTAATGCCCCTGACGGCCTGGGTGCCGTAGTCGTAGACCGTGTTGCGGTCGTCCAGGTAGGTCTCGCCGGTGTCGTAGATGCCGTTCCGGTCCTGGTAGGCCTCTCCGACAGGGTTGTAGGAGCCGTCGCCCACGTCCTCAAACGCCTCAGCCGGCCATGTGCTGCAGTAGTAGGTCTTGTTGCCGACCTTATAGGATGTCTTCCACGTCGAACCTGAGTAATAGCCGCCGGCCCGATCGTACTTGCCGTTCTGGCGTTGAGTGCGGGACGTGTCGTCCGTGAACTCCTCCCCTGCGTCCCATCGTCCGTTGCCGTTATCCACAACCGTGTCTACGCCTGCGTTGTACACGCCGTTGCCGTTGCGGTCGATGAAGGTGTCCCCGCTGTCGCGCATTCCGTTGCCGTTGGTGTCGGTATACGTCTCGCCCACGTCGTAGACGCCGTTGCCGATCGTGTCGACAAACGGCTCTCCGACGTCGTACTTGCCGTTGCTGTAGAACTTGTTGGTGTACGCGTTGACCGACGTCTTGTAGGTGTTGAAGGCGGTCTGGGAGAGGGGGTTGGTGTACGTCAGTACGGCGTAGGCGTTGACCCATGTGTCGGTGGGGCCGCAGATCTTGTCGCCGTTCCTGTCGTTAAGGATTTCGGGAAGGCGCAACCAGGAGTTGCCGGAAAGTTCGATCTTATCCCCGGAGTATGTATCGCCACGGACGAAATCCGCCCCCGTGCCGGTGCCTCCCACTTTGAGAACGTAGTTCGTTGCGAGTGTGGCGTTCCCTGCGAACAGGGCGTGCGCGAAGAGGGCGTGAATGCTGCGCGACCCGGCCCCGAGGGACACCTGACCCCGCACTTTGACATTCTGCTTTCGGTACCGCCCCGTTGAGTTAATGACGTACAAATGGTTCGAGATGGAGAGCGTGGTTTGGAAGCCCCAGTCGCCCGCCTTGAACGTGTTGGTTTCTCCGAAGTACGCGCGAGACTGAGTGAACGTGATGTTTCCGTCCGAGCTCTTGTTCAGCTTCACCAGCGCAGACTGCAGTCCGGCATCAGCCAGGAAGGCGGCTCGGTCGCGGTTGTGTACGAGCTCGCAGTTCCGCGAGTAGCTCAGCGTGGCCGCCAGAATCGACCCCAGCGTGAAAGCAGCCAATGCCAGCAGGACCACCGAGGTCAGCAGGGCGGTGCCCTGCCGTGCGCGGCGACCGATGCGTTGAGCGTTCTTTGTCTTCATCCTCGTTTCCTCTCCTGGCTCATGCCTCCATCTTCATCGGGTTGCATTGCGAAGGCAGGCAGCAAAACTCACATTGGCCGCGTAGGCGGAATCCGATACGGCGCGATTGCCGGAGCCGACCGGTTCGGCGACGCGGTAAGAGATGCGAAGGGAGTTCTTGCCGGTCTTAACGAACACCGGCGTTGTGAACCCGCCGCTGCTCATGATCTCCGTCAACCCCCGCGCCACGATGACCTCGGTGCGGTTGGTGCGAGAGAGAAGTACGCGCCCGTCGCGGGTGCGCGTCGTGAGATTCGTATACGCAAGTTTCACCTGGCTGTTGTTGGGCATGCGCAATGTGACCCACCGGCCCTGGCTGCTGTCGATGCTGACGATTTCCTTCGCGTTGCGCACGTATTCGGTGAGTTTGCCCGATGTGCGCATGGCTTCATCCTGCGACCAGGCCATCTTGGCGCACAGGGATGCCTGCTTCGCCGCCCAGATGAAGCAGGTCAGCACGGCAGCGACCACCAGTGAGGTGATGGCGAGGGCCACCATCATTTCGACCAGCGTGTAGCCTCTTTGCACCGTCGTCCTTCCGTGTGTGTCGTTTCTCACGTGAACCTCACAAGTCCCTCGCGCGGGTCTATTCCGAGATGATGACCGAATACGTGTTGGTGACCGTCCGCTTGAACAGCGGGGAGACATGGACCACGTCCACGTGCGTCTCCGCATAGGCGGCATGTTGGCTTTGCGTCACGGACCCCGAGGCGGCGTGCCAGATCATGCGGGGTTTGCGGACGATCTTGTAACCCATGGCGCTGTAGTTCGTGTCGCCCTTCATGGCCGTGCAGGAAGGTTGCTTCAAACCAGTGAGGCCCGTGGCCATGATCTCTTCAACCCTCTGCTTGGCGAGGGCACGTGCCTCGGTCGCCACGCGCGAGTGTTCTGCGGAGCGGTGGGCGGCGATGCCGACCGCGAACAGGCCGCCGCACACCATCGTGGTGAGTACGGTCGTGATGAGCGCCTCCACCAGAGTGAATCCGCGCCGGCCCTTCCGAAGCGCCAGGGGACGTCTGGCTGTCGCCTTTGTCTGCAGCGTTTCCGCGAATACTGACACGTCACACCTCCATCGGCCCGCCTTGCGGTCGGCCTTCGAGTATGACGTGTAAGGAGCGTATTGCGCGCCAAAGGGTGTCGAACGCCTGTAGGGTGTTGACCTGAAAATTGCGACAGGACAGACAGCCTGACGCGGTAGGGGTTAGCCCTACACGAGTGCTTCGCAATGACGATCCGAACCCGTTAGCTGTCTGCGCTCGCTCAACAGGAGTCCCGCAGCGGCCTTGGAGAAGATGGGGTCAGTCCGACAGATGGTGGTGAGAGGCGTAAAGGACGATATCTTCGTTCGCCTTGAATCCCATTTTGTCAAGGATGCGAGACCGATACGTGGTCACGGTCTTGGGGCTAATGTGGAGCAGTTCGGCAATGGTCCTGAGCGCTTTGCCCTGCGCAATCATGCGCATCACCTCGAACTCGCGCAGCGAGAGATTCTCATGCGGGAACCGATCGGCCCCCGTCCTGACGGCGTCGGCGAGCTTTTCCGCCAGGGAGGCCGTGATATAGCGCCCCCCGCCGCGGACCTGTTGCACGGCAAGGACCAGCTCCGCGCCCAGGCTGGCCTTCGTCAGATACCCACGCGCGCCTTCTCTCATGGCGCGAACGGCGAAGATTTCCTCCTGATACACGCTGAGCATCAGGACCGGCACTCCCGGCTTGATCGTCCTGATGGCTTTGAGTGTATCGATGCCGTTCATGTCCGGCAACGAGACGTCCAGTAACACGACGTCAAAGTCATCAGACCTCACCCGGTCGAGGGCCTCGTAGCCGCCTGAAGCTTCCCCGGTGACGCGAATGCCCTCGACGCTTTCAAGCATCTGGCGTACGCCGGTCCTCACGACCGGATGGTCGTCCACCACCAGCACCCTGCACCCGGCTTGCTCTTCCACCTTTACGCCTCCCCGTCTCCGGCGCTATTCCGCAAGGGGATAAAGAGCGCGACCCGAGCGCCGCCGGCCGCTGCCCGTTCAATCTCCATTGTCCCGCCCAGTGCCAGGGCGCGTTCGCGCACTTCCGGCAGTCCGAAGGAATGACCGGCGCTGACGCACTCCGGAGCCATCCCCTTTCCGTTATCTTCAACCTCCACCCGCAACCCACCTGCCGCCCGCCGCACCCTGATCCACGCGCGCGTGGCGCCCGAATGACGAACCACATTGGTCAGCAGCTCCTGAATGGCGCGGAACGCGAAGGTGGCAACCTCGCCGTCAAGAGGAACATCCTCGGCTGCCACCTCGCAGGCGAGGCCGGTCCGCTTCTGCGTTCTATGGGCGAACCACTGCACGGCCGCCTGCAGGCCCAGATGGTCGAGCGCAGACGGCCGCAACTCCATGGCAATGTCCTGCGCTGTCGACGTTATCGCATCCACCTGTGCCGCCAGGTCCGTGAGCCGCTCCGCGTGCGCGGACGTCCCGCCGCCCGCCGCCGCTCGCAGCCGTTCGATGCCCACTTTCAGGACGGTCAAGGACTGACCGATCTCATCGTGCACGCGGTGTGCTGCCATCCGGCGTTCGCCTTCTCGCACGCCTTCGACGTGCTGGTGAAGCCGGCGTATCTCCGAGCGGGAGTCTTCCACCTCCCGGGTTCGTTCCTGTACGCGCCGTTCGAGTTGGTCGGCGAGATCCTTCTGCCGCGCAGCGGCCTCCGAAAGGCTGTCCAGAAGTGCGTTGATGCCCCCCGCAAGTCCCGCGACCTCGTCGCTGCCGCGGGCCGTGATGCGAGTGTCCCCGCGCGACGATTCCGCCAAGGCCAGATCGCGCTTCAGTTGGGCAATGCGGCGGATCACCGCGCGCTCCTGTACATAGAACGCCACCGCTCCAATCAAACCGGAGGCGGCGGCGAGCAGAAGAACGAAGCAGGAGATGGCATAATCCGCCACGGCTTCAATCCGCCTCGGAAGAGCCGTGCGGATGAGGATGGCGGGCTCCCCCGCGATGTCACGCAGAAGCGCCTTCCCTTCCATCAGATCGCCCCTGGCCGCCACGGAGACCGAACCGGGTTCGCGCAGGATTCGCCAGGTTGATGCGTCCAAGACGCGCAGGTTCTCGGCGTCGTCCGCATCCGCGATGAACGGCACGCCAATGACGCGGCCCACGCGTTCGACTTCGTCCTCGTCCAGGCGGCGCGCGATGATCATGGCCCCCCGCACCGGACCGAGCTCGTCGCTCGTAAGGATCGGCCGTGAACTGATCAGCACGGGCTTGTGGTTCATCATGATGATGCCCTTGACCACGCTCTGCTGATTGTGGTGGAAGGTCAAGGCCTGCCCCGGACGAAGCACATTCGTCCATTCTTTTGAAAGGGGTTCAATCCGCCCTTGCTCGCGGTCATACATGCCGGACCAGACGATGGAGCCATCGTTGGCCAGACACGCCCACAGGTCGATCCTCATGTCGCGAAAGGCGCTCGGAACCAGGTTTGCGTGGATGAACTGCTCGTTGCGGGTCTCGACAAACGTGACGGCGTCGTCCCATGCCGAATTGTCCCGAAGATCGGCGTCGAGGTCGGCCACATCTCCCTCGATCGCGCTCACCGCCCTGTGCGTGTTCTCCCGTGCTAGATCCGCGCTGAGGGTGGAGAATGAATCCAGCAAGTACCCGCGCGCGACGACATGCAACGAAAGCACGATCGCCACAATCGCGAAGCCCATGCTCAACAGCATCTTCGTGCGTATGCTCACCAGCCTCCTGTGTCTACAGTTACTTCGGTGAACCGATCAGAGCGCACGTGTCGGCGCCGTGTCAACAGCGTTCCAAGCCCGCAAGAAAGGAATGTTCACGAATAGTATCGTAATGCATTCATGCAATGACCTTTGCGTAGACGCCTACTCGCGCGCCTCTTTTTGTGTCAGGGTAAGCCCTACGCTAGCCAGCAGCGGCACCGTTATGAGGCGGGGCCCTTGGTCTGAGGGGGTCCGGTCGGGTGCGCCGAGGCGGGATGCCCCGCAATCCGGTCTCGTCAACGGCGGGCGTCTCGCGTTACTGTTGACCCGGTCATG
>CAZJBP010000108.1:0-13339 GCA_964544115.1 uncultured Victivallales bacterium | reverse complement strand
GACAAGGTGCGTTACCACAAGATCATCATCATGACAGACGCCGACGTGGATGGCGCCCACATCCGCACGCTGCTGCTGACCTTCTTCTACCGGCAGATGCCGACCCTCATCGACCGGGGCTACGTGTACCTGGCCCAGCCGCCGCTGTATCGCATCACCCGCCGGGCCGAAGAGGAGTACATCGCATCCGACCTGGAGCTGAACCGGCGCCTCCTCGAGCTGGGGGCGCGCGACATGCGCCTGGCCTGCGCGGCGGGCGGGCGTGAAGTGGCCGGGCCGGACCTGCTGCGCCTCCTTGAGGCGCTCGTGGACATCGAGCAGGTCGTGCAGTCGCTCGAGCGCAAGCGCCTCTCGGTGGACGATTACCTTCTGCAGTGGGACTCCGCGGCGCGCGCCTTCCCGCGCTATCTGGTGACGTTGGACAAGGCCGGCGTCCGGGAGGTCCGTTACGCGCACACGGAAGAACAGATCGCCGCGCTGCGCGAAGCGTTCGAGCGGGAGACCGGCGCCCAGGTGGTGGTGGTGGACGGGGACGCCGAGGAGCGCTCCGCCGGCGCCTCGTTCATCATCGCCGAGGTCCATGCGGCCGCGCCGCTGGCCCGGGCCGTGTCGCAAGTCGAGTCCTGCGGGTTCACTCTGGCGCAGTACCGGTCGCCGGACACGCCCCTGGGCCAGTTGATCAGCGGCGACGATTCGCGCGAAGTTCGATCCCTTCCGGAGTTGCTGGATGCCATTCGCCTGCAGGGGCGGAAGGGGCGGCGCATCCAGCGGTTCAAAGGGTTGGGGGAAATGAACCCCCAGCAGCTCTTCGACACCACCATGAAACCCGACGTTCGCAAGCTCCTGCGGGTAGTCCTCGAGGACGCCGTCAAGGCGGAGGGGATGTTCACGCTGCTGATGGGCGATGAAGTCGAGCCCCGTCGCCAGTTCATCGAAGATAACGCCCTTAACGTCAAGAATCTGGATATCTGAACATGGACGACCTACAGCAGCGGCCCGTCGGGCCACGGAACGTCAACATCGAGAACGAGCTCAGCTCGGCCTACATCGATTACTCGATGAGCGTGATCGTCGGCCGGGCGCTGCCCGATGCCCGCGACGGCCTGAAGCCGGTGCATCGCCGGGTGCTCTTCGCGATGCAGGAGCTGGGCAACACTCACAATTCGGCCTACAAGAAGTCCGCCCGCGTCGTCGGTGACGTGATCGGTAAGTACCACCCCCACGGCGACTCCGCCGTCTACGACACCATCGTCCGCATGGCGCAGGACTTCTCCATGCGCTACACGCTGGTCGACGGGCAGGGCAACTTCGGATCCCGCGACGGCGACGCGCCGGCCGCCATGCGTTACACCGAGGTGCGCATGGCCCGGATGGCCGAGGAGCTCCTGGCTGACATCGAGAAGGATACCGTCGCCTTCGGGCCAAACTACGACGAATCCCTGCAGCAGCCGCTGGTGCTCCCCTCGAAGGTGCCCAACCTCCTGCTCAACGGCTCGACGGGCATCGCCGTAGGCATGGCCACGAACATTCCGCCGCACAACCTGTGCGAGCTGGTCGACGGGATCACGGCCTACATCGATGACCCCACCGTAACGGTGGCCGACCTGATGGAGCATATTAAGGGGCCTGACTTCCCCACCGAAGGAATCATCTGCGGCCTCAGCCCCATTGAGCAGATGTACAAGACCGGCCGCGGTCAGCTCCGCGTACGTGGACGCGCCCATGTCGAGGAGATGGCGGCCGGACGCGAACGGATCCTGATCACCGAGCTTCCCTACACCGTCAACAAAAGCCGTCTGATCGAGACCATCGCCGAGCTGGTCCAGAACAAAGTCATCGAGGGCATCTCCGACCTGCGCGATGAATCGAACCAGAAAGAGCCCGTCCGCGTCATCGTCGAGCTGAAGAAGGGCGTCATCCCCGACGTCGTGCTCAACAATCTGTACAAGCACACCCAGATGCAGATGACCTTCGGCGCGAACATGCTCGCGATCGTGGATGGCCGGCCGAAGCTGATGAACCTCAAGGAGCTGATCGAGTGCTTCGTGCAGCACCGGTTCGAAGTCGTGACCCGGAGGGCGCGATTCGAACTGGCGAAGGCCGAGGCGCGCGCGCACATCCTGGAGGGCCTGCTCAAGGCGCTGGACCACATCGACGAGGTGGTTCGCATCATCCGCACCTCCACGAACCGCGATGCAGCTCACACGACCCTGGTGTCGCAGCTGGGGCTGAGCGACGTGCAGACTCGCGCCATCCTCGACATGCGCCTGTACCAGCTGACGGGCCTGGAGCGCGAGAAGCTCGAGGCGGAGTTCCGCCAGTTGCAGCTCGAGATTGAACGGCTCAAAGACCTGCTGGCCCACGAGGCCAAGATCTACGGCGTGATCAAGGACGAGCTGCGCCAACTCCGCGAGGCCTACGGCGATGAGCGGCGCACGGAGCTCACGATCGCCCAGGACGACGTCAACATCGAGGATCTGATCGCAGATGAGCCCTGCGTGGTGACCCTCAGCCACAAGGGGTACATCAAGCGGGTCCCGCTGGACACGTACCGCGAACAGCGCCGCGGAGGCAAGGGCGTCACGGGCGCAGCCATGAAGGAGGAGGATTTCGTCGAAACGCTCTTCCTGGCCGCCACTCACGACACCATGCTGTTCTTCACCAGTTTTGGACGGGTCTACGCCGAGAGGGCCTTCGACATTCCCGAGGCCCCCCGCACCTCGCCCGGAAAGGCCATCGTCAACCTGCTCCAGCTGCAGGATGGCGAGAAGGTCGCCGCCATGCTGCGCATCCGCGAGTTCCGCGACGACCAGCACGTGTTCTTTGCGACCGAACAGGGCGTGGTCAAGAAGACTTGCCTGGCCGACTACCGCAACGTCCGCGTGTCCGGCATCAACGCGATCAACATCGAGGAGGGGGATCACCTGATCCAGGTGCGCCTCACCGGCGGAAGCGACGAGGTCATGCTGACCACCGCGAACGGGATGACCATCCGGTTCCCCGAGATCCAGGTCCGCTCGATGGGCCGGACGGCCACGGGCGTGAATGGCATCGACCTGGCGGAAGGCGACCTTGTGTGCAGCCTCGACGTGGTCGATCCGATGGCGACCTTCCTCATCACCACGGCCAACGGCTACGGCAAGCGCACCGCGTTCGATGAGTTCCGCATCCAGCGGCGGGGCGGCAAGGGCCTCATCGGCATCCAGACCTCCGAGCGCAACGGCAAGGTGGTCTCCGCCCACGCCGTCCGCGAGGACGACTCCGTGATGATGATGACCGCCACCGGCATGATGGTCCGGTCGCCGGTGCGCGACCTGCGCATCATCGGCCGCAACACGCAGGGCGTGCGACTGATCAACCTCGACGAGGGCGACCAGCTTGTGTCGGCCACGTGCGTGCCACCCGAGAGCGAGGAACCGGCCCCGCCCCTCGAGGGCGAGGGTGCCGGAAGCCCCCCCTCAGCGGAGTAGTCTCTAGGCGGCACGCAACAAGAAGATCCGAGCCCTTCCCGCCTGCGACACCGGGCACCGACAGTCTCACACTTCATGAAGTGTGAGACTGTCCACTGGCCGCCGCTGAACCTCGCTATCCGACCGATCCCAGCACAACGGAAAGGTCAACAGGATGGCGGCAGCGACACCCACTCGCGCCCATGCCTTCGATGTGAGGAAGCCGCGCAGGTACCACAGAGCCGGAAGGATGGTCATCCGAGCAGACCGTCCAGCAGAGCCGCCAGCGCGTCGATCGATTCGACGCGCTCGTCGGCCTGGGTCGGGTCCCCGGCAGCGCAGATGCGGATGGTGCGGCATCCCGCTCGGCGGCCGGCCTCGACATCGCTCTCGGAGTCTCCCGCCATCCACGAGGCGGCAAGATCGATACCGTGCAGGCGCGCTGCGTCCAGGATCATTCCCGGCTGCGGCTTGCGGCACAAGCATGCGTCTTTGCCGTGCGGGCAGACCCGGATGTCCAGCACCGACAGCCCGTGCCGCTCGTCCAGCACCTGCTTCAGCCCGGCATGGATGCGGTCCACCTCCTCCATCGACATGACCCCTAGCGCCACGCCACGCTGGTTGGTCACGATCACCGCGTCCCACCCGTGTCGACGTACGACGCGCAACGCATCAACAAAGCCGTCGAGAAGGACGAACTCCTCCCAGCGCTCGACGTACCCCGGGCCGGGCGAGCGGTTCACCACGCCGTCGCGATCAAAGAACACGCATCGTCTCATTCGCTCACCACCGTAAAGCTCCTCTCGACGAACACCTGCGGCCGCACGAGCCCCGTTGCATACGCCACGCTTCGCAGCACATGGCGACCGTCCGCAACTGCGGACAAATCCAGCCAAACGACGCCACCCTCCGCTACCCTCCGGCCGTCGAGATAGTGCGTCACCCGCCGGTATCGCGAGGCGTCGCGACCGGCAAGGAGGGCCTCCACCCTCACCTTTCGGGCGCGAGTCCGGTCCCCCACCCCGCGGAGGGTCAGCGCGGCGTCCCCGCACCGCCCCCAGGGCGACGCCAGCGGGTCACCCACCAGCAGCAGCTGGAGCGGGCTGCGCACGGACTGCACAAAACTCTCAAGCATCGTGCAGCCACCCGCATAGTGAACGAAGAACCGCGCATGGGGGAACTTCGGCCACGCGGAGAACGGTTCGCTGACCGTGCCACAACTGGCCGCCGCGCCCGCCCCGATCCACGCCGTCAACTTCGTCTGGGAAGCCGAACTGAATACGCCAGCCAGGCTCGTGAGGTGCTCCGCCATGCAGCCGCCCAGATAAGGCCCTGAGACCAACGGGTCGACGACCGCCGAACCGACCATCATGCCCGCGACCGGAACTCCTCTCGGCGGCATCGCCTCAACGATCTCCGCGCGCACTCCAGCCCGCGACAACTCGGCCACCGCCCCGCCAAACTCCCATTCGCGGCATTTCGAGCGGATGTTATCGCTCCTGACGAAGAAGATCGTCCCCGTCGGCTCCGTCCCGTCGGCGGCGCTGGCAGCCTCCAGGCACTTGACGATCACCTCCACCGAGTTGCCCAGCGAGCCCGTCACCCCCAGCATCATCGCCGGGATGGGCATGTCCTCCGCCCCCACCCACTCGCGCATCGTGTCCAGGCTCTGCGAATAGTGTGGCTCATCGCCGTTCCCGTCAGGACCCGCGTAGAGAGGCGACCTATACCGCGCCTTGTCGATATCCTCCAAAGAGAGTGTGCGGCCGCGCACAAACGTCATGCCGGTCAGCGACACCTGCGGCACCGTTCCGATCGCAGTCGGGAAATCAACTGAATAGGCCCAGGCCAGGATGTGCCCCAGCCCTCGCCCGAGCAGCGCGGCCGACACGGGCTCGTAGATCCGCGAGCGGAATTCCTCCGGAGTCACCGCAGCGCCTTCGCGAGACCACTCCCCCGGCAGCCGCAGGCGGATGATGTTCGCTTCCGGAACGGAGCGGATCCGCACGAACGCCTCGGCCACCTTTACTGAATCGGCGGACGATTCATTAACGACAAGCGCCACCTCGTGGGGTCCCAGCGCCGCGCTGCGCTGAACGCACGCGAGCAGGGCCGACACACATCCGGCGCCCATGATGATGCGATGTGAGAGGCGCACGACGGATTACCCCATCAGATGGCTCCCTTGCTCGACGGAACGCCGCGCTCGCGAGGGTCGATCGCGCAGGCCATCCGCAGCGCACGGGCCAGGGCCTTGAAGACCGATTCGTAAGCGTGGTGGGCCTCTTCGCCATAGAACTGCTCCGCATGCAGGTTCATGCGGCCCTGCACCGAGAAAGCTTGGAGAAAATCGCGCAGCAGGCTCAGGTCGAACTCGAGGATCTTCCGCTTACGGCACGCCATCTGAGTCACCAGGTACGGCCGACCGCCCAGGTCGACCACCACCCGGCTCAGCGCCTCGTCCATCGGCACGAGCGCCCAGCCGTACCGCACGATGCCCTTGCGGTCGCCCAGCGCCTGGTCCAGCGCCGACCCGAGCACCAGCCCGATATCCTCAACGGTGTGGTGATAATCCACGTGCAGATCCCCGACAGCCTTCACTGACAGGTCAGCCAGCCAGTGGCGCCCCAGCAGTTCGAGCATGTGATCGAGAAACGGCAGCCCGGTGTCAATCGAACAGGCGCCCTGCCCATCGAGGTCCAGCGCGACACGGATATCCGTTTCGCGCGTCTTGCGGTGCTGCGTGGACTTGCGTGCATTCACTGGTGCTGCCCTCCCTCGCGCTCGATCCCGGTCAGTGCGTCCATCAGCCGGTCGGTCTGCTCGTCGGTCCCAATCGTGATTCGGATATGCCCGCCTGTGAGCGGCCCGGAAAAATGCCGCACGAAGATGCCCCGCCGACGCAGCCGGTCGAACACCTCTCGCGCCGGAAGAGACGGAGGACGAGCCCACACGAAATTTGTCTGCGACGGTGTCACGCCGTAGCCCAGCTGGCGAAGCGCCTGCTGCAGCCGCTCGCGCGTCGCGCGGATCATCGCCACGTGGCGCCGCATCCAGTCCGGGTCGGACAGCGCCGCCAGGGCCAGCCGCTGGGGAAGGGCGCCGATGTTGTACGAATCCTTCACCTTGAACAGAGCACCCACCAGCGCCTCCGCCCCAACAGCATACCCCACGCGCAACCCCGCCAGGGAGTACGACTTCGAGAGGGTGCGCGCAACCAGAACGTTGGGAAGACTCAGCGCCAGGTGCAGGCAGTCGGCCTCGGCGAAGTCGACATACGCCTCATCGATGACCACTACGCCCGGCGCCCCCTCGCAGAAACGCTTCACGGCGTCCATGGGATACTGGATGCCGGTGGGCGCGTTCGGGTTCGTCAGGAAGAACAGGGGCGAAGCCGCCGCGGCCCCGTCAGGCCAGCCGAAGTCCGCGCCGAGCGGCAGCGGGCACCGCCGCACGTTGCGGATATCGGCCAGCACCGGGTAAAGCGAGTACGAGGGCTCGAAATACCCGATGGACCCGTCGTCCTCAACGAACGCGCGAGTGCACAGCGCCAGCACCTCGTCCGACCCGTTACCGACGAACACCTGCTCCCGCCGGCACCCGCAGACCGCCGCCACCCGCTCACGGAGCGCGACGCCGTAGGGGTCCGAGTACAGCCGCAGCGCCGACGCATCGATGCCCTGGAGGGCTTCCATCACCCTCGGCGATGGAGGGTACGGATTCTCGTTGGTGTTCAGCTTGACGATCGAACGGTCGGCCGGCTGCTCTCCGGGCGTGTACGCCGTCATGCGATCCACAGACTCGCGGATGAGCCGGCTCATGACGGCTGCGCCTTCCCGCGGCCGGCGCGCCCCGGCGCCTTGAACCGCAGCGAGGCCGAGCGAGCGTGTCCATCCAGCCCCTCCACCCGCCCGAACGCCTCGATCGTCGGCAGCGTCTCGCGCAGGTCGGCACGGCTGAACGCCACCACGCTGCTGCGGCGCATGAAGTCGCCGACGGTCAGCCCCGAGAACATCGCCGCCGCACCCCCCGTAGGCAACACGTGGCTGGGCCCTGCCACAAAGTCGCCGGCCGACTCCGGCGTCCAGGGACCCAGAAAGACCGCGCCCGCCGCGTGGATCCGCTTCAGCAGGGCCTTGGGATCCCGGACCAGCAGTTCGAGATGCTCCGGTGCAAAGCGATTGCACAGCTCCGCCCCCTGCTCCAGGTCCGGTACCACCACCAGCAGCATGCCACCCGCGGTCATCACCTTGCGGATGGCCGCCCCGCGCGACAGCGTGCGCATCTGCTCGTCGACTTCCCGCTGCACGCTCTCAGCGAGAGCCTCGGACGGTGTCACCAGCAGAGCGCGTTCGTCTCCCGTCCCGTGCTCCGCCTGCGAGAGCAGGTCCGCCGCCACGCAGTCGGGTCGCGCCGACGCATCCGCCAGCACGGCGATCTCGCTGGGCCCAGCCACCAGGTCCAGCGCAACCTGCCCGTACACCTGCCGCTTCGCGGCCGTCACGTAGGCGCCACCCGGCCCGACAATTTTCTGGACTCTGCGGACCGTGTCCGTCCCGTAGGCCATCAAGCCAATGGCCTGGATGCCTCCCACGCGGTAGACCTCCGTCGCCCCGGCAAGTTCCAGCGCAAACAGCACGTTGGGGTCGATGTGGCCATCCGGGCGGCAGGGCGTGCAGGCGACAATCTCCCGCACCCCGGCGGCCTTGGCGAGGGTGACGGTCATCAGCGCGGTGGAGGCCAGCGGCGCCGCGCCGGCGGGCACGTAGACCCCGACGCGGTCGAGGGCGTGGAACACCTCGCCCAACCGCCCCCCGCGCGGCGTCGGCATCGTCCAGTCGCGCGGGCGACCGGCCAGAGCGAACCGCAGGATGCGCCGGTGCGCATCCTGTGCGGCCTTGCGAAACTCCTGGGTCACGGACCCGCGTGCGGCGAGGAACGCGTCAGCCGGCACGAGGAACGTGTCCGGTTTCATCTGGACCCCGTCGAACTTACGCACGTAATCGGCAACCGCCACGTCCCCTCGCCTGCGGATATCGGCCAGCGCCGAGGCCGCGGTGGACTCGGCGTCCGCGCTGAAGGCCGGCCTGTTCAGGAACCGCTCAACCTTGGGGTTCGCCTTGTCCTGGACCCATGTCGCGATGTCAGGTTTCATCATCACCGTCCCGCGGATATATTCACCGTTCCATAGACACCACCTGGCGTGGCGTGTGCCGCCGCGCCTCGCATCAGCAGGCCTTCAATCCGGCGATCCACCGCGCCGTAGCCGCTTCCGCGGGTGACAAACACATCCCGTGTCCGCCCCCGGCCATCCACTTCAACGGTCATCTCGAGATTCCATGCCCCCGGCAGGCCGTTGCTAGGAACCTCCGCCTGCGGCCACGTGTAGCCCGCCTTCTCAAGGGCCGGCGACAGCCACGCCCGGACGCCTGTCTCCGGAGTCGCAGGCAGGCCAAACACCGGCCGCTCGGTAAGGTCCCGCAGGTAGTCCGGCGCGGCCGCGGCTTCCGGCAACGTCCACGGACGGCCCGCGTCCACGCCCTCCGGCCCCGTGGCTTCGCGGGTCAGCAGGACTGGCGGCATCGAGCGGCGCGCGTGCGGCGCCTGCCAGTTGTCGGCGTCCCGCCGCGGAGGACTGAAGCCCATCGACGAAGGCGGTCCAAACAGGTCCGGCTTCCGGTACACCCCGTCGCCCTCCGCCATGCGGCACGTTGACAGCACCGATCGGGAGGGCACGCGCGCACCCATCGCCGCCGGGCCGGGCCAAAGCGCCCAGATGCCCACCCAACCGGCAGTCAGGCACAAGCTCGGCATCAGCGCAAGCAGGCGGTTGATGCGCTTCGGGCGCGCGGAAGCATCCTTCACATCCGCCCTCCCTACTTCCCCTCGCGTGACGCGAGATTCACAGTCCGAATCCCGACATCCGAGGCCATGTTGATCAAAGCCATGACGGTGCCGTGGTTGACGCGTTCGTCAGCCTGGAGCACAAGCGCTTCAGCGGGATGCTCGGATTGCCGACGCGCGAGCGCCGCCTTCAGGTCTTCCATGTCCTCCGGATTGCCGACCCGGTAGCGAACGTCGTCGAAGAAGACCGCCTCCCCTCCCACCTCGCGCCCGCTGGGCTCGACAGCCACGACCACCGCCACCATGACCGGACCCGCAGTTCCTGCCGAGAAAGGCACCTCGGGTAGATGCATGACCACTCCGGGCCGGAGCACCATCCGCCCCTGGAACAGGACAAACATCAGCATAAGCAGCAGGATGTTCACCCAGGGGGCTACGCCGATCAGGCCCTGGCTGATCCGCGCCCGCGGCGTGAACCGCGTCCGCAACCCGCTGACCGTAACTTCGGGGGGTGGTGGCCTGACAAGCATCGGGGCTATTCCTTGCGCGCGCTCAGGAAGGCTATCATCTCCGACCCGGCGCGATTCATATCCAGTACAATCCGGTCGATCTTCACGACGAGCAGGTTGAACCCGACATACGCGGGAACCGCCACAGACAGCCCTGCCGCCGTCGAGGTCAGCGCCCGCAGCATGGCGCGCAGCACGTCGGCCGACTGCACCAGTGGCATGTCGTTCTGCATGGCCAGAAGGAATTCGATGAAGCCCAGCACCGTACCCAGCACCCCCAGCAGCGGCGCAATCTGGGCCACGGTCGAGACGGCTACCAGCCGACGTTCCATGCGGGAGATCTCGGACAGCGCGGCGTCCTCGACGGCGCGACGCACCTCGTCGCGTCCCTCCCTGCGGCTGAGAATCGCCGTCATCACCACGCGCGCCACGGGACCGGGCGTCTCCCGGCAGATCGTCAGGGACTCCTCAATGTTGCCGCGCTTGACGATGTTCATGATGCCGGCCACGAAGTCCTCCGACTTGATCCGGGCCCGGTGCAGGTGTAGCGAGCGCTCGACGAACACGGCCAAGCCGACAGCGCCGCACGCGAAGATGACCCACAAAATGGGCCCCCCGATCATCCACAATCCACCCATGATGCCGCCTCCCGGGCACCGCACGCGTCAGAACACGCGCCAGCGCTCCGCCTTGATCTTCTCAATCCGTTCGCGGGCCTCGTCGACCGCGGGAACCCCCGCATCAACCACACGCTGCAGAACGTTCACCAATCCGCGCCAGTCCTTCCGCGCCTCAAGAATGTCAGCGGCGGTGAACGCGGCCCGTGTGAACCATACCTTTGAAACAGGATCGTGCCAAACGCCTTTTGACCGATCCTCAAAGTACTTCAAGATCACCCCCAGATAGTACTGGTCAAACGCCTCCTGGGTGCGGCCGGTCTTCTCCAGACACCGCCCGATCTTGTAGTTGGCCTGGATCACCAAGTCCGGCCGGGCGGAGGGGTGGTTCACCACCGTGCGGTAGGAGGCGATGCTCTCCTCGTAACGAGCGGGATCTTCGTTCCCGAGCGTGAACTGGCAGTCCCCCTTGCGGCCCCACGCGGCCGGGACGAGGTCGCTCTGGGGGTACTTCAGAATGATCTCGTCGAAGATCAGGATGGCCTCGGCGAACTTCCCCAGCTCGCTGAGCGCGTCGCCCTGATAGAACCGCGCCTCAGCCAGCCTCGGGCTGTCGGGATAATCGTGCACCAGGCGAGAGTAGTGGTCCACAGCCCGCAGGTACTGCTTGGTGCTGGCGGCCGACTGTCCGGCCCACAGCAGGGCGTCCGCGGCCGTCGCCGCCGAGGCCGGCTTATCCGCGGCGCCCAGAAAGTGGGCCTCCGCCTCGGCGAACTCGCCGTGGTTGTACTCGTAGCGTCCGAGCCAGAATCGCACGTCCCCCAACCAGCGGGACTTGGGAAACGCATCCACAAACTCGAGGCAGGTGGTTACGGCGGCCTCATCACGCATGAGCCCGTACTCGCACATGCCGCGCATGTAGAAGGCCTGCTCGGCCTCCCCCGACCCGGGGAAGCGCGCCATAACGTTCCGGAAGTCCGCCAGGGCGCCTTCGAAATTGAACAACTGGTACTGGACCATGCCCCTGCCGTGCAGGGCGCGGCCAAAGAAGACGCCGTTCGTGTAGCGGTTCATCACGTCGGTGTAAACGTCGCCGCCCTCGCGCCAGCGGCCCTGGGCTTCGAGGACGGCCCCGAGCCGGTAGAGCGCCTCCTCGCCCAGGGGGGTTCCCTGGAGATCGTGGCTGATCTTGACGAAGACGACTGCCGCATCGTCCCCGTCACCGGCGGCCGCCATGGCCGCGGCGGCCTGCAGCCGGGCACGATCCTTCAGCGTGCCCTCGGGGAACACGCTGATCAACCGCTCATACGCCTCGCGAGCCAGACGGAACTGTCCGTTTTGGTAGTACGCGTCACCGACCTTGAACAGGCACTGTTCGCGACGCGCGGGGCCCGTGTGCTGGCTGTAGGCCTTTTCGAAGGACGCGGCGGCCTCGGCGAAGCGGTTGGTTCCGAGCAGGGCCCAGCCGCGGCCTTCGTAGGCCCGCGCCTGACCATTCGTGTCGGCGAAGGCCTCGAGGTAGTGCTGATACTGTGTGATCGCCTCGCCATAGCGCCCGTGGTCGAGAAGTGCGCCCGCGATGTCTAACTGGAACCCGCCCGCCTCGGGGTCGCCCGGCCACGCCCCCACAAACCGCTGCAGCCTCCCCATCCCCTCGACCCAGCGCCCGTTGGCGAGGTGCAGTCGCCCGAGGTACGCCTCGCCCCGTGCGCGCGCAAGGTTGGACCGAGCCACCGCCACGCCCTGGGTCAGCGCCGTCGCCGCGGCCGCCGTGTTGGTGGATTCGCCCAGTGCCGCGCGCCGGTACCAGGCGCTGGCCCTCAGATCCCCGTCGGCGCTTTCATCGGCGCACAGCGCAGCCAGCACCGCATCCGCCTCGGACGCGCGAGCCAGGCGCGCCAGTGCCTCCCCCAGAATCAGGCGCCCCTGCCGGACCTGAGGCGCCCCGTCGCCATGCTCCAGCAGCCGCCGCAGCACGACCGCCGCCGCATCCAGCCGCCCCTCGGCCACCAACAGGTTGCCCCAGTCCAGAAGGTTCTGCGCGCCGGCCTCCCCCGCGCCGCAGTCGGCATCGTGCTTCGCGTACCACTGCAGCGCCTCATCCGTCCGCCCCAGCGCGGCGCAGCACCCGGCGCGCAACCGGTAGACCCGGCACGTGAAGTCGCTGCCGGGAAAGCGCCCTTCGAACGGCATCAGTTCAGCCAGGCACTGTTCGCGCTGTCCCATCTCGAACATCGCAAGGGCGCGCCAGAACGTATACGCGGCTGTGTCATCGCTCTTGCGCAGCCAGCCCTTGTGGACCTGGAGCGCCTCAAGCATCTCGGCGTACTTGCCCTGGGAGTGGAGCGAGCGCACGAAGAGAATCAGCGTGGCCTGGCGCTCCTCCTCGCTGCCTGCGTCGGAGTCGAGTGTCTCCCTGAACAGCCGCTCGGCCAGGGGATAGAGCCCGTCCTGCAGTGCGGCCGTGCCCTGAACGACACGCTCGTCCGCAGCCCGAGCTCCCGCTGCGAACGTCAGGAGGATCGCCGCCAGAAGGAAAACGGGCACGCCCGCCCAGATCCGCGAGACGATCCCTGTTGCTCCGCGCGCAATCGGCGGCCGCATGTCTCCAGGCGACTCCCTGCCGCACACCCCACTTTGCGCCCTGCTTGCCGTAATCCGCATCCTGAAGCCCTGCTCCCCTCGGATTCCAAACCCAGAATCAAACAGACCCTTACACCAGCTCCCGCCTGAGATACAGCCCCGTATGCGAGGCCGGGCACGCCGCCACCTCCTCGGGCGTTCCCGCCACCACCACCGTGCCCCCCGCGCCCCCCCCTTCCGGGCCCAAGTCGATAACGTGATCGGCCATGCGGATCACCTCCAGGTTGTGCTCCACCACGAGCACCGTATTTCCGGCGTCCCTCCGCCGCCGCCGCCC
>CAZJBP010000107.1:0-13384 GCA_964544115.1 uncultured Victivallales bacterium | reverse complement strand
GGCGTGAGACATTGCATTGCCAGGCGAACGCCGGCCTGATAGCGTCATGAACGCCGAAGGGGGGCGCTGCTCATGAGTTTTGACCAAGGCCGGGGCGGCATGTGAAACGCGAACGGCGACAGGCGGGGCCGGGCGAAGACGGGCCGGAGGCTGGCGTCACGCGCGTGTTGCGTTGGCTGACCGGGCCGCCGCCCGACGCCGTCACGCCCGACATGCGGCGGAAGGCCCGATTCCTCGGGTCGGTGCTGCTCTGCATGCTGCCGGCCTTTGCGCTCGTGGATGCCGCCATGCTGGCGGCCGTCCCTCGCTACAGACCGCCGTGGCTGGGCTGTGGGCTGCTCGTTGCGACCTTCCTCCTCAACCGGTTCTGGTCGCACCGCGTCGCCGCCCGCCTGACCTGCTGGATGTTCCCGCTCGTCGTCTTCACCGAAATCGCGACCGGCGTCCGCACTGGGACCTCCAGCGTCCTGCCTCTGATCTATCTTCTGGTCGGCACGCAGTTTGCCGCCCTCCTGCTCGGCTCCCGGGAAGCCATCGGCTTCGCCCTGGCCTGTCTCGCCGGGGCCGCCTGCCTGCCGCTGGTCATCCCCGCCGAGGCGACCGGCTGGGAGCGGGCGTGGCTCACCGTCATGACGGTGAACGTCCTCGGGGCCATTCTGGCCATCGCCTTCCGCCGGCTACGGGATGGGGCCGAGCGGGACCGGGCGTCCGAGCTGCAGACGCGGGAGGAGCACTACCGCAGTCTCGTCGAGAGTAATAGCGACTGGCTGTGGGAAGTCGACCTCGAGGGCCGCTATACCTACGTCAGCCCGCAGGTCCAGACCATCCTGGTCTACAGCCCCGGGGACATGATCGGCCGACGCTGCACCGACTTCATGCCGGCCGACGAAGCCGAGCAGATGGCCGCGCTGTTTCAGAGGGTGGCGGCGGCAGCGGCGCCCATCGTCCGGCTGCGCAACCGCAACATCACGCGCGACGGACGGATCGTCGTCCTCGAAACCAGCGGGACCCCGATCTTCGATGAGACCGGAGCCCTGAAGGGCTATCGCGGCATTGACCGCGACGTGACGGAGCGCGAGGAGTCCACGCGCGACCGCGACCGCCTGCGAAGCGAGCTCGAGCGCAACGTGAACCTGCTTGAGCACGTGCTTAACGGCATCCCGGATATCATCGGCGTGCAGGATGCCCACCACGGCATCATCCGCTACAACGAGGCCGGGTATCGCACCCTGGGCATGTCCAGGGACCAGGTCGAGGGCGCGCACTGCTTCAACCTGCTGGGCCGCCCGACGCCGTGCGGGGAGTGCCCGACGGCCGAGGCCGTTCAGACAGGGCGGAACGCGCGGATCGAGAAGTTCGTGCCGGAACTGGGCCTCTGGTTCGATGCGCGCGCGTATCCGGTGAAGGATGCCTCCGGCAACGTCACCTACGTCATCGAGCACCTGCGGGACATCACCGATCAGAAGCAGATGGAAGAGCAGATGCGCATGGAATCCGCCTTCCGGCATGCCGTCGTCCAGAACGCGGCGGAAGGCATCTGCGCCTGCCACGCCGTGCCAGATTACCCCTTCGTGAATTTCACGGTCTGGAACGATCACATGACCGAGCTGACCGGTTACACCCAGGATGAGATCAATCGGCTGGGCTGGTACCAGTCCGTCTACCCTGACCCGGAAACGCGGGAGAGGGCCTCCTCCAGAATGAAGGCGATGCGCCAGGGCGAGCATCTCCAGTCCGAAGAGTGGACCATCACTTGCAAGGACGGTTCAGCCCGGACGCTGTCCATCTCCAGCAGCGCGTTTACACTTGGCGACGGGACACCCCAGGTGCTCGCCGTCATGCAGGACATCACGCAGAGGGTTCAGAGTGAGAAGGCGCTGCGGGATCAGGAGCAGCGGCTGCGGCAGGCCGAGAAGATGGAGGCCATCGGGCAGCTGGCCGGCGGCATCGCCCACGACTTCAACAACCAGCTGGCAGGCATCCTGGGGTACGCGGAAATGCTTCAGCAGAGCATTCGCGACCGCAAGGACCTGCGGCTCTACGTCAGCCGCATTCTTTCCTCGGCGGAGCGGTCCGCTCGCCTCACGCGGCAACTGCTGTCGTTCGCAAGGAAGGGCCCCATGGAGATGGAGCCGATCGAACTGCGTTCCGTGATTTCGGATGTGATCTCCATCCTCCACCGCAGCATCGACAAACGCATCGAGGTGGCGGAGAGCTTCGACAGCACGCCCTGCAGAACCCGGGGCGACGCCTCGCAGCTCGAGAACGCTCTGCTCAACATCGGCATCAACGCCCGCGACGCCATGCCCGAGGGGGGGCGTATCGAATTCAGCACGCGGGTCGTGGATGTAGCGCCCGGTGAACTGCTCGGGCAGCCCCCGGCAGCCCCGGGCCGCTATGTGCGCATATCCGTTCGCGACACCGGCGCGGGCATGGACGAGGCGACCCGCAGCCATCTCTTTGAACCGTTCTTCACGACCAAGCCGCGCGGCAAGGGAACCGGCCTCGGGCTCCCGGCCGTTTATGGCATCGTCCAGGCGCATAAGGGGTTCATTACCGTTGAAAGCAGTTTGGGCCGGGGCACGACCTTCAGCATCCATCTCCCCGCAACGTCAGAGCCGGGGAATTCAACGCAAGGGTCGGTGGCTACGAGCCGACGGCAGGACGCCATCCGGGTGATGTTGATCGACGACGAACCGGTGGTCGTGGAGGTGACCTCCATTCTGCTCAACACTGCGGGCCACCGGGTGACGGCGTGGACCGACCCCGAGGAGGCCGTGGAGGCCTACATCAGCAACTGGCAGGAGGTTGACCTGGTTCTGCTCGACATGGTGATGCCCAAGCTGTCGGGTCGAGAGGTCTTCGCGAAGATCCGCACGATCAACCCCAAGGCCCGCATCCTTCTGTGCTCAGGGTACAGCGTCGAAGGCGAGGCCGAGCAACTTCTCCTTCAGGGCGCCGTCGGGTTCCTTCAGAAGCCGTTCACACGCGAGGCCCTCCTCCACAAGGTCCAGGAAGCCGTAGCTGCGAACGGCTGACGCCCAACCCCCCCCCTTCCCGGGCGATATTTCGCTTTTCTTCGCTTCCTACACGGCGCTATCTTGGTTCGCAAGTGAGTCGGACGCGACACACTTGGGTGATGCTGAGAAACGGGGAAGTGAGACACCTTGACCCTGGCTTGAGGCTGCTGTGCACTGAGGTGCTGCGCGGAGGAGGCTGTCGTGAAGGCGGGTTTTCTGGATAAGTTGATCGACCGGCTTGACCGGCTCGATCCCGAGAGCATCCAGACGCACTTCCTCAAGCTCGTTCGCGAGCGTGGGCTGCTGGAGACGATCTTCCAATCGTTGCAGGAAGGGGTTATGGTGATCGACGGTAACGGGCGGCTGAACTACGCCAACCGTGCGGCCGAGCAGTTGATCGGGTTCTCAGCCGACGACGCGCGTGGCAAGCTCATCTCGTCACTCCTGCAGGACGTCGACTGGGACTGGGACCTGATCCTGCGGGGCGATCCTTCCGAGTGGTCGCGCATGCTTTCCCGGGAGATCGAGGTCTCCTACCCCGACCATCGCTTCATCAATTTGTGCGTCGTGCCCCTGGCGGGCAACGCCGACGACGGGCAAGGCGCCGTCATCATGCTGCGGGACGTGACTCGCAGCCGGGAGGTGGAAGCCACGCTGGTCGAGTCCGAACGCCTCAACGCCATCAAGCTTCTTGCGGCAGGGGTGGCCCACGAGATCGGCAACCCCCTGAACGCGCTCAACATCCACCTCCAGCTCATGCAGCGCGAAGCAAATGCGCTCGGGGCAGACATCGGGCATGAACTGCGCGAACTCGTCGAAATCGCCCGCAACGAGGTCGGGAGACTGGACCTGATCATCACCCAGTTCCTGCGGGCGATCCGGCCCGCCAAGCCCACCCTGGCCCGCACGCGCATCGATGAACTGCTCAAACAGACCCTGACCCTCCTGCGCGAGGAGATCCGCAACCGGCGCATTGAGGTCGAGATCTCCGTGGCCGACTCGATCCCGGAGATTCCCGCCGACCGGGACCAGCTCAAGCAGGTGTTCTTCAACGTCATCCGCAACGCGCTGCAGGCCATGCCCGACGGCGGGGCGCTGCAGGTCGGCATCGCATGTACGGACCAGCACCTCAGCATCTCCTTCCGCGACACCGGCTCGGGCATTGCGCCCGAGAACATGGGCCGCGTGTTCGAGCCCTACTTCACCACCAAGGCCGAGGGCTCAGGGCTGGGCATGATGATCGTGCAGCGCATCATCCGGGACCATGGCGGCCAGATCGAAATCCGCAGCAAGCCGGACGCCGGCACGGAGGTGACCCTCCTCCTGCCGCTGTCGGAACGCCGCCCGCGCCTGTTGAAGGCGCCGCGGGTCCCGTAACCCTGAGGAACAACCGGCGCGCGGCGAAAGGAAGAACGATGACCGAAACTCAGACACGACCGGTGGTCCTGGTGGTTGACGACGACAGGAACACGCGCGAGGGCCTCGAGCGCGCGCTGCGCCGGACCTACGAGGTTTGCACGGCGGAAAGCGCCCAGCGGGCGCTCGACATCCTTTCAGAACGGCACGTGGACGTGCTGCTGAGCGATGTGCGCATGCCCGGCATGGATGGCATCACCCTCATGCAGCGGGCCATGGCCCGCGCCCCGGACCTGGTCTGCATCCTTCTGACCGCCTACGGCAGCGTCGAGACCGCCGTCTCGGCGATGAAGAGCGGGGCCCGCGACTTCCTGATGAAGCCGGTCAACCTGGACCACCTGGAGCTCCTGCTCGACCGGTCGCTGCGCTCGCGGCAGGTCGAGGCCGAGAACGTGCGACTCAAGGCGCAGCTGGATCGGCGCTACGGCATGGAGACCATCGTGGGCAACTCCCCGGCCATGGAGGAGCTGTTCGACACCATCCGGCAGGCCGCCCCGACACAGGCGACGATCCTGATCACCGGCGAGACGGGAACCGGCAAGGAGCTGGTGGCGCACGCCGTGCATCGCCTCAGCCCGCGCGCCAAGGCTCCTTTCGTGGCCGTGCACTGCGCCGCGCTGGCGTCGAACATCCTCGAGAGCGAGCTCTTCGGCCACGAGAAGGGAGCCTTTACCGGCGCGATCGCCCGGCGGCGCGGGCGGTTTGAGATGGCCGACGGCGGCACGTTGTTCCTCGACGAGATCTCGGAGATCGACGCCTCGATCCAGGTGAAGCTGCTGCGCGTGCTGGAGGAGCGGAAGTTCGAGCGCGTGGGCGGCAACGAGAACGTGGAGGTGGACATCCGGCTGATCGCTGCCACCAACCGCGACCTGCGGGAGCAGGTCGCGGCGGGCAAGTTCCGGGAAGACCTGTATTTCCGCCTCGACGTGGTCAATATCCATCTGCCGCCGCTGCGGGACCGCGCCGACGACGTGGCCCTGCTGTGCAACCAGTTCCTCGCGGAATTCAACGCCAAGCACGGCAAGGCGCTGGGCGCCATCACACCCGAAACCTGCAACCTGCTGGCGGCCTATGCGTGGCCCGGCAATGTCCGCGAACTGCGCAACACCATCGAGAAGATGGTCGTCCTCTCCCGCGGCGACGCCCTCGCCCCTCGCGACATTCCGCGGCACATCCGCGAGGCCGTCCGCGACGCGGGGTACCGCTCCCCCGGGGCTGCCCGTCGGGCGGCCACCATCCTGCCGGGCGACTCTCTCGCCTCGGCCGAGCGGCGCCTGATCGAGGCCGCGCTGGACCGCACCCAGCACAACGTCACCCGCGCGGCCGGCGAGCTGGGCATCAGCCGACGCACGCTGCACCGCAAGCTCAAGGAATACCGCGACGAAACCCCGGCGGCCGCCGTACCCGCCGGCGATGACGGGAAGGATTGACCCCCATGTCCGAACAGACCCAGCGCATCGTCAACAGCCTCACCGAGGGGGTTGCCGCCAGGGGCATGCGGTTCTTCCTCCAGGCGGCCCTCGCCGCCGCCCTGCTGTCGGGCTATGCGGTCGCGCGTTTTCGCGGACTCTCCGATCCCCAGGCCATGGAACTGGCGCAGCTGGCGCGGGGCATGGCGGAGGGCAGGGGCTTCGCCACTCACTGCCTCCGGCCGCTGGATCTGGCCCTGTTGCGCGACGTGCGGGGCGCCGCGCCTCAGCCCGACGCCTGCCCCGACACCCGGCATGCGCCAGCGCTCCCGGCGCTGGCCGCAGCGGGCTTCAAGTTCCTCCGACCGTCCTTCGAGGCGCCACTGGCCGGCTCGCTGTTCCAGCCCGAGACCCGGGTGCTCGTCCCGCTGGGCATCCTGCTGACGCTGCTGACCACGGCGCTTATCAACCTGACCGCCCGTAGGCTCTTCGACCCGCTCGTGGCCTGGCTGGCGTCGGCGGCGTATCTGGTGACCGACGGGGTGATGTCCGATGCGATGTCCGGCACGGCGCTGCCGCTGATGACGGCGCTGGGGGCGGCGGCCGTCTACGCGGCCGTCCTCTCGGTGCAGTCTCGCATCGACCGAAGGCCGGTCCTGGCGTGGCTGGGGCTGCTGGCGGGGGCGGCGGCGCTGGCCGGCACGGCGATGCTGGCGGGCTACAGCATGTGGACGCTGGTCGCGGTGGTGGCCCTGTTCGGCGCCTCGGGCGGGCCGCGCGGCCGACTGGGAACCTGCCTCCTCGTCATCGCCCTTGCGGCGGGAGTCGTGACGCCCTGGCTGTGGCGCAATGTGACCCAGACCGGGCATCTGTTCGGCACAGCGCTCTACGGGTTGCTGCACGAGACCGCCCTGTATCCCGGGACCACCGTGGACGGCCTGACCGAGCCGTCGTTCCACAACGTGCTGGTCTCGCTGGCGCTGCGCGCCAAGGCCTTCACCGGCCTCACCAACGCCTACGGCAGCCTGGCGAACGCCTGGGGCAGCGGGCCGCTGCTCGCCCTGTTCGCGGCCTCTTTTGTGCACGTGTTCCGGCGCCGTGAGGCGAACCAGCTGCGCTGGTGGGGCGGTGCCGGCCTGCTCCTGATGCTGGGCGTGGCGGTGCTCGGGCCACGCGGGTCGGGAGCGGCCCTGCGGGTCTACCTGCCGCTGGCGGCCGTGTTCGGCGCGGCGTTCTTCTGGGACCTGACAGACCGCATCCTGATCGAGGATGCGTGGAAAACCGCGGCATCGTGGCTCTTCGTCCTGCTAGCCGGCCTGCCGGCCCTGCTGAACGCCACCGTGACCGGGCCGGCGTCCCCCTACCCGCCCTACTATCCGCCGTTCATCGCCTACGCGGGCGGATTGCTCGAGCCGCAGGAGGTCATGGCCACCGACGTGCCGTGGGCCACGGCCTGGTACGCGGGACGCGCTTCTGTCGCCCTCCCCGCCACTCCCGCCGAACTTGAAACGATGAGCGCATCATGGCACCCCGTCGCCGCAGTGTACCTCACGCCCGCGACGACCGACCGGCCCTACGCGCGCGATCTGGTCGACGGCGACTGGCGCGCCTGGGCGCCGCTGATCGATGGCCGGATCCCGGAGGGGTTCCCCCTGCGCTACGCCATCCGGCTGCCCCCGGACAGCGCATCCCAGATCTTCTACTCCGACCGCATCCGCTGGAAGGAGGCCCCGGCGGCGCTGGCCGAGGAGATCGACTCCGGCTTCCGCCTGCGCCCCGAAGAGAAGCGCTGAAGCGGCTTATTCGACCACGCAGGTGTCGCCGGGCTTCAGCGTCAGCGGCCTGGCGAAACGCAGAACGATGGAGCCCTCTTCGGTGCGCGCGGCAGCACGCACCGGCCGGCCGTTCAGCCGGGCCAGACCGGAAACCGAGGCATTTCCCACCTTGAGTTCGCGGAAGGTCAGCGCGCCCGAGTGGCAGGCGAGCTGGAAACGGTTTCCTGACATCGTGAAATGCCCCCAGCCGCTGGAAGACACCCAGGGCGCGCGGCATTCGGGCACGGCCACGGGCGGGGAGAAGCTCACCCGCCCGCGCGGCACGTCCAGCTTGAAGCCGGTTGAGGCCAGGAGAATCGCCCAGCTCGACATGGCGCGGTAGTAGTGGTCGCCACATTCCCCGTGGTTCCAGAAACGGCCGGCCCGCAGGTGCCGGTCATGGATATTCTTCACCACGCGCCGCCCCTCGGCCGCCATTCCGAATTCCATCATCATCGAGGCGATCGCGTATTCGATCCCGGTCCAGGGCGCGGTCTGCTGCATGTTGCGGTGGGTGACCAGGCGCCTGGTGGCTTCCGGCGGATAGTTCGCGTTCTGGAGGCCGTTCTCGTCCGTGAAGCAGTGCTTCATGACGGCCTTCAGGGCGGCGGCGATGCGCGGCTTCGGCAGGACGTGCCCCAGGCCGATCAGCTGCGTGAACCACTCGCCGTCCAGCTGGTCCGTCATGCAGCACTCGTCGCGAGTCTTGCCGTCGACCCAGAGGCTGTAGTACTCGCCGTTCCAGAGCTTCTTGTCGAAGCTGGCGGCCGCCTTCTTCAGCAGCTTCTTCCAGAGCGCCGCCTCGCGGCGATGGCCGAGATCCTCCGCAATGCGGATAGCGGCCAGGAGGGCGGACAGCCAAAGGCTGGCGATGTAGGATGGCGTGCCGGCGAAATCCCAGCAGTCGTAGGTGTTGCGGCGCGTGTCGCGGTCCGGCAGGCCGTCGCCGTCGCCATCCAGCAGGGCGGTGTTCTTCATGGCGCTGAGGATGTGCGGCCAGAGCCGCTTCAGATAGGCCCGGTCGCCGGTCCACAGGTAATCCCGGCACGCGAGAAGCACGAACTGCTGGTTCATGTCCACGCGGTCAAAGCCCTCGTCCACCGCCGTCAGGTCGGGGATGAAGAAGTGATGGACCCGCCCGTCCTTCCGCTGGAAGCGCGCGCCCATCTCCATCTGTCGCTTTTGCAGTTCGGGGAAGAGCGCCAGGAGGTTGAACGAGCCCTGGTAGGTGATGTCGGTCGTGTGGAAGCCGCAGCAGCCCAGGCCTTCCCAGACGCCGAAGTCGCCGTTCTTCACCCACCAGGTGGACTTGGCCAGGGTCGTCAGCTGGCCCGCCCAGGCTTCAGCCATTTCCGCGTCGAGCGTCGTGGTGTGCATCGCCGCGGCAAAGTCACCGGTTTTCTTCCTGTGCTCGTCGGCGTGCTCGACCAGGAAGGCATTGACCTCCTCGGCGTCTTTGAACCAGTTCTCATACATGTGGCCCATGACGTAGCCCTTGGCGCTGTGATGCCAGGGGAAGTGCCAGCCCAGCGTGAAGCGGGCCTCGCGCGCTTCGCGCGGCGCCAGGCGGAGGGTGGACGCCAGCGCGGCCGTACCCCAGGTCTGGCGGGTCCGATCGGGCCCCGCCAGGTGGTCGAGCCGGGCGCGAACCGCCTGCAAGAACTCCACCAGCCCGGCCCGCGTCTGGAGCCGCTGGGACTCGACGGCCGCCACGCGCTGCCAGAGACTGCGGGCGAAGGGAACCTTCAGGATGTCGCGCACCAGATCCTTCGCCTGCTTCGGTGTGAGCGCGTCCAGTTCCGCGTCGCTGAGGCGGACTTTGTTCGACGGCGAATGGGCGCCGGCAAGGCTGGGGAGCCGCCCGCATTCGCGGACGTCATGGAAGAGCGATTCGTGCACGCTCCCGTACGGCCGGGCCGGGCTTCCGAAGCCACCAAAGAACTCATCGTATTCCCCCGCGATCCAGCTGGCCTTTCCTCCGGTCGCGGACAGGCCCAGGCTGCCGATGGCGGCGTTGCTGCACGAGCTCGCCCCGGTGCGCATCGTGAGAAACGTCGTGTCGCCCCTGCACGTGACCGAATTCCGCAGCTTCCGGTCCTTCTCGTCCGCTGCGAGCGGATTCCGCAGCGTGGCCAGAATCGTTGCTTCCACCGGCGTGTCGCGCCGGTTGCGCAGCGTGAAGATCATGTGGAACCCCGGCGTGCCGCTGGTCCGCGCATCGTGCGGAATGAACGGGGCGAACAGCGTGGACGAAATTTCCACGGGCAGGTCGTCGTCCAGGTACGACAGCCGGGCGACGGGGTACGTGCCCGTGAATTCAATTTCGCGCACGCTCTTCATCCAGGCGAAGGAATAGAGATTCTGTTGATCCGACCTCATCCCCAGGCGGCGCATCATGGCCGGTTCGCCCTCGGGTTTGACCCATACGTAGAACGACAGGGCGCCCGGCGGCATGGCGGGCGGGTCCATCCGGCAGTAGTCCGGCTGGTAGTGGTACGGGGCCCAGATGCCGAGGTTGAAGATCTGCCACTCGTGAAAATAGCCATCCGGCCGGATCTCGATGCTGCCGGTTCCAAGCCCGCCCAGGGGGATGCCGCTGCCGTGCTCTATTCTGTTTCGAATGATAGCCATGGTTGAGATCCGTTCCCTTTGAGTCGTTTACCCGGTGGCACCCTCGGAGGCCTTAAGGCCGCGCAGGCACTCGCGGGCGGCTTCGGCTTCCGCTTCCTGCTTGCTGCCGCCCGTCGCGCGGGTCCGGGTTCCGTCGGGCAGCGCCACCTCCACGGTGAAAACACGCGCGTGCGGCGGCCCGTCAGTCGAAGCCAAACTATAGAGGGGCGGAGCCTTCCAGCGCCGCTGAACCACGTCTTGAAGCGCGCCCTTGGGGTTGCCGACCCAGCGATCGCCGTCCAGTTCCATGCCGGCGGCGACGAAGACGGACTGGAACAGCTTCCGGGCGCCCCGAATGCCCTGGTCGAGGTAGACCGCGCCCAGGACAGCTTCGAGGGCGTCGGCGAGGGCCGACGCCCGGTTCCGCCCCCCCGAGGCCTCCTCCCCCTTGCCGATCTGGAGAAACTCGCCGAGCTTGAGGCCGCGGGCATAGGCGGCCAGCGACTGCCCGCTGACGACCCGACTGCGCACGGTGGTCAGAACCCCCTCGTCATAGTGCGGGAACAGCGTGTAGAGGTACTCGGCCAGCAGCACGTCGAGCACCGCGTCGCCCAGAAACTCCAGCCGCTGGTTATCGACCGGCGCATCCGGGTTCTCGTGGCGGCACGACGGATGCGTCAGCGCCGTCTCCAGAAGCGCGCGGTTGCGGAACCGCACGCCCAGACGCTTCTCCAACTCGCGATAGGGATTCTTCCTGACGCCCAGCATAGACCCCGATTCCAATTGCCCGCGAGAATAGCGAAACGTCCGGCTGGATGGCAACGCCGCAGCGTTCGCAGAACAACTATGCCCTCGGGTGGAATTGCGCGTGAATGGCCCGGAGGCGGTTCTGATCCACGTGCGTGTAGATCTGCGTCGTGGCGATGTCGGCGTGTCCGAGCATCTCCTGGATCACGCGCAGGGGGGCGCCGTTGGAGAGGAGGTGGCTGGCGAACGAGTGCCGCAGCGTGTGGGGCGAGACGGTCTTGGTGATGGCGGCGCGACGCGCATACGTGCGGATGAGTTTCCACATGCCCTGGCGGCTGAACGGCGCGGCGCGGCGCGTGAGGAAGACCTGCCGGCCGGTGGCCTCGTCCGCCAGGCGCGGGCGGGCGTCGGCCAGGTAGCGCTGGAGGCTCGCGCGCGCCTGGTCGCCGAACGGCACCACGCGGGTCTTGTTGCCTTTGCCGGTGCACCGCAGGTAGCCCGAGTCGAAGTGCAGGTCGTCGATCCGAAGGTGGCACACCTCGGACACGCGCAGGCCGGTGGCGTAGAAGGTTTCCAGGATGGCGCGGTCGCGAACCGCCAGGGGGTCGTCGCCCGCCGGCAGCGCCAGCATGCGCTCGACCTCGCGGGGCGAGAGGATGTGGGGCAGCGTCTTCCAGAGCCGCGGCGAGTCCATGACGTCGACCACGTTGGCGGCCAGCATGCCCTCCTGCTGCAGATAGCGCAGGAACATCTTGATGGCCACGAGCCGGCGGGCAATGGAGTTGACGGCGATGCCCCGGTCGCGCTCGTGGACCAGGTAGTCCATGACGTGCTGGCGGGTCAGTTGGTTGAGTGAGGAGACGCCGCGAGCGTCCGTAAAAGCCGTCATCCCCGCCAGGTCGGCCCCGTAGGCCTTGCGCGTGTTCTCGCTGAGACCGCGCTCCATCGCCAGGTGGTCGAGAAACTGCTCAACCTGAACGTTCATGCCGCTACCGGCACTCGGCCGGCAGCTTCGCCGCCGCCACCGTGTTGCGCGGCACCTCGTTGGCATCGAACCCCGCATCCGCCACCAGGAATTCGATGTTCTTGATCGCCAGTTCCATGCTGTCGTACTTCAGGGTGACGGTCCGGCTCACCACGTCCGCCTTGATCGAGTCGACCTGCACTCCGTAGCGCGCCTGCTTGATGGCCTCGGTGACCAGCCTGGCGCCGTCCTGCGTCCGCATCTGCGGCACCCGGATCACCGCCGTGCGGACATCGGTCTTCCGGCACGAGGCACCCACCAGCACCACTCCGACCACCATCGCCAGCATCCACGTCGCACGCCTCATGGCCGCCCCCTCAATCGTTCGATTCAACCGCCCGTCGGCACGCCGCCGCCAGACCGGGCAGCATCCCGCGACTTCCGTCCTCGGCCCGTCGCATTGCATCGCGCCATTCTTCGGCGCGCCCCGTCAGCCGCAGCGCCATGCCGAGGTCATACAGCAACACGGGCGCGGCGGGATCCTCGGCCAGCAGGTCGCGGTACTGCGCCACGGCCGCCTCCGCCTCCCCGGCGTGGTAGCAGGCAGCTGCCCGCGCCAGCCGCGCATAGCCTCCGCTGCCGGGCCGCTCCACGAGGGCCTCCGCGGCCGCCCGCGCCTGCCCGTGCCAGCCATGCCGCGCGTACAGCCGGACCATTGCGGCGTCGGCCTCCAGCTCGCACGCCCGAAGGGGCCCCCCGCCCTGCGCGAACATGGCCACCGCAGCCAGGGCGCCAATCGCCGCAGGCACGCCCGTCCGCATCCACGCCATGGGTCGCTTCCGGTCCGTCATTTGCTTTGCCACCCGCCAAGGCCGACTGGTAGCATCCTATGCTCAAGCGATCCGGAAAGGAAAGTCTTATGAACAGTGACCAGATCAAGAAGGGCTGGGAACGCGCGCCTCACCGCAGCCTGCTGCGCGCCACGGGACTGGGCGACGCCGATTTCGAGAAGCCGTTCATCGGCGTGTGCAATTCCTTCAACCAGGTGATCCCGGGCCACGCGCACCTCGACAAGGTCGGCGCCCTCATCCGGCGCGAGATCCGCAAGGCCGGCGGCGTGCCCTTCGAGTTCAACACCATCGGCGTGTGCGACGGCGTGGCCATGGGCCATGCGGGCATGAAGTACAGCCTGCCCAGTCGGGAGATCATCGCCGACAGCGTCGAGGCCGTCGTCAAGGCCCACTGCTTCGACGCGCTGGTCTGCATCCCCAACTGCGACAAGATCGTGCCGGGCATGCTGATGGGTGCGCTGCGCACCAACATCCCCACGATCGTGGTCAGCGGAGGCCCGATGGCCGCCGGGCACACGGCCGCCGGCCGGTGCATCGACCTGATTAGCGTCTT
>CAZJBP010000106.1:0-13463 GCA_964544115.1 uncultured Victivallales bacterium | reverse complement strand
CGCGCCGACTGCCTTCAGGAACCGCCGCCCCATGGAGTCGTAGGCGAAGGTGACCCTGGTGGCGCCGTTGGAGGCAAGGACCAGCCGGTTCTCCCCGTTCCACCCCAGCGTCCAGCCCCCGTACGTCAGCATGTTGCCGTCCGCGTCGTAACCGTAGCCGCTGGCGTCTCTGCCTACGGCTACGCCCATGCCGGGGACAAGCCCCGTGGCCGGCGCCTCGGCTCGTGCGTCGTAGTCGTACTCTTCTGTCACGGTCATGCTTCAGGCTCCGGGGCCATCGTAGCGGCCGCTTCCGCTGGCGTCCAGCCCTTGCGACAGCCCTTACGGCGCCAGTCTACCGTTGCCACCGCCACGACCACCCCTCGATCTCCGGCGGCTTCCTTGGCTTGGGCGGCGATTTCGGCCGCTCGACCCGGACGGTCGGGACGGCGACACGCGGCGGGCGGGGCGGGCTTTCTTGCTTCGGCACTTGGGTCCAGGGCATGGCGGGTCCTCCTTGTTGGGTTACGAGTGATGGTTCGACGGCAGGGAGAGGATCTCCTGCCGCGGCGGATCGAAGGAGCGATCCTGGACCAGTGAGATTGGTTTGCGGTCCGAACCTCGGCCTGATATGAGGCGGCTGTGGGGTGGTCGTCGCGGTCTTCATGGCCGGATCGAAACGTGGGGTATGGCTCAGTATGCGCAGGCGTATAGAACACCGCATCGCATTGGTCCATCACTTCCTAGTCCACAACCTGGCAACAGGCGAGATCGTCGGGTACCTGTTCAACATCACAACCAAAGGCGCAATGCTGTTCTCGGCCAGGCCGCCGGTCGCTGACGACCTCTTCATCGCGACGCCTCGGCAAGCCGCGAGAGGGCATCTCAACAAGGTTCAGCATTCATAAAGGTCGAGTGCTGAACCTTGCCAGTTGGGATTCGACGACCAAATGATCTGTCGAAAGCACTGCTTGCAGAGGCTGCCGAGTGTCATGCACGAAGACAAGGCATAGGCCATCTGAGTTCCTTACCAGGAGTCCCGCATCGACAGTAGCTGATGATGGGGCTTCTAATTCCGTCGGCGCGATGACTTCTGACAGGACTTCGACAGTCCGTGGTCCACGGAAGAAGCGATTGAGTGCGCATCCGTTAGGGAATGTGGCAACAGACTCTAACAATGGCCGCCATGTTGGGGCTTTCATCGCTGCCTCTGAAAGAACCGAGGCGGTTAACTTGAAGGCTTCCCCACATTCTTCGATATCGACCGCTTCGAATGCGATCCAGATCGCATCTCCTTTTCGGATAAGGAGGCCCGAGCAACGGTAAAGCCCGGGGGAGACCTGCTCAAGCTTGCCCCCCTGAACGCAACAGGCTTCCCAATCGGCCTGTGCTACGTCCCGGAGAAGACCGAGCGTCTCCCGATCGGATCGCAACGAATAGCTTGGATCTTCATTCATGATCACGTCCCAAAGTGGATAGTCTCCATCCCCGTAGGCCCCCGCCCCGGCAGATCAACTCGCGTCGTGCCGTTTGGATTCATACGGATCTGCACTCCGTTTGCCCCCCATCGCCGAACACCTCCGTTTTGCAGGGGTGCTTGCTGGATAGGCCCTTGGACCTGATTCCTGAAAATGCTTCTCGCTGTTCCGCGCCCCGCGGATAGGCGTGTATTGACACGCGACCCGGTCCGAAGGGACTGCCCAAGCCTGCTGGGATTTTGGCCAAGAAGCGGCCGACCGCCACCCATCGCGCCGCCCTGGGTCATCATCGCGAGAGACATGCCCTGCGCGAAGAAGTCCATGAAGTTGTTGAAGCTTTGCCAACGATCAGCCCCGACAAAATCGGACATGAAGTTGTTCACGGGGATGCCGATATTCTCTGCGTGCCAACGGTTGAAGTTCCAGCCCGGCTCGGCAAGGAAGTCGTACATCTCTGGCATCAGGCTCTGAAGGCCGGGGAAGGCGTAGGTGGGATTCACGAATGCGGGATAGCCGTCATCTGTGCATAGCCCGAACGGGTCCCGGAAGTTGACCGGGTTGTTCCCGCAGAAAACATACTGGTTCAGCCCGCCGCTGATGCCGATGGGGTCGTTGGAGAGCCAGTGACCGGTCACGGGGTCATACCAGCGGGCGCGGAAGTTGTAGAGGCGGGTGTTCCAGGAGTACTCCCGGCCCTGCCAGAGGTAGCGGTTGCCGATGAGTGATCGCGACAACCCCGCCCCCGCACCATCTGTCACGCTCAGAACCCGGCCCCAAGCGTCGCAGGTGTAGGCCTCAACGACGGCACCCGCTTCGTCCGCAAAGGCATGGACCGAACCCAAGTGGTCGGTCAGCGCGTAGTAGGTCTGCTCCACCGCGCCCGTATGGATCGTCATGGCCAGAAGGGTGTCGATTCCCGGTCCCCAGAGGTACGTGCGGATCAACCCTCCGGTTCCATCCACGTCAGCGATGACGTGCGCTCCGTCGTAGACATGCCAATTCGTCACCGTACCGTCGCATGTCCACACCCGGCGCCCGGCTACGTCATAGCCGTAGGACTCGGCTGCCATCCCGTTCGTGGTAACGCCGATCAGTTCGTAGCGGCTGTTCCAAGAGAGCGTGTTCGTTCCGGAGATTCCGACTCCCGAGTAGGCCAGGTTCGTGAGGCACCCGGCGGCGCTGTACTGGTAGGTGGCGTCGGTGACGATGTCCACCCGCACCGTAACGGCCGCATGCCCCACGTTGCCGGCGGCGTCTCCAATGGCGGCGCAGACGACGTTGGTTCCAACCGCAAGTGGCATCGCGGCCACGGCAAAGTTGGCCCCATTGACCGACGGTGTCGCAACGTCAACAGTGTTGCTAACCCATAGTCGGCCTAGACCTGAATTCAAGCCGATACTCTCGGTGCTGTGTCCCCGAATGGATGCGACGGCCGCGCCAGCAAAAGCGTCGGTCGAGCTGGCCGTCCAGCCCGAGAGCCTGTTGTTGCCGGCCGACATTGCATAGGACACCGTCGTACCCCGAAAACTCTTGTTCGTGCGATTGCCAACAGGGTCATACGCATAATCGACCGTGTTCGTCATGCCGTTGGCGATGCGACGCTCCGTCCCGAGTTGGTCGAGTGCGTCATAGGAGTAAGCCTGCCGCGCCCCGTCTTCCCGCACAACGTTTGTAACCATCCCCATCGCGTCGCGCCCATACGCGAAGTTACGCAGCACCTCGCCTGCGCTCGTCCGCCACGCAATGTTCGTCACCCGATCCATGACGTCATAGCCATAGGACGCGACGACGCCTGTGTTGGTGCAGGTCATTGTGGACACCAAGCCGTTGCAGGGGTCGTAGGTGTACCGGAAGCCTTTCCCCTGGCTCATCAGATCGGTTACTCGCTCTGCCGCATCATAGGCATACCGAACCGAGCTGACGCCGCTCGTCACATTGGTGACGTTGCCTGCCGGGGCATACCCATAGGAGACTGTTAACGGTTGCGGCAGGGAGCCCGTGACGCGGACGCTTGAGAGCCGGTTGGCCTGGTCATAGGCGTTGGAGATCGTACCGGCACCATCGGCGGCAGTCTGCAACAGGCCATTCCTCAGGTACGTGAAGTCCTGCGTATCGTCGGCGTAGAGCACTTGTGAGAGCCGCCCCGAGGGGTTGTACGCGTTGCTGATGGTCGTACCATCAAAGCGGGTGACGGACTTGACGAATCCCGCGACGCCGCGGCACACGCTCATCGTCTGGCCTTCAAGGTTGGTGGCCGTCACCGGGCGGTCCTGAAGATCCAGCGAGTAACTCTCCACGAGCCGGCCCTTCGCATCGGTCAGATTGCGCACGTTGAACTGCTGGTCGTACGCCACGGCGTTTGTCAGTGCAGTGCCCGGCCCCAGCAGACGTTCCACCGTAGACAGATTGCGGGCCGGTAGATAGGTGAGCCGCGTGGTCCTTCCTGCGGCGACATGATTCGTGAGGTTGCCCACTGCATCATAGGCAAAACGCTCATCCAAACCGTTTGGCCAGGTAATGGCCTTAACCCGGCCAAGCTCATCGGCGTCGAACCTCACGATTCGTTCTCCGCCGCTGCCGGGCATCGTGAGGCTGACGAGATGTCCGAGGACGTTGTTGGACAGGCTCACCGCCGGGCCAGCCTGCGGCTCTATGCCGGAGCACCGCCCCAGCTCGTCGTGGCCGTATCGCACCCAATGTCCGTTGGCGTTGGTGACGGCGGCGAGAAGCCCGTTCGTGTAGTAGCCGAAGGTTGTATCGAAGGATTGTGTTGAGGAATGGAAGACCTTGACGCAGGCAGGCGACGCGTTTGTGTACCGGCACTCGATCCGCGAGCCTTCCGGATCGACAACCGACGTCAACAGTCCGGCATTCGTGTCCCACCCATACGTCCAGAAGTTCGACGCGGCTGCACAGTAGCCGATGCCCTCACGGGTGACGTTGTGCGCCCCATCGTAGCTGGAACTCGCCATCAGGTAATCGCCTGTGTCCAGGTCGACCACGGTTCGGTTGGTTGTGTTCGCGCCGTCATCGTGACTGAAGCGAGTCTCCACGCCCGTGAACCCGTTCGTGGGGTCTGGATTTGGCCCTCGGACTTGCAGAATCCGCTTCAGCACAGGGTGATAGTAGTACTCGTACTCTATCTCACGATCGCCGCGACCCAACGTCACCACGGTCTTCGGCGTGCCGGCCGCAGGATACTCAAGCGCGGTCTCAAGAGAGTTCGATGCCACCCAGGACCGAATCGCCTTGCCCGTGGTGTGCCCGCTGGCGTTGGTTGAGTAAGTCCAGTTGTAGGCGTCACCAGCCGAGTTCACCCGCTTGACGATGTGATGGTTCGTCCCGCCGTCGTATTCGTACCTCGTCGCCTCGCTGGCGTTGCCAACGTGACGAACCACGTTGGTGAGCCCCCCGGATGTGTCGTAGCCATAGGCCACCCACAGATTCGGGTCTGGCGTATTGACGGCGATGACACGGTCGTTGCTGTCATACGCAAGGGCTAAATACTGGCCAACACAGTGCTCCACGCGCGACAGACGACTGCCTGAGGACGCGTTGGAATAGACCAAGCTCACACGATTGTTCCACTCATCGTCTATGCTGTCCAGCAGTCCATTGGTCGCGAACGTGTACTGAATACCCCCCGGCATCCTCACCCGATATTGCTGATTCGTGAAGACCAGACGCCAATTCACCTCGATGGGAGCACCATAGGTGCCGTTGGTCAACATGGGGAACGAATACTCCCCCCCTTCGCCCGTGCGCAGGATGCACCAAGTGTTGGTCTGCCCCGAGAACACCGTATTGGACACGCTCAGGTGCCAGTCGTACGACCATCCCCAGCGAGCCCCGAGGGCACTGTCATGACTCGACATGCTGTTGTAGCTGCGGCGCATCAGCAGCGGCACGCCGGGGCACGGGATCGCTATGTCCGTCGCGTCAACGGCAACATTACCATTGATCGTATTGATGGGGTCGCCTACGGACTTGTTCTGATCGGGACGAAGCTCATCGACACGAGCCTCCCTGTTGAGTTGCAGTGCCCATATCTCGGGCTCTTCGATGGTGGTCCCGTAAGATGCGGTCGACCATTCTTCCCACGATCCCGGCCCTGGGGGCCATGTGTTGTGCTGCAGTCCAGCATCAATCGTGGTCTCACTGCCAGGCGTCAGCAGCCGATACATTCTGTTGGTCGCCGCATTACTCTCGACGCGAGTTCTCTCCCACTCAAGCCAGACAAGGGGATATTCAGCGGCATCGAATGATCGGAGGTCTGCGATGAAGGACGGCTTTACGTCGAGCCTAAAGGCAGCCCAGCCCCAACTCCCGTAGAACGCCGGCGGATACAGAGAGCCGCCGGTCGATGAGGTCGTCGCAATCACGCTGTTCGTGCTTACGACCGGCGGCGTTGAGTCGGCAGCGGCGGTCGCGCTGTAGTACGCATCGGCGTAGCATATACCGGGATTCCATTCAGGCACGGCTGTGAACGCGTTGTACCAGTAAGAGATCGCCTTGCCGTCCGTGACGGCGCTCTCCGTGATGTTCACCACGTTGTACAGGGGGTCCGCCACGCATGGGGCTGTTGCCGCGAGGCCCCACGCAAGGGCCCATGACCGTGCCGTCAGGACCACGCTACGCCCCAACCCTCGGCATGTAGACCTCATGGCATCCAACTCCCCGCGTTCCCGGACGCCGGACAGACAATGGTCCCTATGGGCGCACTCGCGTCGGCATTATGTGGGCCCGTGCGCCCGACAATCTCGTCGCCGTCTTCAATGCCATCCCCATCCGAGTCAGCGTCAAGCGGGTCGAGGTCATAGGTCAGGACTTCCTCGCCGTCGGAGAGGCCGTCGCCGTCGGTGTCGCTTTCGTTCAAGTCCGTGCCATAGAGGCGAAGCTCCCGGATGTCGGACAGCCCGTCGGCATCGGTATCGGTGTCCGCGTCTCCGGCGCAGTAGAAGGCGTTGGAGATGCCGGCGGCAGCGCTCCACGCCAGGGGGTCGGCCGCATGGTCCAGGGTGGCGGCCAGCCACCAGCCGCCTGCCGCGGCGACCAGGCTGGTCGAGTCGAAAAGGTCGAGCCGGGCCACCTCCTCCGGTGCGTGCAGGTACAAGGCGGGACTCCCCTCGCCGGCCGCCATGCCCACAAAGGCGATGTCGTTGCTGTAGAGATCGAGCAGGGGGACCGCGTTGGTGCCCGACCCGACCGAGGCGAGCGAGTTCGTCAGCGCCGCGACATAGGCCGGCACATCCGAGGTCGCCAAGAGCGAGAGGCGGACCCTCTGGCGGCTGGGGTCGCGGATCGCGTACCAGTTCGACAGCGTGTTGCCGCTGAACCACGCAGGCGGAGCCCCATAGACCTCCTGAACCCACGCTTCGGGGTAGTCCACGAGGTCGACCGAGGCCGTGTGGACGGCAACGCTGGAGGCGTTCAGAAAGACCCGCTCGCGTGGCGAGGCGTTCGTCTCGGTCACCAGCAGCGGATAGAGCGTCACCGTGCCGTTCGTGACCGGAGTGAGTATCGAGAGGAAGTTCGTATCGAAGTTCGACGCAAAGCTCACGACTCCGAGGTCAGTATTGTACGGGAATGGCGTGGGCGGCACGGCGCGGGAGATGGTCTCGTTCGTCCACGCGCCGTTGACCACTCCTTCAAGCGAGCCAAGGTCGCTGACGACGGGCGGCGAACCCGAACAGGTGCCCGCGGCGAGAGAGAAGACTGTAGAAACAATCGCCGCTGCGGAAGAGACGACTTTGAACACGACACCCCCCTTGACCCAAGACCGCCGAACAACACTCCCGCACAGCGACAGCATGCGGCCATGTCGCCAGGCTGTTGTCAGGACATCCGAGCCAACATGCGCGACTTTGGCACGGTCAACACAGTTGCGGCAAGTGATTTCGGAAAGCGATCAGCAACCTAATTGTCGGCTCACCACCGAAACGGGGTGGTTTGCACAAGGAGCGGCTGCCGAAGGCGAAAGGATGGCACGATGCCTTCTTCCTGGACGGTCGGCGGCTTTGATCGGGGATCGCCGCCGTCAGGTCGCCTTCGACGGCGCAGTAGCGGTGCCGCTGGCATCCCTTGACGCCGTTGTCCCGCCTGGTAACTGGCGCACATGTGCCGAGAGTGGCTGGGGGCGAGGGCAAACTCAGGCTCCTGGGGCTGAAAGCGGCGGCGTGAGGCGCCACGTGCCCGCACGTGCTCGTTTGGCGGCTCCAAACGATGGGTGATGCCCAGCGGAACGGCGACGCGGCGTGCGGCGGCTGGGGCGGGCGTGGGGGCTGCCCTCAGGCGCATCAATTCGGGCTGCAAGTATGCTGTTGACACCATACCTGCTCCGGTGCCAGTAATTCCTACCCAGCGTAACTTGGGTCGGACGGGGTGCGACGGAGTGCGGCGGGGTGCCACGGGTCCGTCTTGCCCGACGCCGAGGGGCGCGAAGGGAGCGTGCGCATGTTCCGCGGGGTGTCGTTCAGGGGTGCGGTACGCCTCGGCATCGTGCTGTTCTCGGCGGCCGCCGCCACGGTGCTGCTGGCCGCCGTCGTTCTCGCCGCGAAGCAGTGGCTGGACACGGTGGTCTTCAATCAGCGCTACTACGCCTCGCTCAAGGCGTCACAGGTCGATTCGTTCGAGGCCCTGGTCGAGCGCTTCGAGGACGACCAACTGCGTTGGGCGCCGCTGCTGCCGCCGTGCGAGGTTCCGCTGGTGCTCGCCGAACAGGTCGTCGCCGCGGACTTCGCGTCCGGCGGGTTCTCTCAGGAAGCCCTCAAGACCCTCGTTGCGGCCGAACGGCTGGGCGTGGCGGTCTACCCCGTGCTGGTGGTCGAGGACCCGCTGACCCGCTCCCGCGTGGTCACCTGCGGCGGGAGTGAGTTGGCCCGCATCCCGGCTCCGCTGGACTACGACCCGCTGTGGCCGCTGGAGGCGCTCTGCGGCAGCGCCGAAAAGGCAGCCCTCTACCGTGAGTACGCGCCCTGGATCGCTGCCATGTTCGACTCCAGCCGCATCGTGGGCCGCTACGCGCTCCTGCCCGCCGAGGACCTGAGCCACTTCGTGGCTTTGATTTCCGCGACTGCATCGCGGAAATCAGTGTTGGACGAGGCGTCGGCGCAACGCCTGGCGATGAGGACCTCGGTGGAGGAGTTGACCATTGCCGGGCTGGAACACTCCGCCACGGGGATGACGCTGACCATCGCCTATCCCGACGACTTCACCAACGGCTTGGACATCTTCGGCACGGATGACCTGATCGCGTATTGGTGGGACCTGCTGGGCACCGCCGCCGTGTCAACGTCAGCCACGAGCATCGCCTGGACGGACACCGACGCGACGAACGTCGCGTCGCGGTACTACCGCATCGGCGTGGGCGGCATCGATGGCGACGAAGACGGGTTCGCAGACGCACGCGAAGAACTCATGTATCACAGCGATCCGGAAGACGCTGACAGTTACCCCGTGACCGTCAGCGGCAGCGTGACCCACAGCAACACCCCGCAGACCGGCCCGATCTACGTCGTGGCGGTCAAGGCGTCGAACTCGTGGGACACCGGCCGGTCGGATGTTCTCGCCTCGCCCGGTGCCTTCGCGGTGGAGGGCGTCCCCAACCTGGCCGACTACTGGATCAGGGCCTGGCGCGACTGGCACCCCAACGGTGCGCCCGACCCGTGGGAAGCCACCGGCACGGCAACCAACTGCCCGCTCTGGCTCTCCGGCTCCGTCAGCAACCTTGCCATCGCCCTGTGCGACCCGCCCCAGAGCATCAACGGCACGCTCACCTACACCGGCCGCCAGACGGGCGTCACCTACGCCGTCGCCGTGCTGGCTTCCAACTCCATGGCGCTGACCTATAGCGACGCCCTCTCCTCGCTGGGCGCCTACAGCATCGCTGACCTGCCGCAGACCACATACTGGGCGCGAGCCTGGATCGATGCCGACGCCGATGGCATCTTCGACGCCGACCGTGAGGCATCGGGCGCATGGACGAACAACCCGTTCCTGCTCTCCAACAGCGTATGGGACATCGACTTCTCCCTCGCTGACGTGGACGGCGATGCCGACGGCATGCCGGACTGGTGGGAGTTGACCCACTTCGGTAGCACGAACCAGACCTCCTCAGGCGACTACGACGCCGATCAGATGCCGAACGGTTGGGAGTACATCTGGGGCTTCTGCCCCACCAATGCCGCCGACGCCATGACCGACTACGACCGCGACGGCTACCCCAACGTCTACGAGTGCAAGCACGACAGCAACCCCCACAAAGCGGCCGACGGCCTGCCGGGCGAGGACGACGCCATTCCTGCACCTCGCTTCTCCCTGACACCGACCGGAGCGACCAAGATCCAGGCAGCGCTCGATCAGGCCACGGTTGACTACGACATCATCCTGCTGGCGGCGGGGACTTACTCCGGCGCGAGCAACGTCAACTTGCGATTCCCGGCCCATCCAGTCCTGCTCATCGGCGAAGACGGCGCTGTTGCGACGATCCTCGATTGCGGCAACACGACCCGCGGCGTGACCTTCGACCGAGCGCAGTCCAGCCATGCGGCGCTTGCCCGCGTGACGATCCGCAACGGCAGCGCGGTCAGCGGCGGCGGCATCCTTTTCGCCTCGAACACCGCGGCCACCGTCTACCAGTGCCTCGTGACCAACTGCGTTGCAACCGAGGACGGCGGCGCGGTGTATTGCGATGACGCTTCGCCCACGATCCGGGATTGTATCCTGACGGGCAACCATGCCCAAGATGACGGGGGCGCGCTGCGGCTCAAGGACAGCAGTACCGCCGCTCGTGTCTTGGACTGCGTCTTCGACGGTAACGAGGCAGGAGACAAGGGAGGGGCGTTGTACTGCCCTGACGGCGCGGACGGGGTCGTCATCTCCGGCACGCTCTTCGCCAACAACCACGCAGGCTCCGATGGCGGCGCGGCGGCCATCGAGAAGGCGGACCTGACGTTCGAGGGCTGTGCCTTCTACACGAACACCGCCGCGAATGACGGCGGCGCCGTCCACCTGAACGATAACAGCGACCTGACGCTTTCGGCCTGCGTCATCGAGGGCAACCGGGCCGGGGCCGACGGCGGCGGTGTCCGCTGCAAGGACAGCTCCGACCCGGTGCTGACGGACTGCACACTCTCGGGCAACGTCGCCGAAGACAACGGCGGCGGACTGTTCTCCAGCGACGGGGCCGATCCGGTTGTGACGAACTGCCTGTTCAGTGGCAACTGGGCATGGGACCACGGCGGCGGGGCCTATGTGAAAGAAGGCACGGCCGCCTTCGACTCCTGCACGTTCAGCGGCAACACGGCGGTGGACGGCGCCGGCATAGGCTGCCTGTCCTCGGTCGTCAGCGTCGTCGGCTGCCAGATCGTGGACAACTGGGCGCATGCCGACGGGGCCGGGGTGCGTGTAAAGGAGTCCGACGCCGTCCTACGCAACTGCCTGATCGCCCGGAACCGGTCGTTTGGCTATGGTGGCGGGGTGAACGTCAAGGGTGCGACCGGCCGACTCTCCATCGAGAACTGCACGGTGGTCGGCAACCGCACGCGCCTGGCCGGAGGCGGTGTAGCCGCAACCGAGGGCGGCGCCGCGACCAACGCCAACACCATACTCTGGGGCAACGCGCCGGACCAGGCGTCCAGCGGGGTGGCGTCGCACCATTCCTGCGTCCAGGGCGGCGCGAGCGGCACCGGCAACCTGACGAATGCCCCATCCATGACGCCGGTGCTCTGCCGCCTGCTGGCCGGCTCCCCCTGCATCGACTCCGGCACGAACGCTCCGTGGATGTCATCCTCAACGGACATCGACGATGAACCGCGCATCCGCGGCACCCAGGTAGACATCGGCGCCGACGAGTTCTGCGATGCCGACAGTGACGGCATGGCCGACGCATGGGAGATAGTCCACTTCGGAAGCCTGGCCAACAGCGGCTCGGGCGACGCCGACGGGGACGGGTTGTCTGATGCTGCCGAATATGCCTGGGACGCCGACCCGGCATGTGCCGATACGGACGGGGACAGCGTGCCGGATGGCGCCGACGCGGCCGCCTCTGGAGCACCGGCCGATGCCTATGCGCCGGACACGCTGACGCTATGGTACGCCTTCGGCGACACCAACGGGGCCAGCAAGTCCGAGAAGTACGTGCTGAGCGTCGTCAACCAGACCAACGCCAGTGACGCGGTGGTCGCCACGAACACGGCCTACGGCGCTCCGATGACGGGCGAGTATCCATTCGAGAATGGCGCCACTTATGACATCAGCCTTGTGCACTTCACCACACGGCCCGACTACACCAACTACCCCAATGCCGACTACGACTACCAGATCTACCTCCAAGGCCAGGGCGGGCCGACAGGTTGGATCTTCGCCGCAGGCTTCGTGATCGGGGACACGAACGGCATCATGGGCGACCACTGGGAAGACGAACCGACAACCGTTTTCGACGCCTCGAACAGAACCGCCCAGCTCTACGTCCTGCTGACCGATATTGACGTAGACCTGAACTTCGATGGCGTCTTCTCGACAACGGAGGACATGATGGAAGCTACACCACCCGGACGTTTCGTCGCCATCAACAACGACGACGACAACGAGGATGGCACGAACGATTGCCAAGACGTGGTTGGCTCCGCGGCAGTCAGCACGAACGAGGACGATCTTGCGCGCATGCCCGTACGGCTTGGGCCCACGAACCTGCCCATCGGCACGGTCGTACTTGAGATCGTGACCGGAACTAACCGCATCAGCATTTGGGACGGGCCGCATAAGGGGGCCGTGTCCAACTGCCTCGTGGGCGTGGCTGCGGGCACGAACCGCATCGAGTGGACGCTCGGCGACGGCGAGGACCTGGAGACGCTCGGCGACTTCCCGCACACTAACTTCTGGGTGGAGGGCCTCACCAACAGCGTCGAGATTGGCGATGTGGTGGTCGTCTTCAGTTACAGAGACACCAACGGCGTCGTGCGCAGTGCCGACACGAACGTTCTGACCGTTGTACTGGTCGACATCGCCATGGACGGCGGCACCAACCGCAACCTGCAAGTTAACTTCTGGGACCGCATGGACAAGGACTGCCTGTTCTGGGTGAACGACGACTGCGATTGCCTGCACTTCGACTGGGACTGTAGCCTGACATTCCCTCTGGACTTCAATTTCTACTACGCAGAGGATGACGTCTGCGAAGGCTCTCCCCAGCCCGACTGCAATGACGACCGCATTGGGAACCATCCTGTCCTCTGGTGGAACGGGGACTGTCGCCGCGACCTGGAGGATTTCACCCGCGTCCACCTGTACGTTGACACGCTTCTCGACACTGTGCCCGACCTTGCCACATTCGCCTCATTTGTGCCAGTAGATGGTGCCCCCGAGGCGAATCTTTTCAAGGCCGTAACCAACGGCGCCGGCACAAACGCCTTCAATTACCTCTTCTCGACGAACATAGCCACCATCCAGAAGGACGAAGAACGGCTGTATACGATAGGCTCGGGGCTTGTGGCACTGGAACCAAGCTATGTGGAGCCGGGCAAGACCAACTGCTTCCTGCTGGAGGGGAAGACTGCCGGCGACGGCAGATTCACGGCAACGGTCAAGATCGGCGGACATTTGTTCTGCGAACGAAGTGTGCGACTCAGGCTGCTGCCGATCAGCCGCTTCTACGATATCTATGAGGCTGGCGAGGCAGCGGGCAGCGGCGCCAACTGGAACGTTCAAGTCCAGTCAACAGCCGATGAAGTTCAATCGATGGACGCTTACACGCCCGAAGCCGATAAGTACCTCCTGTACGTCCACGGGTGGAACATGACCCCGGGCGAGAAGCGACGCTACGGTGAGACGATTTTCAAGCGGCTCTGGTGGCAGCGGTACAACGGCCGTTTTGGCGTCTTCTCCTGGCCTACGTTGGATGGCTTCACATTCGCAAAGATTTTTATTGGACCAAACAAGGGCGCCCATCACTACGACAACAGCGAGTACATTGCCTGGCTTTCCGCGGAAAGTCTTAAGACATTGATG
>CAZJBP010000105.1:1361-13525 GCA_964544115.1 uncultured Victivallales bacterium | reverse complement strand
TCCCCGGCTTGACTCCTCTGCTTTCTCTGTTACCCTCCCCGTCATGGTAAAGAATCGCTGCGGGTGCTGTTGCGGCTGAAATGGCCGGCCAACCCGCAAAATGTGGAATTCCAGCTAAACAACGTTCGAGGCAGACGACACAATGAACGGAGCACTGCAAATCAGACTGAACCACATCGACGCCGTCCATGACGCTCGACAGGCGATCTACAGTCTTCCTTGGGTCTGGGTTTGCCTACTATGTCTCTTCACGTTCACGGCTTGGGCTTTCCTTCCCGCCGTCCTCTGCTCCGTTCTTCCCGTAGTTCTCGTCCTCAAGGGGGTCTTCAGGGCGCACGGTCGTGACAGAGCACGATTCATCCTGCCCCTCCTTGGTTCATTGCCGGGGTTGGTCACCATGACGCTGGTCATACAGTGGATGCTCAGTGATTGAGGAGCCTCGAACCATCGCCTTCACCGTACGGCTCACCCGCGGCGGGTTCGCCGTCCGGTGAGGCGTCACGTTGGCGCTTGGATTAGATAGAAATGAAAGCCGGCCCTTCAAGAACAGCAATCCGTTTCGGTATGATCCTGTGCATAGTAGGTTTCATTGGATACGCCGTAGCATTCGCCATTCTGTGGTTCTTTGATTCACCCGAAGTAGCAGCACCGTTCGGGACAGTGGGGATGTTTCTCAGCTTGCCGTTAAGCATGCTTGGCGCTTATTTGTGGTGGGGATACCCCCACCTTGCGCTCTTCCCTGTCTTGCTTGTTCTAAACTCGTTTCTCGTCGCACTGCTCGTGTGGACGTTTCTCAAGCTCAAGGCTATCGCAGACAAGAAAGTGTACGGAGTGGATCGGAACCAATGAGTAGCCAACGGAACCGTGCCAGGCCACACTAAGTGACAACAGCCAGCCAACAAACGGCTGCAGCGGCGTGCCGCCGCTGACCCGTAGGCGTTGGGCTGAATGGATCAGAACGTGAAAACGAACGTATTATACTGGGTTCCGTTCCTGATCCTGTTACTCAATGGGTTTCTGCTGTTCGCCTGTCTTGAGGCCGATCAAGTCGTCGGAGCGGCCCAAGCTCGTGCCGGGGGCAAGGTGATCGGATACGAGCTCTTTCCGGGCCACACTGAAGTGGACGGTTACTACTCCCCTCCCGGTGGTACGCCTGGCCGCAGGTTTCGGGGGGAACTCCTGTACTGGTTCTCGGCTCCCTTTGTGTTGGTTCCCTGGATCGGCCTCTCAATTGGCGGTGCGCTGGTGTTTGCCCGCTGCACGCCCGCGCCCAAGGTGCTTCGCTATGTACCAGTGGCAATGGTTGCGGGTTCGCTCTTGGTCGTCCTGCTTTGTTGGGACAGTATCGACATGATTTCGTTGCACTTCGAATGACAGCCCAACATTCACATCCACGGTATTTGCCGGTCCGCGCTTTGCGCGGTTCGTCACAAACAGTGATGTGAGGCGTTGGCCGCTTGACGGATGCAGACGAATATGGCATACGTATATGCATGAGAACGACACTCAACATTGATGACGACATTCTGAAGCGGGCGACCCAGTTGACCGGTGTTAGCGAAAAAACGGCGTTGATTCGAATGGGGCTTGAATCGCTGGTTGCGCGGAAGAGTGCCCAACGATTGGCGGCGCTCGGAGGAACAGAGAAACAGGCTCGGTCCATTCCGAGGCGGAGATTCGCGTCGTGATCCTGGTCGATACTTCGGTCTGGATCAACCACCTGCGAGTTCCCTCGAAGCTGCTCGCGCAGCTTCTCGACCTGGAACAGGTCGTGGTGCATCCGTTCGTGGTTGGGGAGCTTTCCTGCGGGAACTTGGTTAATCGCAAAGAAATCATCGCGTTGCTGCATTCCCTTCCCACGGCGCCGAAGGCGGCCGACGATGAGATCTTGTTCTACATCGAACGGCACAGACTCATGGGGCGAGGGCTCGGTCTTGTTGACATACACTTGTTGGCGTCTGCGACGATTGCCGGTGATTCGATCTGGACGGCAGACAAAGGCCTCCGACTCGCCGCTGCGCATCTCGGAATCGAGTTCGGCCAACATCCGGCTGCTGGCTAGCTCGCACCGCTCGTAGCCAGAGCCGGCACGTTATGCCCGAGATGACGCTTGATCTCTGTGCAACGTCTTACTACCATGTAAGGAGTACTATGGAAGTAAGGAGGCTGCGATGGTTACGGCGACGTTGACAAGTAAGGGGCAGCTCACGATCCCTAAGGTGGTGCGGGATTCGCTTCACCTGCACGCAGGCGACCGGGTCATGTTTATTGTCCACGGAGACGCGGAGGCGGTACTGCAACCCCTCACGAAATCCGTTGACGAAGTGTTCGGACGGCTCCACAGCCCTGTTCAGCCGTGCAGAAGCATTGATGAGATGAACGCCGCCGTGGCGAAGCGCATGAGGAGTCGAGAGCGATGATCGCGGTCGATACGAACATCATCGTTCGTTTTCTCGTTCGCGATGACGAGAAGCAGTCCGAGCTGGCCCGCAGGCGACTCAAGCAAGCCGAAGAGAAACGGGAGCGTCTGCTGATTCCTCTTCTCGTGGTCCTGGAGACGATCTGGGTTCTCGAAAGCGCATACGACAAAACGCGAGCCGAGATACTGGACGCCATCCGGGCCATGCGGCAGATGCCTGTGTTCGAGTTCCAGGCAAACGAAGTCGTGGAACGTCTTCTTGCCGAGGGAGCGGAATACAGCGCAGACCTCGCCGACATCCTTATCGCGCAATCCGCACGTGCCCTTGGTTGCGAAAGCGGCATCACATTCGACAAAGGAGCCGCCAAACTACCTTTCTTCAACCTGCTGAGATGACCCGGGACAACCAGCCGGTGGTGGTGACGTCGCTTCGCGCTGAACCCCACCGGCGACGTTCGGCTCTGGGGCGTGCGGGACGCGCGGCCGGCCGCCTCTGCTCCAGTCACCGCCAGGCCGCGAGCACGCTGACGGCGGCGGGGCAGCCGCCGCCGATGAGGCCGATGCGTCCTGTGGCCGGGGTCGGCAGGCTGTAGCACTCGATCAGGAAATCATCCAAGTAGATCTCAAGCAGCGCATCCTGCAGTAAGAGACGGAATCTTGCAGGATCCCCGAACGGCATCTCGCGATCCACGGTCTTCTCGGCCTTGAAGCCGGAGCCGTCGGCAGCCAACGAACCGAGTTCTGCGCGGCCTCCGCTGTTGAAGAGGATCGCTGTGCCGACGCCCTTGCCGTGTTCAATGTAAAGGCCGCGCGGCGCGCCGAGCGGCCCGGGCAGGCGCAACGCGCCTTCGAGCACGATCCCCGCCGCCGCGTCCAGCTTGCGGCTGAGCATCCGGATGGGGCCGTTCCCGACGGCGGCGAGCGGCGGCACCTTGATCGGCGTGTGCTTCAGCACCTCATTCCCCGGCCACCACGTCAGACGCAGCGTGCCTTCGGCGTCGAAGTGCGTCCCCTTCAGAAGTCCGACGGATACCTTCCCGTACGTGGGGCGGGCGATGGTGTGGTGACAGACGAGCAAACCGGAGGGCGCGCGGAGGAATCTCGCAAAGTAGGTGTGCCCCCCCAGGAACACCGGATTCTTCGCAGCCACGGAAAAAGGCCCCTGCGGCTTGTCGGCCACGAGTGTCATCATGCGCATATCCGAACCGAAAAGCATGACGTATCGCTCGCCAACCTTCTCGACCGCCCCGACTTCACCGGTGCCGACACCACTGACTTTGGGCGGTTCCAACGCCGTCCACGTTATGCCATCCAACGACTCCCCAAAACCGAACTGTCCGCTTGGCTCGTTGACCAGTTCACGCTTGGGCGTCGCAGTCCAATAACCGTAGAGGCCGCCGCCGGGGCGCGCGACTGTCCAGATGCAATCCCATCGTCCCTTGGGTTCGTACCACTGCTCGTTGCGAACGAACTCATTCTTCTTTCCGCATTTCGTCCAGTGAATCAAATCGTCGGATTGCGCGAAGAAGATCGTCTCGCGGTTCCCCATCCAGGAGGAGTAGTTAAGCTGGAACTCCGGCTTGGCGGCGGGGATAGGATTCCGCCACGTCGAGCCGGTGCCCATCCACTTGACTCCGTCGTCCTTGGTAAGCACGGGACCTATTTCGTTCCAATGCACGCCATCTCGTGAACTTGCCAGGGAGAAGTTGTCAAAGCCATCCCCCCCGGAGGCACATAGCGAATAGAGGTAGTAGGTGTCATTTTGGTGATACATCCACACGTCCCACATCCATGGGCTCTTGGGGTGTTTCGCTTGGTAGAACATGGCGTTTGCTCCAACGGAAGTGTTTATCTCCACGCTTTCAACGAACCGATCGAAGTCCGCTGGTTGCCGGGGATCAGGCCGATGCGTCCCGTGGCCGGGGCCGGCAGGCTGTAGCACTCGATCAGGAAGTCATCCAAATAGATCTCAAGCAGCGCATCCTTCAGCAAGAGACGGAATCTTGCAGGATCCCGGAACGGCAACTCGCGATCCACGGTCTTCTCGGCCTTGAAGCCGGAGCCGTCGGCAGCCACCGAACCGAGTTCTGCGCGGCCTTCGCTGTTGAAGAGGATCGCTGTGCCGACGCCCTTGCCGTGTTCAATGTAAAGGCCGCGCGGCGCGCCCAGCGGCTTGGGAAGCCGCAGTGTGCATTCGAGCACGATGCCCGCCGCGATGTCCAGTTTGCGGCTCAACATGCGGATGGGGCCGTTCCCGCCGGCGGCGAGCGGCGGCACCGTGATCGGCTTGTGCTTCAGCGCCTCGTTCCCCGGCCACCACGTCAGCCGCAGCGTGCCTTCGGCGTCGAAGTGCGTTCCCTTGAGGTGTCCGAAGTACACCTCGCCGTCGCGGGCGATGGAGTGGTGACAGACGAGGAGGCCGGACGGGGACTGAAAGAACCGCGCGTAATATGTGTGGCCGCCGAGCACGATCTTGTTCCGGTCCACCACCGTGAACGGACCCTGCGGCTGGTCGGCGACCAGCGTTTCCATGTGACTGTTCGTGCCGAAGAGGGCGACGTAGCGCTCGCCGACCTTCTCCACGGCGCCGAGTTCGCCGACGCCGACGCCGCTCACCTTCGGCGGTTCGAGCGCTTTCCAGGTTATGCCGTCCATGGATTCGCCGAACCCGAACTGCCCGCCCGTCTCTTTCTTCGGCGTGGCGGTCCAGTACCCGTAGAGGCCGCCGCCGGGGCGTTCAATCGTCCAGATGCTGTCCCAGCGCCCGTTGCGCTCGTACCAGCGCTCGTCCTGAACAAACTCGACGTCCTTGCCGCACCGGGTCCAGTGGACCAGGTCGTCGGACTGCGCGAAAAAGATCGTCTGGCGCTCGCCGATCCAGAAGGAGTAGTTGAGCTGGAACGCAGGGCCGGCGCCGGGGACGGGATTCCGCCACGTCGAGCCGGTTCCCATCCACTCCACGTTATCGTCCTTCTTCAGGATGGGACCCAACTCGGTCCAGTGGACGCCGTCCAGAGAGGTCGCCATCGAGAAGTTGTCGCACTGCCAGCGCTTCCCGTCGTTGCACAGCGTGTAGAAGTAGTAGGTGCCGTTGTGGTGATATAGCCACACGTCCCACATGTTTCCGCTGTTCGGATCTCGCGGCTTGAAGAACATGCCAGGGCCCGTCACTTGCCGATGAGCTTGCGCTTCTTCTCGAGGTAGGTGCAGTAGTTCTTGAAGGAGATGTCGGGCGGCACCAGGTGGTCGAGGTGCGGAATGAAGCCGCCCTGATCGAGGAGCGGCTTGATCCGTTCGAGCTCCCGGTCGATGGCCGAGCCGCCTCTCACGAGCGGCTCCTTGCCGATGGCGCCGCGCATGCGAAGCTCCGGGCCGAACTCCTTGCGCCAGGCGAACGGGTCCACGCCGGCCGCGACCTCCAGCGGGAACATGATGTTGACGCCTTCCTCCAGCCAGTTCCGCACGATGTCATGCGGGTTGCCGTCGCAATCGACGATGCCGAGGACGCAGCCGCGCCGGATGGCCGCCTGCATGACGCGATGGTAGCCGGGCTGGAGGACGTCGCGGAAGGTGGTTGGACTGCACAGGGGGCCGTTCTTGCTGGCCATGTCCTCCCACCAGCTCACGTAGTCGATGCGCACGTCGGCCGGCAGCTTCTCGATCTGGCGCGCGCACAGCTCGGCCCAGTGCTCGACCATGTCGCGAATCATATCCGGCTGGTCGTAGAAGGCGTAGGACAGGTTTTCCATGCCCATCCAGTTGCGCAGCTGCCCGTAGAAGCCGCAGAACCAGACTGCGATGCACTTCCCATCGGCCTGGGCCGTCTTCGCGTTCGCCACGTCCTCGGCGGGGATGTCGCGGCCGGGATCGTCGAAGCGAAAGCGCTGCTTCATCTCCGCCCAGTCGTCGGGGGTCTTGACGGGGAACTCGATGTAATGCGGAATCGAGCTTTCCTCCACATGATTCTGGAAGCGCTGGGCGATGGCCCCGCTGGAGTCCCGCATGATGACGCTGTCGCCCCGGCGCTCGAAGATCTTCTCCTCGAAGACGGGGTTCATGTGGGTCCGCGTATCGACGCCGTGGTGGTAGACCTCGTCGAAGCCGAAGAATCGGTCGACCTTGCCGCTGAACATCTCGTTGCGCTCGCTCTCGTACTCGGAGGGAAGCCCCTCCTTGAGCCAGCGGCGGATGGTCTGCGGCCAGTAGCCGAACTCGATGTCGGGCACGCGGTCGACGGACTGACCGGTGAAGACCCGGTAGTAGCGATCCTTGATGTCCGTGCGGGGTCTTGGCCGGCTCGTCTGCATATCCTACTTCCACGCCTTCAGCGCGCTGATGGAATTGCGCTGGTTGCCGGGAACTAGGCCGATACGTCCGGTTGCCGGCGCAGGCAGGCTGTAGCACTCGATCAGGACGTCGTCGAGGTAGACCTCGAACAGAACCCCCTCCACTACCAGCCGGAGCCGGGCCATATCGCCAAACGACATCTCGCGGTCGACAGTTTTCTCGGCCTTGAAACCGGAGCCGTCGGCCGCCACCGGACCGAGCTGTGCCCGGCCTTCGGCGTCGAACAGGATCGCCGTGCCGGATCCCTTGCCGTGTTCGACGTAAAGGCCGCGCGGCGCGCCCAGCGGGGACGGCAACGCCAACTTGCCTTCCAGAACGAAGCCCGCCGCGGCGTCCAGCTTGCGGCTGAGCATCCGGATGGGGCCGTCCCCACCGGCGGCGAGCGGCGGCACCGTCACCGGCTTGTGCTTCAGCGCCTCGTTCCCCGGCCACCACATCAGCCGCAGCGTGCCCTCGGCGTCGAAGCTCGTTCCTTTAAGCAGGCCGGCGGACACCTTTCCATCGCGGGCGATGGAGTGATGACACACGAGCAGGCCGGAGGGCGACGGGAAGAAGCGCGCAAAGTAGGTGTGTCCGGTGAGAAAGGCCGAATTCCTGGCGGCCAGCTTGAAGGGGCCCTGCGGCGCGTCGGCAATCAGGGTCCGCATGACCGGGTAGTTTCCGAACAGCATGTAATACTTCTCGCCGACCTTTTCGATCGCCCCGACCTCGCCCTCGCCGACGCCCTCGACCTTGGGCGGCTCCAGCGCCTTCCAGGTAATGCCGTCAAGGCTCTCGCCGAAGCCGAACTGCCCGCCCGTCTCCTTCTTCGGCGTGGCCGTCCAGTACCCGTACAAACCGCCGCCGGCGCGCGCGAGGGTCCAGATGCAATCCCAGCGGCCTTTGGGCTCGTACCAGCGCTCGTCCTGCACGAATTCGTAGTCCTTGCCGCACTTGGTCCAGTGGACCAGATCGTCCGACTGAGCAAAGAAGATCGTCTGGCGCTCGCCGATCCAGTACGAGAAGTTGATCTGGAACGGCGGCTTTGCGCCGCGGACCGGATTCCGCCAGGTGGAGCCGGTGCCCATCCAGGTCACGCCCTCATCCTTCTTGAGCACAGGGCCAAGCTCCGTCCAGTGCACGCCATCCGGCGATCTGGCCATGGAGATGTTGTCCCAGCCCCCGCCCGCGTTGCAGAGGCTATAGAGATAATATGTGCCGTCGTGGTGGGACATCCAGACGTCCCACATGTTTCCGGTTTCCGGATGCTTCGCTTTGTAGAACATGGCCATTTCAGTCGCCCCCTTCGGTCGGTTGAAGCCCATTACTTGTGAGCGCCCGAACGGGTGGTCTTGAGCCCGGTCGTCTGGCCGGACTTCTCGCTCTCGAGCCGAGACCTGACGGTCGCGACCTCCCGCATCAGCGCGTCCGTCAACTCCGCCAGCTCGGTGTCATCCGCCGGGGCTGCCGCGCCGGCAATCATACGTTCCGGCCGCTTGAGCTTGTAGTCCGTGCCCGGACCCACCGTCATGCTCTTCCCCGTGGCGGTCTCCGTCCGGCTGTGTGCCGCCGCCCGTTCCTCTTTCTGCAGCTTCGCCCGATCTGCCGCTTCCGCCGTCCGGAACGATCCCAGCACCCGCACCTCGCGCGGGGCCGGGCGCTTGAGGGGGCAGGGCGGGCCCTGCACCTCCACATCAATCTGTTTGGCCTGCCCGTTGACAGTGACGGTTCTCGTTTCCTTGCGCTTGTGGGACTCCTGCCACTTCTGGCGGATGTTCCGGTAGGCCTCCTGCAGCGCCGCGTTGTCGAGGTCGGCGCTCTCGGTCAGGGCTCGCACCGCCTCCGGCGCGACAACCTGATAGGTGGTCGGTTCGCCGAGCCCGCTGATCTCGACCAGCTGTCGGGCCGCCTGCGGTTCCTCGGCGCGCGCCACGCCCGGTCCCAGCCAGAAGAACGCGAGAACCGCAACACCGGGGAGGCGGCGACCCATGCGCGTGACCCGTTCATTCATAGTGTGTGAAGGCGGCTACCGGTTGTTCAGAAGGAACAGCCGGCCCTCGCCGGCTTCCAGCTCAACCTCAAGCATCTTGCTCTTCAGCGGCGCCGCGGGAAGCAGCTTGCCGGTTTCCTGGGACACTTCCGCGGTCGTGACGGTCTTGGGGTCCAGCGTCAGTTTGGCGGTCGTCTTGCTCTGGAGCCCCCGGTTGACCACCATGATGTAGGTCTGGCCCTTGAGCGACTTGAAGCATCCAATGGCCAGCGGCCCGCCTTCGGCCTTCTTGACCGGAGCCATAACGTCCAGGCCCTGGGTTCCCGGCTGGAGCGGCTCGGTCAGGTACACGCCGGTTGAGGTCAGGTTCACGAGCGTCGGACCCAGCTTGGCGATCCGCTGGTTGATCTTCTGCACGTATCCCCATTTCTGATCTCTTCGCCCGTCCTTGGTCAGCAGGGCCGGCGCATCGCCCCAGGCCATTCCCGGCACGTGGCAGTAGGTGAAGTACGTGATCCCGCGCGAGCCGTAGGCCAGCGACGTCCAGACCTGCCAGCGCAGGTCCGCCTCGCTGCACTCGCGGTAGCCCATGTGCATGATGGACACGATGATCTGGATGTAGGGCAGCTTCGCCTTCAGGCAGTTCCGCCGGATGATCTCCAGGTTGTTCCAGTAGTACGTCTCGTCGCCGCCCTCGAACATCTGCCGGTAGTGATCCCAGCTGACGTACGGAGGCTTCGCGTCCCGGATGTAGTCCTGGATGAAGGTCTCGTAGTCCTGGCCATGCAGAAAGCCATAGGCGTAATTCGGGAGCAGGTTGTAGTAGGGCTGGTGTTTCGGGTCTTTCTTCAACAGGTACTGGTTGACGAGTCCCAGCCGGTGGTTCCCCTCGGCGGTGTTGCCTTCGTCTCCCAGAACGAAACCCAGAAAGGCCGGATGGGAGGAGTACTTGGCGATCATGCCGTCCAGTATCTTCTCAATCTGCGGGATTTCCTCCGGCTTGGGCGCCTTGTCCCAGCCGCCTGTCTTCAGCATGTTGCCATCCCAGATCAGCGCCTTCATGCCCACTTTCTGGCAGAGATCCAGGACCTTCAGATTGTGGACCTCCTGGGTCGTGGAGGCGGGCTCCCACAGGTTGTCGATCGCCGGGAAGGCGACATTGAACCCGCATTCCGCCAGCTCCTTGTAGCGTTCGAGGTTGGTTTCCGCCTTCGATGGTCCACACCAGTAGGTAATCATGAACGGCATGTCAGTCTTTGCGCCTTGGACTTGCATCGGTTCAGCCCCCAGAGATAGAAGCGGCGCAGATAGCGCCAGAAGCATCGCCTTCCAAACCTTCATCGTGGCCCTCTTTCTCCATCTCGTTCCCGCTTCCGCGGAACTCACACCGTTGGCACCCGTGTAGCGTCACGAGGGTCGCCGATCGGAGGATGGGTGTCAATGGACTTCCCGTTTCAGTGCAAGCCGGTTTGGTGTGTTGCCACGCCCGCCGTCGGGGTTGGCGGCCCTGTGCGCCTTTCGGAGGCCTCCTCCCGCCGACGTTTGCGCCTGGGGTTGCGTGGATATAGGCGTGCACCCATGCGGGATGTCATCGATTCCGATATCGATTCTGACGCCGACCTCGAGAAGGGATCCGAATCGGAGCGGGGAAACGCTTTAGATGACGTTCAGATGCGTTTGCCATGCCCCCCCCACTGGGGGCGCGGGTCGTTTGTGTGCTGACAACCAAAACATAGCAAACGATGCGCCTGGCAGGCCTGTTCCGTTAAATGGATTAGTTGTAGGCGTCAAAACGGACCTACATTGACGCGGTTTACGCTGCTGTGTCTTTGTGAATGGTGCGAAGTGGCGCCTCTAGGCATCAAATGTGTTGACCATTCTGCATAAATCGTGCAATTATATCCCCGTTGAGCCCGATTACCGACGTTCAGGCGGGAATACCTGGCCTGCGGGGGTGGGTTGAGGAGCTGGAGCATGACAACCAAGGCGATGACGGGGGCACAAGCGCTGGTCAAGTGCCTCGAGAATGAGGGCGTGGAGTATATCTGGGGCCTGCCGGGGGGTGCAGCCCTGCCGATCTACGACGCCCTGGTGGGGTCCCGGATCAAGCTGATTCTGGTCCGGCACGAACAGGGCGCGACGCACATGGCCGACGGCTATGCCCGGGCGACCGGCAAGACCGGCGTGGTGCTGGTGACGAGCGGCCCCGGCGCAACGAACACCCTGACGGGGATCATGACCGCGCACATGGATTCGGTCCCGATGATCGCCATCACCGGGCAGACGATCAGCTCGATGCTCGGCAAGGATGCGTTTCAGGAGGCGGACGTGTTCGGCCTCTCGATGCCGATCGTCAAGCACAGCTACCTGGTGCGGCGCACGGAGGACATTCCCCGCATCGTGCGGGAGTCGTTCCACATTGCCGGATCCGGCCGGCCCGGGCCGGTGGTGATCGACATTCCCAAGGACTTCAGCGCGGCCCCGTTTGCCGGAGACCTGCATCCCGACATGGACCTGCCGGGCTACCATCACGCGGGGGAGAAGCCCGTGGCGGAGGCCGACGTCATGGCCATCGCCGAGGCGCTCAGCAAGTCGCGCCGTCCGGTGCTGCTGGTCGGCCACGGCGCGCTGATCTCGGGAGCCCAGGAGGTGGTGCGCCGGCTGGCGGAGAAGCTCAAGGCGCCGGTGACGACGACGCTGCTGGGCAAGGGGGCGTTCCCCGAGTCCCACCGGCTCTCCCTGGGCATGCTGGGCATGCACGGAACGGCCTACGCGAACAAGGCCATGGTCGAGTGCGACCTGGTCATGTCCATCGGCTCGCGCTTCGACGACCGGATCATCGGCCGCCAGGCGATGTTCTGCCGCAATGCCACGCGCATCCACATCGACATCGACACCTCCGAGTTCGGTCGCATGATCGCCTGCCACCACTACTGCGCGGGCGACGCGAAGACGGTGCTCGAAGCCCTGATGCCGCACGTGGGCGAGCTGAACACCGCGGAGTGGCTGGCGACGCTCGAGCGCTACAAGCGGCGCTACCCCCTGACCTACAAGCGGCGCGGGGGCCTGAAGATGCAGCACATCATGGCCACGCTCAACGACATGCTGGGCGGAAAGGGGATCATCGCCACGGATGTCGGCCAGCACCAGATGTGGGCCGCGCAGTTCCTCAAGACCGAGCGGCCGAACAACTGGCTGAGCTCGGGCGGGGCCGGCACCATGGGCTACGGCTTTCCCGCCGCCGTCGGCGCGCAGTTCGGGCGCCCCGGCGAGGCGGTGTGGGCGATCGTGGGCGACGGCGGCTTCCAGATGACCATGTCCGAGCTGGCCACGGCCGCGGTCAACCGCCTGCCCGTCAAGGTCATCGTCATGAACAACAGCTACCTCGGCATGGTCCGCCAGTGGCAGACGCTGTTCTACGGCGACCGC
>CAZJBP010000105.1:0-1351 GCA_964544115.1 uncultured Victivallales bacterium | reverse complement strand
GACCTTGAGGGCAACCCGGACTTTGCGCGGCTGGACGAGACCTACGAGGGCGCCCTGGGGCTGACCCTGCGCCGGGCGGCTGACGTGAAGAAGGTCCTGAAGAAGGCGATGGACCACACGCGGGGCCCGACGGTCATCAACGCGCTGGTCGAGAAGACCGACAACCTGTTCCCGATGATCCCGCCCGGTGCGGCGCTGGAGGACATGTTGATCAAGGAGCCGCGCAAGTCGACGAAGCTGGCCAAGCCGACGGGCTCGACGTGACGCGCGGGCCTCGCCCGCGACGGAAGGACGGAAGACGGAACGACGGAAGAAGAGGACGGAACGGGACCCAACCATGAACGGCACACCGACAAACGAACAAATCCACACGCTCAGCGTCTTCGTGGCCAACAAGCCCGGCGTGCTGGCGCGCATCGCCCAGGTGTTTGCTCGCCGGGGCTACAACATCGACTCCCTGGTCGTGTCCCCCTCGCAGGACGGCCGCTATTCGCGCATGACCATCGCGGCCAAGGGCTCGGTCGACGGCTTGGACCAGATCATCAAGCAGGTGGGCAAGCTCGTCGACGTGGTTCACTGCACCGACCATGCGTTTGACGATGCCGTGGTGAAGGAGCTCGCCCTGATGAAGGTCGGCGCCGGCGCCGAGACCCGGACGGCGGCCCTGCAGATCGCCGAGCACTTCGGCGCCAAGACGGTGGACTTGACGGAAACGTCCATGATCGTCATGGTCACGGGCAACAGCGACAAGGTCGATGCCTGTATCGACATGCTGAAGAAGTTCGGTATCATCGAGCTCGTCCGCACCGGCAAGGTCCTGATGGCCCGCGGCGACCAGGTGACGTGACCGCACGTTCAACTCTCTGAACGTTGAGCGTTGAGCGTTGAACGTACGTGGAGCACACGCATGAGCCAGAAGCCGAGGACGTTGTTCGAGAAGATCTGGGACGCGCATGTCGCCGAGACGCTGCCGGACGGCACCACGCTGCTCTACATCGACCGCCACCTGATCCACGAGGTCACCAGCCCCCAGGCCTTTGAAGGACTGCGGCTGGCCAAGCGCACGGTCCGGCGGCCGGAGCTGGCCGTTGCCACGATGGACCACAACGTGCCGACGGACGACCGCACCACGATCGCCGACCCCATCTCCCGCGAGCAGATCGAGGCGCTGGAGCGCAACTGCGGCGAGTTCGGCGTCACGCTCTACGGCCTGGACAGCGACCGCCAGGGCATCGTGCACATCATCGGCCCCGAACTGGGCCTGACGCTGCCGGGTACCACCGTGGTCTGCGGGGACTCGCACACCGCCACCCACGGCGCGTTCGGCGCGCTGGCGTTCGGCATCGGCACC
>CAZJBP010000104.1:0-13643 GCA_964544115.1 uncultured Victivallales bacterium | reverse complement strand
TCGATGCCCTCCGGCCGCAGGTGCCGGCGTTCCATCTCATCCCCCGCACCCGTCACCAGCACCACGGGGGTCGCGGGATGGCGCGCCTTGACTGCCAGGGCCAGTTCTTCGCCGGTCATGATCGGCATGGCGAGGTCCGTCATCACGACGTCGAAGCGCCTCTGCCGCAGCAGCAACACGGCGGCGGCGCCATCAGCCACATCGGTCACGCGGTGCCCCTCCTTCTTCAGCAGGGCCACGAGTGCTTCACGGGCCGTGTCGTCGTCATCGACGAGAAGGATGTTCAGCGCCGCTCGCGGCCCTTGCCTCAAGGGCTCGTTCTCGGGTTCCGCGCGGGGCGGCGGGAAGGTCATGTGCACCGTCGCGCCCTGGCCCTGCTGGCCGATGACGCCCAGCCGGCCGCCGCAGCCCGTCACCACGCAGACGGCAAGGGGCAGGCCCATGCCGAGCCGGCCTTCCTTCGTGGAGAAGAACGGCTTCATGCAGCGGGAGCGCACCGCGTCGCTCATGCCCAGCCCGCTATCCGCAATCGAAAGGCTGACGGCGCCCCCCGAGTCGCTGCGGAGATCGATCGACACGCGGCCTCCTTCGGGCATGGCTTCAGCCGCATTGGTCAGAACCGCCACGAACGCCTGCACCAGGCTCAGCCTCTCGGCCTGGACGTCAACGGCCTGCGCGCTGCCCGAGTCAATCGCGACGGCAATCGGCGCGTGGGGCCTGTCCCTTTCCCACGTCCATTGGCACAGCAGAACGGCATCCCTGACGGCCTCGAGAACGGAGATCGGCTTCCCGGTCGCAACGCGCGGCACCTCTCCGGCCGCGGAGGCGGATGGCGCCGTTTCAGCAAGCAGTCCGCGGAGTACCTTCTGGGCATCCGGCCGCAGCCCTGCCGCGCCCGCCGCCTGCGGCAGCGTGTCACCCGCAACACCGAGAACGCCGCGGAGGGCACGGGGCGGAAGCCAGGACATGAGGAAGAGGTCGCTGTTGAGCATCCGTGCAACCGCGCCCCGTTCAGCCCGACTCAGCAGCTCAAGAGTACCGGAGACCTGCACGGCCGAGACGCGCAGCCGCTCCGCTGCCGCCAGCGCGAGGTCGTAGTCGCGCCTGAGTTCTTCGTGCGCGGCAATCAGGTCGACATAGCCGCGCAGTTCGGCAACCATTTGGCTGAGGACGTCCGCGACGGCAGCGACTTCCCCCTTTGCGCCCGGCAGCGGGTTCGTCGTCTTGAGATCGCCCCGCTTGACCCGTTCGGTCATCTGTTCGAGCGTGTCGACCTGACGCACCAGCTTCTGTCCGGCACGGTAGAAGCTCCATCCGGCCAGCAGCGAGATGAGGGCCAGGACCATGACCCCCGTGACCGGGAAACCGTCGCTGGAGGCATCCGCGGTAAGGCGGACGATGAACAGAAACGCGATAAACAGCGCAGCCACGAAGATCGGAAAGAAAGACGCCAGTTGCAGCGTTGTGCGCAGTCTCACGGCCGGATACCCCGCCTGTTTTCTGGCTTCCCCGCCTGCCAGACTTAGACGCAGGGTATCCGAACGCCCACCCCTGTGCAAGGCCCCGGATGCATCAGGAAGGTCTTCGGCGGGGGCTACCGGAGCAACCGTTCGCTCGCGCAACGGGTGCATACATGGCTTTGCATTCCGGTGCGCGTACGTTTACCATCCGCGGTGTCCACCATCCCGTGCCGGGGCGGAAGGAAGGAGCCAGGACGCCATGGAGCCAACGAAACCGACGCAGGGCGAGCCGGGCGAACTGGCTCTGGAAACGCGGGAGTGGCTGGAGTCGATGTCCGAGGTGCTCGAGCGGGAGGGGCCCGAGCGCGCGGCCGAACTGTTCGGCGCCCTTTCCAGCTTTGCGCAGAGCAAGGGCGTCAAACTGCCCTTCACAGCGAATACGCCTTACATCAACACGATCCCCCACTGGCAGGCGCCCCCCTACCCCGGCAACGAGGAACTCGAGCGGCGCATCCGCAGAATCGTCCGCTGGAATGCAATGGCGATGGTGGTTCGAGCCAACCGAGAAGAGGACGGCATCGGCGGCCACATCGCCTCCTACGCCTCCGCGGCCATGCTGTACGAGGTCGGATACAACCACTTCTTCCGCGGTGCGTCCGAGGCCCACGGCGGCGACCTTCTTTACGTGCAGGGCCACGCCTCGCCGGGCATCTACGCCCGGGCCTTCCTGGAGGGTCGCCTGCCCGCCGAGCAGCTCGCGAACTTCCGGCACGAACTGCACGGCGGCCCGGGGCTGTCGTCGTATCCGCACCCCTGGCTGATGCCGACGTTCTGGAAGTTCCCAACGGTCTCGATGGGGCTGGGCCCGCTCATGGCGATCTACCACGCGCGGTTCATCAAGTATTTGGAGGACCGCGGACTGAAGCCCCGCTCCGACCAGAAGATCTGGGCGTTCCTGGGCGACGGCGAGACCGACGAGCCGGAAACCCTGGGCGCCATTGCTCTGGCCGCGCGCGAGCGGCTGGACAACCTGATCTTTGTGGTCAACTGCAACCTGCAGCGGCTCGACGGCCCCGTGCGCGGCAACGGCAAGATCATCCAGGAGCTGGAGGCCTCCTTCCGCGGCGTCGGCTGGAACGTGATCAAGGTCGTCTGGGGATCCGAGTGGGACGCGCTGCTCGAGCACGACCGGGACGGCCGCCTGGTGCAGCGCATGGGCCAGGTGGTGGACGGCCAGTACCAGAAGTACATTGTCGAGAGCGGCGGCTATTTCCGCGAGGATTTCTTCGGAAAGGACCCACACCTCGCGGCCCTGGTCAAAAACTACTCCGACGACCAGCTCAAGGCGCTGCAGGCCGAGCGAGGCGGGCACGACGCCCGCAAGATCTACGCGGCTTACAAGGCCGCCGTGGACACGCGCGGCGCGCCGGCGGTCATCCTGGCGAAGACGATCAAGGGCTACGGCATGGGCGAGGGCGGCGAGGGCCTGAACATCACCCACCAGCATAAGAAGCTCAAGGAGAAGGAGCTGCTGGACTTCCGCACCCGCTTCCACATTCCACTTTCCGACGAGGAGGTAAACAAGCTGCCTTTCTACCCCCTGCCTGAGAACAGCGCGGAGAAGCAATACCTTCTGGAGCGACGCGCCGCGCTGGGCGGCTTCAACCCTGAGCGTCGCCCGATGCGCGCGCCTCTGGCCACGCCGGGCGAGCCCTTCTTCCGCGAGTTTCACGAGGGCACCGGCGGCCGGACCGTGTCGACCACGATGGCGTTCGTGCGCATCCTGGCAAAGCTCCTGAAGGAGCCCGGGATCGGGAAGCTGGTGGTTCCGATAGTACCGGACGAGGCGCGCACGTTCGGCATGGAGGCTCTGTTCCGGCAGTGCGGCATCTATTCGCACCCCGGCCAGCTCTACGAGCCGGTCGACGCGGACAACCTGCTGTACTACCGGGAGGCCACCGACGGGCAGATCCTGGAGGAGGGGATCACCGAGGCCGGCTCGCTGGGGTCGTTCATCGCGGCCGGAACGGCTTACTCCAACCACGGCATCAACACGATTCCCTTCTACACGTTCTACTCGATGTTCGGGCTGCAGCGCATCGGCGATTTCGTGTGGGCCGCGGCCGACAGCCGCTGCAAGGGGTTTCTGCTCGGCGCCACCTCCGGTCGGACCACCCTGGCCGGCGAAGGGCTGCAGCACCAGGACGGCAACAGCCACTTGCTGGCGCTCCCGGTTCCGAACCTCATGGCCTACGACCCCGCCTACGCGTATGAGCTGGCGGTGATCCTCGAGGACGGCCTCCGCCGCATGTATGCCGAGGGCGAAGACATCTTCTACTACATCACCCTCATGAACGAGAATTACGACCAGCCGCACATGCCCGAGGGCGCCCGCGACGGCATCCTCCGCGGCATGCACCGCGTGCTTCCGGCCGTGGACGGCCCGGCGGCGGTGCGGCTGCTCGGCAGCGGCGCAATTCTCAACGAGGCCCTGAAGGCTTCCGATCTGCTCAAGGCGCGCGGCGTCTCCGCCGAGGTGTGGTCGGTGACCAGCTACAAGCAGCTCCACAACGAGGCCGAGGACGCCGACCGCTGGAGCAGGCTGCACGCCGACCAGCCCGAGCGCGTGCCCTACGTGGCTCAGTGCCTCGCCGGGGACGCGCCGGTCGTCGCCGCGTCGGACTACGTCAAGGCGCTGCCCGAGACGGTGGCCCGGTGGGCGCCGGGCCGGTTCGCCGCGCTGGGCACGGACGGGTTCGGCCGCAGCGACGGCCGGCCGGCCTTGCGCGACTTCTTCGAGGTCGATGCGCGGCACATCGCTTTCGCCGCGCTGGCCCTGCTAGCGCGCGACGGCCGCGTCCCGGCCGATGCGGTCGGAACAGCGCGCACGGAATGGAAGATCAACCCGGAACGGGTGAACCCGTTGTTTCTCTAAGCGAAGGGCGGTGCGGCATGGCGACGGATTTCAAGCTGCCGGAACTCGGCGAGAACATCGAAACCATCAAGGTCACCAAGGTGATGGTGGCGCCGGGCGCGCACGTCGCCGTCGACCAGCCCGTGCTCGAACTGGAGACCGACAAGGCCACCATCGAGGTGCCTTGTCCGGTCGCCGGCGCGGTCACGACGATCCACGTCAAGGCCGGCGACGAGATCAAGGTCGGCGCGCTCATCCTGACGCTGGAGGGCGGCCCCGCCGCCGCGGGCGGCAAGCCTGCGGCGGCGCCACAGGCGGCCAAGCCCGCCGGGGCGGACACGCCTCCGCCGCCTCGCGTCGAGCCCCCGGCGCCAGCACCGGCCGCGCCTCGGGCCCCCGCCGAGGGGCAGCCGCTGGTGTTCCCGGCCAGCGTCACCGTCGCGGCCGCGCCGTCGGTCCGCCGGTTCGCCCGGGAAATCGGCATCGACCTTTCAGCGGTCAAGGGCTCCGGGCCCGGCGGCCGCGTCTCGATCGATGACGTCAAACGCCACGCCCGCGCCCTGAACACGCAGCCCGGCGCCGCGGCAGCCCCGCGGCCCGGCGCCCCGAAGCTGCCCGATTTCGCCAAGTGGGGACCCGTTGAGACGGAGAACATGAGCGCCATCCGGCGCAAGACCGCCGAGCACATGGCGTTGAGCTGGGCCCAGATTCCCCACGTCACCATTCACGACCGGGCGGACATCACCGCGCTGGAGCCGCTGCGCAGGAAGTACGCCGAGCGCGCCGAGGCCCTGGGAGGCAAACTGACGATGGCGGTGATGGTGTGCAAGGTCGTGGCGGCGGCCCTGCGCCAGCACCCGAAGTTCAACGCCGCCATCGACATGACCACGCGCCAGGTCATCTACAAAAAATACGTCCACCTGGGCGTGGCGGTCAGCACCGAGCGGGGGCTGGTGGTGCCGGTCATCCGCAACGCCGATGGCAAGAACATGATCCAGATGGCCGCGGAGATCGCGAAGATCGCCCAGAAGGCGCGCACGGGCAAGATCGAGCTCTCCGACCTGGAGGGCGGCACGTTCACCGTGACCAACCTGGGGCGTGTCGGCGGAAGCTACTTCACGCCCATCATCAACTACCCCGAGGTCGCCATCCTGGGCATGGGCCGCACCACGGTCGAGGCGGCGGCGGGCGGAAAGAGCGGGGAAAGAACCTATCTGCCCCTGTCATTGTCGTTCGACCACCGGCTGATCGACGGGGCAGAGGCGGCGCAGTTCATGGGCTGGATCATCGAGGCGATCGAGGAGCCGCTGGTCCTGGCGCTGCAGGGCTGAGGGGAAACCATGTCAGACATGACGACACAGGTGGCGGTGGTCGGCGGCGGACCCGGCGGGTACCCGGCGGCCTTTCATGCGGCGGACCTGGGGCTGCGCGTGACGCTGGTGGACACGGAGCCCAACCCCGGCGGCGTGTGCCTGTACCGCGGCTGCATCCCGTCCAAGGCGCTCCTGCATGTGGCCCGGCTGATCACCGATGCCCGCGACGCGGAAGAGGCCGGCCTTTCGTTTGGGCCGCCGAAGCTGGACGTCGACCGGCTGCGCGCGTGGAAGCGCTCGGTGGTGAGCCGGCTGACCGGCGGGCTTGGACAGTTGCGGCGGCAGCGCAACGTGGAGTTTGTTCAGGGCCGCGCGCGCTTTGTCGACGCGCACACCCTCGCCATCCGCGGCGCCGACGGCACGGAGCGGACGCTGGCATTTGAGCACGCCATCGTCGCCACGGGATCGAGCCCAGCACGGGTGCCGGCGTTTCCGGAATCCCCGCGGATCATGGACTCCACCGCGGCGCTGGAGCTTCCGGACGTGCCCGGCCGCCTGCTCGTGGTCGGCGGCGGTTACATCGGCCTGGAGCTGGGGCAGGCGTACGCGGCGTTCGGGTCGCGGGTGACCGTGGTCGAGATGCTGCCGGCCATCCTCGCCGGGGCGGATCCGGACCTCGCGCGGGTGCTGGAGCAGCGGCTGAAGAAGCAGTTCGCGGCCATCCTGACAGGCACGCGCGTGAGCCGGATGGAGGAGCAGGGCGACGCGGTGGCCGTGACCTTCACCGACGCCGCAGGCGGCGAGACGCAGGCGGTGTTTGACCGCGTTCTTGTTTCCGTCGGCCGCAAGCCGAACTCCAGCGACCTGGGCCTGGAGACGACCCGGGTCAAGGTGGACGCCGCCGGCTTCATCGAGGTCGACGCGCAGCGCCGGACGGCCGAGCCCTCGATCCTGGCCATCGGCGATGTGGCCGGGCAGCCCATGCTGGCGCACAAGGCCACCCACGAGGGCAAGGTGGCCGCCGAGGTGCTCGCGGGGAAGAAGACCGTCTACGACCCGCGCGCCATCCCGGCTGTCGTGTTCACCGACCCCGAAATCGCCTGGTGCGGGCTGACCGAGTCCGAGGCCAGGCAGCGGGGCATCGAGGTGAAGGTCGGACGATTCCCGTGGGCGGCCTCGGGACGGGCCACCACGCTCGGCCGCAGCGACGGCGTAACCAAGATCGTGGCCGATCCGGCAAACGGGCGCGTCCTGGGGATGGGAGTGGCCGGTCCAGGGGCCGGCGAGCTCATCGGCGAGGGTGCACTGGCCATCGAGATGGGCGCCGTGGCTGAAGACATCGCGTGGACCGTGCACGCCCACCCCACCCTGACCGAAACGGTCATGGAGGCGGCCGAGGCCATCCACGGCCACAGCATCCACTTTGCCGGCCGCTCGTAATCCGGGCCCGTAGGACGGCGCGAGGCCGTTACTGACAACGGGCCTGAAAACGGATACAAGGGCGGCTGTTCGTGCCATGGCGTGCGCCGCTTTTCAGGTTGCCGCGCCCCGAAAGGATGACTGTGTGAACATATCCGTTGTGATCCCGGCCCGCAATGCGGCGGGTTACCTGCCCCGGTGCCTGGCGGCCCTGGCCGCATCGACGCGTCGCCCGAACGAGATCCTGGTCGTGGACGACCGGTCGACCGACAGCGGCGCCATGGTGGCCGAGTTGTCCGGGGCCCGCGTGATCCGCATGGACGCGCCGGGCCGCGGCCCGGCCGCCGCGCGGAACCGCGGCGCCCAGGCGGCCCGTGGGGATGTCATCGCCTTCGTCGACGCCGATACGGCCGTGCATGCGGACGCCCTGGCGCTGGCCGAGAAGGCGCTGTCAGCGGACAGCCAGGTGGCGGCCTGTTTTGGATCCTACGATGACACGCCGGCCGCCAGGAACCCCGTCTCGCTGTATCGCAATCTCCTGCACCACTACGTCCACCAGCACTCCGCCGAGGAGGCCTGGACGTTCTGGGCCGGCTGCGGAATGATTCGCAAGCGCGACCTCACCGCGGTCGGCGGCTTCGACGAGGCGTACGTGGAGCCCTCGATTGAGGACATCGAGCTGGGCTACCGGCTCTGCTCGTCGGGCCGCCGCGTCCGCCTGCTGAAGGCGATGCAGAGCACGCACCTGAAACCGTGGACGCTGCGCGAGATGCTCCGGACCGATCTTCTGAGCCGCGCGGCTCCATGGACCCGCCTCATCCTGCGGACGCGCAAGGTGAGGGGCGACCTGAACCTGTCCTGGGCCAACCGGCTCAGCGTGATGGCCGTGTGGGGCGGCGTGCTGGGGGTCTGCCTGGCGCCGTTTGACGTGCGGCTGCTGATCGCCCTGCCCGCCGGATGGGGCGCCGCGATCCTTCTCAACATCGGCTTCCTGCGATTCCTTGCGCAGAAGGGAGGCCCGAAGCTGGCTGCCGTCGGCACCGGGCTCCACCTGCTGCACCTCCTGTGCGCCGGCGCCGGAATGCTGATGGGCCTCGGCTTCGCGGTGCGCGACCGGTTCCGCCGGCCGACACAGCCGGCCGCCGTCCCGCCCGCCACCACCCGGAGCACGTGAACGGTTCCTAGCCCGGGGGGCCCGGGTTGGGGTAAAGTGCCGGCGAAGGGCGGTCTTGTTGCGCTCAAGGTCGTCCGCCGTGAGGTGAACGCATGCTGCAACGACTCGCACAGAACCCGGCGCCCGGAAGCCGCAGCCTGCGCTATCGGGGCGACCTGCTGGAGGTGAGGCTCGTTGTGCCCGGGGCCGCCGAAGGTCGGGCCTGGCTGCGCACGACCCTCGGTAACGCGGCCATCCGCTGCGGCGAGATCATCCGCCACGTTGAGGGGGGCGCGCCGCTGCGCGCGCACGAGTGGCACGACATCGCGATGACCCGGATCGCCGCCGACACTTTCCGCCTCTCGCTGCCGCTGCTTGAGGTCGGGCTCTTCCAGGCGAAAGCGTTCTTTCTTCCGGCCGGGCAGACCGAGCCCGTCTGGCCCGAGGGCGGCAACCTCCGCATCAAGGTCGAGCCGGCCGCCAGTTGCTGCGCCAATACGCTTTACGCGGCCTTCGTCCGGCAGTTCCGCCCGGACGGCGCCGACGCGATCACCCCGGAGCAGGCGCACACCATCGAGGCCCTGGAAAAGGATGGCTATGCCGTGATCCCCCGGTCGGGCACGTTCCGCGACCTCATTCGCCGCCTCGACGTGATTCTCGACGTCATGGGCTGCCGCATCCTGCAGCTCCTGCCCATTCACCCCACGCCGACCACCTACGCCCGCATGGGCCGTTTCGGAAGCCCCTTCGCCGTGATCGACTTCATGGACGTGGACCCGTCGCTCGGGGAATTCGACCGGCAGAGCACGCCCCTGGACCAGTTCCGCGAACTCGTCCACGCCGTGCACCGCCGGGGCGCCCGGATCTTCCTCGACATCCCGGTCAACCACACCGGGTGGGCCTCGAAGCTGCAGAACCAGCACCCCGAGTGGTTCGAGCGCACACCGGACCGCGCCTTCCGCTCGCCCGGCGCGTGGGGAGTCACCTGGGAGGACCTGTCGCAGCTCAACTTCCAGTCGCGCCACCTGTGGCAGTACGTGGCCGACGTGTTTCTGTACTGGTGCGGCCACGGCGTGGACGGCTTCCGCTGCGACGCCGGCTACATGGTGCCGCTCGACGTCTGGCAGTATGTCGTCGCGCGCGTCCGCGAGCGCTACCCCGACACCCTGTTCCTGCTGGAGGGGCTGGGTGGCAGCTTCCAGGTGACCGACGCGCTGCTGACCGAGGCCGGTCTCGACTGGGCGTATTCGGAACTGTTCCAGGAGTATGACCGCTGGCAGATCGAACGCTACCTGCCGGGTGCGCTGCGCTTCTCGGGCGACAGCGGCCGGCTGGTGCACTTCGCCGAGACCCACGACAACGACCGGCTGGCCGCGAAATCGGAAGTCTATGCGCGCATGCGGACGGCCATGAGCGCGCTGCTGGCCGACGCCGGCGGCTTCGGGATCACGGCCGGGGTCGAGTGGTTCGCGCGTGCGAAGATCGACGTGCATGGCGCTCCGCCGCTCAACTGGGGTGCAGCCCGTAACCAGGTGGACGAGATCCGCCGCTTGAACGCCATCCTGCGATCGGTGCCGGCATTTCATGCCGGCGCCGACATTCGCCTGGTGCAGACTTCGGAGGGCAATGCGCTGGCGGCGATGCGGTCGGCGGCCGACGGAGCGCGCTGCCTGGTGCTGGTCAACCTGGACACCGCCGGCCCGCTCACGGTTGCGTGGCCCGCGGCGGAGTTCGCCCACGAACACGCCGTCGACCTCCTGACCGGGCGTGAGCGCTCCCTGCGCGCGCAGGGGGCGAGCGCGAGCTTGGAGCTGGCGCCGGGCGAGGTGCTGTGCCTGACGCCGAACCGGGAGGACCTGGCCCGGCTGGAGGCCGATGCGGGCACGGGGGGCGACCCCGAGCGCCTGCGCCGGCAGGTTCTGCAGGCCCTGGCGCTGGACGTGGTCGTCCGCTGCAAAGGCCTTGGGGATGCCGCGGGGGTGGACCCGGTGCACGAGGCTCGCGCCCTGGCCAGGGACCCGGCGGCATACTGTACGGCCGTCAACGAAGGGGTGCCCTGCTCCGTGTCGTGGGCATGGCCGCGGGACGTGAGGCGGACGGTTCCCGTCCCAGCCGGATTCATGCTCCACCTCCACGCGCCCTGCCGATTCCACGTGGAGGCGCGGATCGGCGACAGCGCGGGCGGACGGGTGCACGCGGTACAGGGAGATGACGGACGGTGGTTCACGCTGCTGCCGCCTCCGCGCGGCCCGGCGCGGGCCGGAGTCCGGGCAACGCTCATCGTAACGGCCTTCGAGCCCGAGCGCACGGTACACGCCGAGGCGGGCGTCGTGTGGCTGCCCGCGGGACGCTCGGCCGTCGTGCGCCGCGCCGCGCAGCGAAAGGACGTCGTCAGCCGCGGGTTGTATTCGCTGTGCACGAACGGTCGCGGCGCCTATGCCCAGGTCCAGGGAGCCTGGGGAACGATCCGCAGCCAGTATGACGCACTGCTGGCCGCGAACCTGCACCCGGACTGTCCCGTCGACCGTCATCTCATGCTGACGCGGTGCCGGATGTGGCTCGTCCACCGCGGCTATTCCCAGTCGATTGACGCCGACAGCCTGGACACGTTCCGCGTCGGCAAGGACGGCGCGCTGAGCTGGACCTTCACGGTGTCCGCCGGGCTCGGAAACGTGGTTCCGCTGACCGTGCGGCTTGAGCTCGTGCAGGGCGAGAACAGGATCCTCCTCTCCGTCCTGCGCCAGGCCTCGCGCGGAGCCCACCGGCTGGCCGACCGCAGCGCCGTGCGCCTTATCGTGAGGCCGGACATCGAGGACCGGTCGGTCCACGCCGTCACCAAGGCCTACACGGGGCCCGAGGCGGCATGGCCCGGCGCCGTCAGGCCGGCGGCGGACGGGTTCGACTTCGAGCCTCACCCCGGCCGGGCGCTGCGCATGCGGGCGTCCTCCGGGGGGTTCGTGCAGGAGCCGGAATGGCTTTACATGGTCCCTCATCCGTTCGAGGCCGAGCGCGGGCTGGAGGCTAGCGGCGACCTGTTCAGCCCGGGCTATTTCGTTTGCGACCTGCTGGGCGGCCAGACGGTGTGCATGAGTGCTGCGGCGGGAACGGGGAGCGCGCCGTCGGCGATCCTGCCGTCCAGCCCCGGCGAGGCGTCGTCCGACGCAGCGGAGGAGGTCCCGCTGCAGGATGCGGCCCGCGAGATGCTGCGGCACTTTGTGGTTCGTCGGGGCCGGCTGAAGACCGTCATTGCCGGCTACCCGTGGTTCCTGGACTGGGGGCGCGACACGCTGATCGCCTTGAGGGGGATTATCGCGGCGGGCGCAACCCGCGAGGCCCGCGACATCCTGTCCGCCTTCGGGGCCATGGAGCGGGACGGCACGCTGCCCAACCTGCTGGCGGGAGAGAACGACGCCAACCGGGACACCTCGGACGCCCCGCTGTGGTATGTCGTTGCGGCGCGGGATCTGGCTGCAGCCGAGGGCAGCGATGACGTGCTGAGGCTGCCGTGCGGAACGCGGACGCTGCTTGAGGTCATGGAGTCCATCGCCGCGGGCTACGGCCGGGGTACGCCGAACGGGGTGCGAATGGACCCCGAGAGCGGCCTGGTCTTCAGCCCGTCGCACTTCACCTGGATGGACACGAACCACCCGGCCGGCACCCCGCGCCAGGGCTACCCCATCGAGATCCAGGCCTTGTGGTATGCGGCCCTCTCATTCCTGGCGCGCGTGGGCGGGCCCACGTCTCCGTGGATCCCGCTGGCCGGGAGGGTGCAGGACTCCATCCTGAAATACTACGTGCGCGACGGCGCGGATCACCTGGCCGACTGCCTGCACGCCGTCCCGGGCCAGCCGGCGGCGCAGGCCGCGGCCGACGATCACCTGCGCCCCAACCAGCTGCTGGCCGTCACGCTGGGGGCCGTGCAGGACCGCGCGGTGGCGGCGCGCATCGTCCGATCCTGCGAGGAGTTGCTGGTGCCGGGAGCCATCCGCAGCCTGGCTGACCGGGCCGTAACCCATGCTCTGCCCGTATGGCATCAGGGGCATCTCCTCAACGACCCGCACCGGCCCTACCAGGGGCGCTACGCGGGCGACGAGGACACATCCCGCAAGCCCGCCTATCACAACGGGACCGCGTGGACGTGGCTGTTCCCGTCATACGCCGAGGCGCTGTACCTGGCCTATGGCGACCCCATCCGGCCGGCCGCACTGTCGGCGCTGTCCGGGGCCGTGGAACTGATTGAGCGCGACTGCATCGGGCAGGTGCCCGAGATCGTTGACGGCGATTTCCCGCATGCCGCCCGCGGCTGCGGAGCCCAGGCATGGGGCGCCTCGGAACTGTACCGCGTGCTGGCGCTGCTGTTCTGAAATCCACGCCGACACACCTCGCATCCACTGCGGCAACAAGAAGCCACTCACCACCCAGCCCGCTGTTCGCGCCCTCTCCGGGCCACCGCACTACGCCCTCACACCTTTAAAGGTGTGAGGGGGCCGGCGGCAATCAGGAGGAGGTCCAGGGCGAGAAGGTTATCGGTCCGAGACAGCCGCCAACCGTCATCCGCATGCTCAACCAATCCGCGTTGGCGAAGCTTCCGAAGGTGCCGGTCCAGCGCGGGATCGGACATGCCGCACTCATGGCGAAGCGAAGCCGCATCCTTCGCACAGGAACGAAGCGCACGAACGATGGCTATGCGGCGGGGGTGCGTAAACGCGGTCAATGCCTGCCTTATAGATTCGAAAGTCTCTTGCCGCGCCAGAGCGGCCCCTACGGCGTCTAGCATGTCACGGGCATGCCCGACGGACACATCAGGTTTCGGGGTGTAACGCACCCAGCGACTGCTCCGCCGGCCGCGTATGAGACCTCGAGATTGAAGGAGGCGAAGGTGTTGGGTTGCCGTCGAATCGGGTATGCGTAACGATGCGGCCATAGCGGACACGCAGCATTCGCCCTCTGCCAAGAGCATGGCGAGCATCCTCAGGCGCACAGGATGCGTGAGAATCCGGCACGTTCGCCACATCGTGGGCTCAAGAGTCCTCGCCATGACAGCGGCAGCATCACACCTTTAAAGGTGTGATGCTAGACAAAAGCAATTCACACGTGGCGAACGCCGTGCCGAGTGAACGCCCTGCTTCGCCAGATCAGGCCCCGGGGGACGACTGGTTCTGCCATTGATCGCGACGGCGCGGGGCGCATCTCCGTTTCGGTGCGCGCCGGATGGTCGCACGCCTATATCCACACAACCCCAGGCGCGAAAGACTGTGGGAGGTGGGCCAAAGCAAGCGGGCACGCCCTCCCTTTACCGCCCCGCCCGAAGGGCCGGGGCGGTGGCGAGCGTGGCGAGGATCGGGTTGCGGCGGAACCGCCGCTCGAAACCGGGCGCGCAAGAT
>CAZJBP010000103.1:0-13685 GCA_964544115.1 uncultured Victivallales bacterium | reverse complement strand
TCCCTCTGGCAGGCCCAAGCAGCCTAATGGAGGTCAATGGACCGCAGATGCGCCCCCCGGATTCCCAGGACAATAAATGTTCCGGCCGGAACATTTATTGTCCTGGCTGCCGCGGGGGGAATCGGTTTGATACCGCGGGGAAACCCCAGCATAGTAAGCGGCGATGGCCACGAGCCCAAAGATGTCCAGGACCACGCGGCTGAATGCCACCGACCTGATTGCGCGGCTGAGGCGGCAGTCGTTCTTCCGCGACCAGATCGTGCACGTGCGCGAGCTGCCGGCGCGTCCGGCCGTTTTTCGGGATGTCCCCGGCGGGCTGAAGGAAGCCACGGCGGTGGCGCTGGGCCGGCTGGGCATCAACAAGCTCTATGCCCATCAGGCCGAGGCGGTCGAGCAGGTGCGCGCGGGCCGCAACATTGTCGTCGTGACCGGCACGGCCAGCGGCAAGACCCTGTGCTACACGATCCCCGTCATCGAGACGCTGCAGGACGACCCGCAGGCGACCATGCTGTTCATCTACCCGACCAAGGCGCTGGCACAGGACCAGATGCGCGGCCTGTCCGCGCTGCAGCACAAGGATCTGGGCCTCGAGTTCATGTGCGGCGCCTACGACGGTGACACGCCGCAGAACCTGCGGCGCAAGCTGCGCGACGGCGGCAGCGTCATCCTCACCAACCCGGACATGCTGCACCAGGGCATCCTGCCGCACCACGCGCGCTGGAACCGCTTCTTCTCCCACCTCCGGTACGTGGTGATCGACGAGGTGCACGCCTACCGCGGCGTGTTCGGCTCGCATCTGGCCAACGTGCTGCGCCGGCTGCGGCGGATCTGCCGGCACTACGGCGCCAACCCGCAGTTCATCTGCTCGTCGGCCACCATCGCCAACCCCAAGGAGCATGCCGAGCACATCACCGGCGCCGAGATGGTGCCGGTCACGCGCGACGGGTCGCCGCGCGGCCCGAAGCAGTTCGTCTTCTGGAACCCGCCGCTGATCGAGCGCGCCGCCACCGGCGCCGCGAGCCCCGGCCAGTGGCGCGTCGGCGGCGACCGGCGCAGTTCGCTGCGCGAGGCCGTCGAGCTGCTGACCGCGCTGGTGGGCGACGGCGTGCAGACCATCGCCTTCGTCCGCACCCGCCTGTCCGCGGAGCTGATCTTCCGGGATGCGCGGGAGCGGCTGCGCCGCCGCTCGCCGCGACTGGATGACGCCGTCCACGCCTACCGCGGCGGCTATCTGCCCGAGGAGCGGCGCGAGATCGAGCGCCGCCTGGCGGCGGGCGAGCTGCTCGGAGTGGCCAGCACCAACGCGCTGGAGCTGGGCATCGACATCGGAACGCTCGACGCGTGCATCCTCGTCGGCTACCCCGGCAGCATCGCCAGCCTCTGGCAGCAATCCGGGCGGGCGGGCCGCGAGCTCGACGACGCCGTCGTGTTCCTTGTCGGGCAGAACGCGCCGATGGACCAGTACCTGATGGCGCACAGCGACTACCTGTTCGGCCAGTCGCCCGAAGAGGCCGTGATCGACCCCGACAACCCGCACATCGTGGTCGGCCACCTCAAGTGCGCCGCTAACGAGCTGCCCCTGGTGCCGGAGGACGTCGAGGGCATGGGACCGTACGCGGGCGACATTCTCGAGCTGCTCGAAGAGGGGCAGTCCGTCCGCCACATCGACGCGTCCTGGTACTGGGCCAGCACGGAGTTTCCCGCGGCGGGCGTCAACCTGCGGAACATCGCCGGCCCGGTCTATACCATCCAGGACGAGGCCGACCGGGAGCGGGTCATCGGGACGCTGGACGAGATCTCCGCCTTCGCGCAGCTCCACGACCACGCCGTCTACCTGCACGGGGCGGAGACGCATTTTGTGAAGCGGCTGGACATCGAGCAGAAGATCGCCTTCGTGGAGAAGCGGGAGCTGGACTACTACACGCAGTCGGTCCAGGTGTCCGAGATCCGCATCGACGAGAAGGAGTCCGAGGAGGCGCGCCCGACCGGCCTGCTGGGGTTCGGGGACGTGACGGTGACGACGACGATCCCGATGTTCAAGAAGATCCGCTTCCACTCGCGCGATAGCCTGGGGTTCGAGAAGCTGGACCTGCCGCCGCAGCAGCTCGAGACCGTGGCGGTCTGGTTTGCGCCCACCGAGGCGGCGGTGCGGACGCTGATGGCCGAGCGGCTGATCGTGGGCGAGGCGCTGATCGGGATCGCCAACGTCCTGGTCGAGGTGGCGCCGCTGTTCGTGATGTGCGACACGCAGGACATCGGCGTGGTCACCGATGTGAAGAACCTCGGGCGCGACACGCTGTTTCTGCACGACCGCTATCCCGGCGGGATGGGGTACGCGCGGAGGTGCCACGAGGCGTTTGACCGCATTCTGGAGACCCTGGGCGAGGTCATCCGCAACTGTGCGTGCGAGGACGGCTGCCCCTCGTGCGTGGGGTCGGCCCTGCCGGCCTCGGCGATGACCGACCTCGATTCGGCCGTCCGCGGCCGCATCCCCAACAAGCGCGCCGCGCTGCGGCTGCTCGAGTGCACGCTTGAGGGGCAAAAGGGGGCGCGTAATTGAGGGGTCGAGTGTTTGACAAGACCCGATTGCGCGGGCTAGTATGCCGAATTGACCCGTGGACGTCGTCCGCGGGACGCGCTGCGCGGTGTGATGGAGGGGCAGGATGCCGACATATGAGTACGAATGCGGTGCATGCGGGCTGGTGTTCGAGCATTTCCAGAGCATGACCGAGGCACCAATCCGCAAGTGTCCGAAGTGTCGCAAGCTCAAGGTCAAACGGCTGATCGGGACCGGAGCGGGACTGATCTTCAAAGGCAGCGGGTTCTATATCACGGACTACCGCAGCGACAGTTACAAGCAAGGCAAGAAGTCGGATACGGGCTCAGCCGGGGCGGTATCGGCGCCGCCCCCTTCGACGAGCGGCAGTGCGCCGGCCAAGAAGGAAACGGCTTCGGCGTGACCCCGTCGGGGGAGCCCTGCCTGGAGATTCGCCCATGATGACCTGCAACAAGTGTGGCAACGACAATCCCCTGGGACGGGTCTTTTGCGTGTCCTGCGGCTCGAAGCTGGACCTGTCCCACATGACAAGCGCGACAGTGACCGAGCAGCAGCAGGTCAATTTCTTCGTCGCGCACGCGCGTGACTTCGCCTCGCTGCTGCTGCTCATCCCGGTGCTGCTCATCGCCTCTGCGTTCTGGCCGTCCCTGTCGCCGATCGGCCAGCCGGGCGTGGCGTCGGGCACCAGCGGCGTGACCCGGCAGCTGGGCGTGCTGACCACGATTGCCCCCGGGCGGGCGGTATCGCTGGAGATCAGCGAGAAGGATATCAACGGCTACCTGCAATACAGCCGCATCAAGAAGACCCCCGTCAGCAGTCTTTCGGTCCGCTGCATGCCCGGAGCGATGGTCGCGCGGATGGTCAAGCCGCTGATGCCGCCGATCACGCTGGGCTCGATTCGCCTGGAGCCGAAGATCTCGTACGAGGTGGTCTGCGTGCCGATTGGCAGGCAGGTGGGCATTGCCCGCGCCTCGATCGGACACCTGCGCGCGGTGGGGCCCCTGAGGTCCGTCGCCGTGGCACCCTTCCTTGGCCTGCTGAAGGGGGGGCGTGAGGAAAGAATCCTGGGGCAGGTTTCGGAGATGCGCGTTGAGGAGGGGAAGCTCATCCTCACGGCCGGTGGCTGAGCCGGTCGGTCCGGGTTGCCGCCGTACCGACGGGTGCCTGGTCTCGCGCCGGGTGCTCGCGTTTACTGCGGCAGCCGGTCTCCTGCTGGATACGCTCTGCACTGCGGCACGGGCTGACACCGTCAGCGCCCCCGCCTCGCCCGAGGCCGCCGCACCCCTGACGTTCCCGGAACTCCTTGGCGGGCTCCGGGTATCCACGAGCCCTTCGGGCCGGGTCGTGGTCATCGGCCGCACCCCGATTGAAAACCTGCAGGTCAGCCAGTGGGCTGAGGATCTGATCGCCCGGGTGGGCGCAGTCACGGGGCTGCCCTGTCCCTACGAACGCGACCGGCCGCTGACTCTCGAGTTGCGCGCTCAGGCGGGCGGGGGGGCGGCGTCGGAAGGCGCCGTCTCGACAGTGGAACCGGGGGCGCGTCTGGTGTTCAACGATATCGTCCGGATGCCCGCCGAGCGCGCACGCGAAGCCGTGTGCGGATGTCTTCTGTCCGCGACGCTCCTGCGCGCCGCATCGGCCGGCGCAGCTCCCGAGGCGGCACCGGAGCCGCCGGGATGGATCGTGTGCGGCGTGGCCCGCAACGTGTCTGCCCCCCAGCGCGCGGAAGACGGTCGGACGGTGCTCGACGCGTGGGAGCAGGGCCGGCTGGACACGCTGGCCGTCTTCCTCGAACGCATGGGGGCGGGCGGCTCCGCCGTACCCACCGGGCGACTCGATCGCGCCCGGTGCGGGTTCGTCGTCGCCTGGGTCACAGCGGGCCGGGGGCGCGGCGATGCCTTCTCCCGGCTTCTGGCGACGGCGTCGGGAGCCTCGACGAACGCGGCCGACCTGGGCTCCGCGCTGGCCGGGACGTTCACGCCGGTCGGCCTCGAGGAGGCCTGGGACCGTCGTGTTCTGCGCGAGGCTCACGTGGTGTCGCGGCCGGGACAGAGCACGGCGGAATCAGTCGGGCGGCTCCGTGCGGCGCTGTTGCTTTACCCCGGCCTCTGTGGTATGCCGCAGTCGGCGGAACCTTATCGCACCGTCGGCTGGCCGGAGCTGATCGACATGCGGGAGCAGGCGTGGGTTTCCGAGTTCTGCATCCGCAAGAGCAACGCCCTTCGCGTGGCGACCGCGGGCCGGGGCGGCGAGATGGTGCGAGTGGCCGATGCCTACTGTGCGCTGCTGACGGGGATCCGGGGCGGCAAGTCCGAGCGCAAGCTGAAGCGCCTTCTGGACGCGGCGGTTGCGGCCGAGAAGGAGCTGCCCGGAATAGGGACGCCGCCCGGGAGTGAAAACCCGGGGGAAGGAACGCCTTGAAAAAGAAGAGCCGTAAGACAATTGTCGGCGAGATCGACCCGCGAGTGCTCGCGTTCACCGCCGGCAAAGATACCGTGCTGGACCTGCGCCTGGTCGAGGTTGACTGCATCGGGACGGCGGCGCACGTGACGATGCTGTCGCGGGCCCCGGTCGAGCCGCCGCTGTTCACGTCCCGCCAGCGCGACCGGGTCGTGGGCGAGCTGGTGAAGATCATCCGCGCCGCGCACGCGGGCGAGTTTGCGATCCGTCCCGAGGACCAGGACGTGCATCTCGCCGTCGAGCGCACGCTGACGCAGGCGCTGGGCGACCTCGGACGCCGCGTGCACACCGCGCGCAGCCGCAACGACCAGGTGGCGGTGGACCTGCGGCTCTATGGCAAGACGCGGCTGCTGGAGATCACCGTGGCGGCGCTGGATCTGGCCGATGTGCTGATCGAACTGGGCCGTCGCCATGCGCGCGTTCCCATGGTCGGCCGCACGCACCTGCAGCCGGCGATGCCGAGCAGCGTCGGCGTGTGGGCCTCGGCGCACGCGGAGAGCCTGCTCGACGACGTGGGGCTGCTGCGCGCGGCGTACGACATGTGCGACCGCTCGCCGCTGGGGTCGGCCGCGGGCTACGGGGTTCCGTTTCCCGTCGACCGCGCCCTCACGGCTCGCCTGCTGGGGTTTCGCGACCACATCCGCAACGTGGTCTACGCCGGCAATGCCCGCGGCAAGCTCGAGAGCGCGGTCCTGTCCGCCTTGCATCAGGTCATGCTGAGCCTCTCGCGGCTGGCCGAGGACGTGGTGCTGTTTGCCATGCCCGAGTTCGGCTACTTCAGCCTGCCGCGTGAGTTCGGCACCGGCAGCAGCATCATGCCGCAGAAGAACAACCCGGATGTCATGGAGCTGGTGCGCGCCAAGGCCGCGCGTTTCCTGGGTCACGTGGCCGGGGTGGCGGCCGTCGCCTGCAAGTTGCCGAGCGGCTACAACCGCGACATGCAGGAGACCAAGGAGCCGTATCTCGAGGGGCTGGCCACGGTCGCCGACTGCCTGGGCGTGGTGGCTCCGCTGATGCGGGAATTGCGCGTGAACGAGGCGGCGCTGGCGGCCGGCTTTACGGACGGCGTCTTCGCCACAGACCGGGCGCTGGAGCTGGTGGCCGGCGGAATGCCGTTCCGGGCCGCCTACGACGCGGTCAAGCGCGATGGGGCGGGGTCGCAGCGTCGCGATCTGCGGGCGGCGATGGTCCGCTTTGCGCCGGGTGGACCCGCCGATCCGGACCTCGGGGCCCTGCGCGCGCGCAGCCGTGCTGAGCGTCGCCGGTCGGAGGCGGAGTCCCGCGCGTTTCACAAGGCGATTTCCGCCCTGCTGGGGGAAGCGTATCCCCGGCCAGGGTGAGGGGGCGATGCCCGGAAGACGTTGAGGATAGATCAGTGTGCGGACGCGAACGACGAACGGAGTGGTGATCATGAGACGATGGCGGATGCGAACAGGAATCGTGTGGGCCTGCCTGGCGATCGGGCTCGCGGGGCTGGCCGCGGCACAGGCGCCGTCCCCGGCACCCCTGACAGCGGGGGCTCCCGCTTCGGTCGCCGCGACGGCCCAGAATGTGGGGCCGCAGCGCATGTCGTTTTGGGAGATCGTCGAAGCCGGCGGCAGCCTGATGTACGTGCTGGGTGGGCTCTCGCTGCTGACGGTCGGGTTTGTGGTCTATTTTGGCATTGTCCTGCGTCCGTCGGTGGTGGTGCCGCGGCCGCTGTACCGTGAAGTCATGGAGAAGACGCGCCTTGGCGCTCTGGATGACGTGCGGCGCGCCTGCGAGTACAAGCCCTCGCCTCTGTCGCACGTGGTGATGGCGGCGCTGGATCACGTGCGGAACGTGCCGCACCTGGAGCCGCAGCTCCTCAAGGAGTTCGTCCAGGACGAGGGCAGCCGCCAGTCCGAGGCGATCCAGGGGCAGACGCAGTACCTGTTGGACGTGGCGGTGATCGCCCCGATGGTCGGCCTGCTGGGCACGGTGTTCGGCATGCTGAATGCCTTCAGCGCTGTGGCGTTGGACATCGCGCGCGCCAAGCCAATCGTGCTGGCCGCGGGCGTGTCGCAGGCGCTGATCACGACGGCGTTCGGCCTGATCGTCGGCATCCCGGCCATGGCGTTTTACGCGTTCTTCCGCCGTCGGGCGGCTGGCGTGGTGTCCCACCTCGAAGCCGCGTCGACAGAGGTGCTCACGGCGCTGCTGAGCAAGAGGGAGCCATGAACTTCCGGGGGCGTTACCGGCAGGAGTTGCCGTCGTTCCAGATCACGCCGATGATCGACGTGGTCTTCCTGCTGCTGTGTTTCTTCGTGACGAGCCAGATCTTCTCGCAGTGGGAGACCTCCATCGACGTTCAGCTGCCCACCGCTCAAACCGCGCAGCTGCCCGACCGCCTGCCGGGCGAGATCATCGTCAACGTGACCCGCGACGGCACGACCGTGGTCAACCAGCAGACACTGGACGGGGAGAGCCTCGAGGCGCTGCTGGTCCGCGTCGTGGGCCTCTTTCCGGGGCAGCCGGTGCTGATCCGGGCCGACAAGGCGACCGCGTACGAGCATATTATTCGCGTGCTCGACCTGTGCCGCCGGGTGGACATCTGGAACGTGTCGTTCGCCACGGCGGTATCGGAAACCAAATGAGCGTGCGCAGGACCATCCTGCTGGCTCTGGCGGCGGCGCTGTGGACGTCCTTCGCCGGCGCGATGGAGGCCGACGAGCGGCTGCAATTCGCCGACGGCCTGTACGCGCGCGGCCTGTACGCGCTGGCGATCCAGGAATACAACGCGCTGCTGGCCAGCAATGCGGTCCAGCAGACTGCGGACCAGGTGTATTTCCGCCGGGGCGAGTGCCATCGCCACCTCGGCGACCGCGTCAATGCCGACAGCGATTACCGCCGTGTGGCCAGCGAGTTTCCTCAGAGCGACTACCGGCACCGGGCGGCCTACCGCCGGGCGCAGCTGTTTCTTGACGGCGGGCAGGTGGATGAGGCCATCGGGCTGTTCCGCGCCGCGCTGGACGGCAAGCCGCCGGCGGACGTGGCCTCCGCCTGCCTGTACTTTCTCGGCGAGGCGCAGGAGCGCAAGGCGCTGTCCGATGAGGCGCGCGGCACGTGGGAGCGCATGCTGGCCGAGTACCCTGACGGCGAGTTCGCCCCCTACGCGCAGCTCAAGCTGGGCGCGCTGTACGGCGGCGGGCTGAAGCAGCCGGACCGGGCGCTCGAGTTCTACGCCCGGGCCGCCGCCAAGCCGGGGACCGATCGCGTCGCGGCCGAGGCGCTGTTCCAGATGGGCGAGATCCAGTTTGAACAGAAGAAGTATGAGCCGGCCGCCGAGTCCTTCGGCAAGCTGATCCGCGCGTATCCAGGTGACGCGCGCGCAGCGGAGGCGCCCCTCAAGGCCGCGTGGGCCGCGCACTACGCCGGGCGCTACGCAGACGCGCTGCGGTACGCGGCGCCGACCAACGCGGCCGCGGGCGCCACCAACACGGCCGTGGCCGCGGAATGGCTCTACCTGCAGGCCAACTGCGAGCGCCAGCTGGCCCGCCACGAGGCCGCCATCGCCACGTATGGCCGGCTGATCGAGGCGTATCCGCAATCGGAGTACGTGTCCGGCGCGCGGTACGAGCTGGCGCTGGTGCTGTACCGGGCCGGACGCTTCGAGGAGGCTGTGGCCGCGGCCCGGCAGGTGCCCGAGACGGACCGCCTCGTGCGCGACGTCTATTGGGTGATGGCCGAATCCTACGCGGCCATGGACCGGCAGGACGACGCCATCCAGTACTACCGGCTGATCACGCGCAAGTTCCCCGACAGCCCCCTGGCGGCCGATGCGTCCTACCGGCTGGGGCACCTGCTGCAGGCCAAGGGCGAGTTCCTCGAGGCCGCCCGGGCCTTCACGAAGGCCGCCACGGACGCCCCGAACTCGGATGTGGCGCCCCAGGCCCTGTTTGCCTCCGCCTTCTGCTTCGACAAGGCGGGGCAGCACGGTGATGCGGCCCGCGACTGGGGCGCGCTGGTCGACCGCTATCCCCAGCACGGCCTGGCCGAGGAGGCGCTGTACCAGAAGGGGGTGAGCGAGACCCGGCTGGAGCGCTCCGCCGACGCCACGGAGACATTTCGCAGGCTGGCCGAGCGCTACCCGCAGGGACGCTTTGCGGCGGATGCCCACTATTGGCGCGGAATGCTGCTGCGCGAGGCGGGGCGGAGGGAGGATGCGTTGAGCGAGCTCCAGTTGGCCCGGAAGGCGTCGCCGCGCCCGGAATTGCAGCGCGAGGTGGAATTCGGCCTGGCGCTGCTATTGCAGGATCTCGGGCGGGCCGGGGAGGCCGCGGACCTGTTGACGCCCCTCGTTCGCACGCCGGTCCGCGGGAAGTTCACGCCGGCGCTGTCGCGCTGGCTGGCGGAGCGGCAGCTGGAGCGGGGTCAGTATACCAACGTTCTGGAAACCGCCGAATTGCTGCAGCAGCAGACGGGCGGCGACACCCAGCTCTGCGCGCAGGCCGGCTGGGTGCTCAAGGGGCGTGCGGCCATGGCCATGGATCGCAAGGACGCCGCCGCGGAGGCGTTCCGGAAGGCGCTGGCCATTGACGTCAAGAGCCCGGACGCGGCCGAGGCGGCACTGCACCTGGGCGAACTCGCCCTCGCCGCCGGCAACACCGCCGAAGCCCAGTCGTGCTTCGAGCGGTCGGCGGCCATGGCGAACACCGACCGCCTGCTGCCCGTGCGGGCCAAGGCCTATGCCGGCCTCGGCCGCACGGCCAACGCCACCCGCAACCCCTCCGCGGCGGCGCGCTATTTCATGAGCGTGGCCGTTCTGTTCGACGATGATCAACTGGTTCCGGAATCGCTGTGGCTGGCGTCCGAGGCGTTTCGCGCGGCGGGACAGCCCGACGCGGCCGCCAAGGCCCTCGGCGAACTGCGCGAGCGATACCCGGACAGCTCCTACGCCAAGGCTCCGCCGCCCTCCGTGGGCTCGGTGACAAACGCGCCGCCATGAACGCGTACGACATAGAGTGGGGGGCGCGCGATCGGCGCGAGCGGCACGCCGTCGCGGTGGCGGCGGCCGCCATCGTTTCGACGGCGGTGCACCTGGTGGTGATCTACCTCGTGTCGGTTCTGAACTGGGAGTGGCCGCTGCGGAACACTGAGCGCGAGCCGGTTCAACACGCCGGCCCGATCCGGCTGGAGCGGGTTCAGGCCGAGGCTACTGCGTCCGAACCCGTGGGCGAGTCGGGCGGCCCGGGCGAGGGAGCGGGCACGTGGAGCCAGAGCCTCGGCGGGCTTCAGGACCTGGCTGCCGCCGCACCTGAACTGGCCCTGGGGCCGAACAGCGTGGCGATTGAACCGGCGCCGCTGCCCGAGAATGCGCTGACCGGCGAATCCGGGAGCACGGTGGAGCCGGCGGAGTTCCCGCGGATGCGCCCCTGGGAGCTTCGGCAGGAGATCGTGGCGATCGAGCGGCGCGTGGCGCGCGACGAGGTGCCGAAGCTGGAGCGCCGGCTGATTCCGCAGATTCAGCGCGTGGCTGGCGCGCCGGATATCGCCGTGCCGATGCAACTGCAGTTGGACGCGCTGGCCGAGCCGCTGGGGGCGGGGGCGTCTCACGGGGCGGCGGCGGCGACCGGCGGCGTCACGGCCGCGGGGATGCTGTTCGTTCCGCCGGCCGTGCGCTTTGGATCGGGGACGGGCAGCGGCGGGCCGCTTGCGCCGGTGCCGGTGCCGACGCCGGGCACGGCCGGGAAGGACCTGTTTGAGGAAGTGGGGCTGGACATCACGCCGGTGCGGCCGATCGAGGAGTTTCTGAAGGCTCGCGTGGAGGTCTACTCATCCCTGCTGGACCGCTCGTACAGCTACTTCCGGATGGAGATCAGCCCGGCGCGCAGCGATGCGCTGCCCGTGATTCCCAAGGACGTGGTGCTGGTTCAGGACAGCTCCAACAGCATGACCGAGCAGCGGCTCTACTTCTGCCGCCTGGGACTCGCCCGCTGCCTGGATAGGGTGGGCGAGAAGGACCGCTTCAACGTCGTCAGCTTCCAGGAAGCCGCGACCTTCTGCTTTCCGGACTGGCAGCCCAGAACGCCCGAGGCGATCGAGCAGGCCAAGGGGTTCTCCGCCGCGCTGGCTTCGGCCGGCAACACGGACATCCTGGCCTCGCTGCAGGCCCTCCGCAGGCTGAAGAGCACGCCCGGGCGGCCGATGGTGGTCCTTCTGGTGACCGACGGACGGTCGACCACGGGCCGGACCGACAGCACCGACATCATCGGGCGCTTCACCCGCGAGAACGAGGGGGCGATGTCGGTCTACACGCTGGGCACGGTCAGCACGGCCAACCGGTTCCTGCTCGATCTGCTGAGCTACTGCAACCGGGGCGATGTGCAGGTCGTCACGCGCGGGCGGTGGGATATCCCTGATGCGATGGAGCGCGTCATCGGCGAGGCTTCGCAGCCCGTGCTGGCGGACGTGCGGTTCCGCATGGCGGACCGGTCCGCCTTTGAGGTGTACCCCGTTCTGACGAGCAATCTCTACGTGGACCGGCCCATCCGGCTCTACGGCCGCTTCCCCCGCGGGCAGGACCGGCTGATCTTCCAGGCCGTCGGGCAGGCGGGCCCGACGCGGAACGACATGATTTTCGACCTGAGCATGCAGTTTGCCGAGCGCTCTTCGGACAGCGACATTCGTGAACAATGGGCGCGCCAGAAGGTCTACCATCTCCTCGGCGAGTATGCGCGCACCGCGAACACGGCCCTGCTCGGCGAGACGGCCAAGACGGCCGCCGACTACCGCATAGACGTCCCCTACGCCGACAAGGTGGGGCTGTAAGGCGGCTTTCCCCTTGCCTTCGCAAGTGCCCGTGGGTAGTTTCCGCCGCATGAAAGCGCATGATCGGCACGTGGTTGAAGGCGAATCCGCCGGGCATCGTCCGGTGGAGGGTAATCCCATCCTGGCGGGGCAGGGCGTCTGTGATCCTCAGGTGCGCGTCTACGGGGACAAGGTCTACCTTTACGCGACACATGACTACTCCTTCGAGAATCAGGGCTTTCGCATGGACGACTGGTGGGTGTGGTCGTCAAGCGATCTGCTGAAATGGAATCACGAATGCACGTTGAAGCCGGAGGAGACCTACTTCGGCCAGCCTTGCGGAGCCTGCTGGGCAACGGACGCGATCAGCCGGAATGGAAAATACTACTTCTATTTCTCGCGGGGCCCATTTGAGATCGGGGTGGTGGTGAGCGACTCGCCGACGGGGCCCTGGAAGGACCCGCTGAAGAAGCCTCTCATCGCGGAGGGATCGACGCCCACTGAGGCCAGGGATCCAGGGATCCTTGTCGATGACGACGGCACGGCTTACATCGTCTTCGGGACCTGGGAATTCTACATTGCCCGTCTGAACGAGGACATGATCTCCCTGGCGGAGACACCCAGGCACATCGACTTCGACAAGAAGATGGGGCCGTACGGTCTTGGCAAGATGGACGACAAGCCGTTTCTTCACAAGCGCGGCGGCACGTACTACCTGTCGTGGGGCTGCTTCTACGCGGTGTCCGACAACGTCTATGGGCCCTACACCTACAAGGCGTCCATCGTGATCGAGGAGCGCGTTGCGAAGGAGTTTCAGCAGGCTCTGGTCATGGACCGGCACGGCTCCTTCTTTGACCTGCACAACCAATCGTACTTCATCTGCAACGATCAGAGTTTCCCCGGCAGCACGCATTGTTTTCGCAATTCGGTGATCGCCTATGTGCATTACCGGGACAACGGGGACATTGACCCGATCTACATCGACCGGACGGGAGTGGGGCAGTATGACGCCCGTCAGTTCCCCCTGCAGGCGGAGAACTACTTCAAGGCCGGCGGCGCGACCAAGCGCGAGTGCCCGTCGGGCGGGTTCGAGATGCGGGACCTCTGGGACGGGAGTGTTCTGGTCTACCCCAACGTGATGAATGTCGGTCCGGACGCGGACCTCTCTTTCCGGGTCTCGTCGGGTCATCCGGGCGGCGGGTTGATCGAGGTCCGGTCGAACAGCGCTGAGGGTGAACTGCTGGGCATGTGCCAGGTTCCCTGCACCGGCGGTTGGACCGTCTACAAGACTGTGGGATGCACGTTGAAGAACCATCCCGGCCGGCTCAACGTGTGTCTCGTTTTCAGGGGCGCCGGGGGCGAGCTTCTCAGGCTGGATTGGCTGGGGTTCCGGAAGGCCGAATAGGGCGTTGAACGATTCAACATTCAGCCAATGGCGCGCGTTCGCCGCGTCCCGCTTTCGCTGTGGTTCCGGCTCCGTGCATGGACCGGCTCACTGGCGGAGGGTCGAGGATTCGGTCCTCCTCATTGCGCCGGACGCCGGCGCCGATATGGGTGTCGGACGCCTGTTCGCCGTATTTCATGACTGCTGCAGGGCCGATGATGGCTCCGACCTCGATCACGGTCCGCGTGCCGCCGCGCTTGTGCGCAGCCTCCTGGGGGCGCAGCTCAGCCTCGATGCGCGGCGCGCAGAACTTCTTCTGTATGCCATTGAGCATCATACGTCAGGACTGACCTCAGACGACCCGACCATCGGAACCTGCTGGGACGCCGACCGGCTGGACCTGGGAAGAGTCGGGATTGCGCCGAGCGCTGCGTTCATGAGCACCGCGGCCGGCAAGATCTGGTGCGGGCGGGCGCGGATTGTCCGTGCAGTTGATGTTACGAGCAAATGACACAC
>CAZJBP010000102.1:0-13883 GCA_964544115.1 uncultured Victivallales bacterium | reverse complement strand
TGCGCGATGACGAAGTCCTTGTCCGTCACGTTCGCCGGCAGCCACGACAGGAAGTAGTCGCAGAAGGGCTTGAAGTCGAAAACCGGCTTCATCGAGGCGTTCGCCGGGGCGCTCTCGTTGCCCTGGTAGAACATCCGGTTGAACGGCGGCGGCGGCATGTACGGCGAATGCGGATCCATGTGCCGCAGGAAGAGGAAGAACGGCTTGTCGCCCGCGGCCAGCCGGTCCAGCTCCGGGAGGGTGACGTCGTTGAGGTTCTCGGCCTTGCGCAGGCAGACGTTGGACAGGTCGCCCCAGCCGGAGAAGTCGATGTACTTCTGGAAGCCGCGCGCGGCGGGGTTGCCACGGAAGCCGACCGAGACCGTCTCGTAGCCCTCGCCCTCGAGGATCTCGGGCAGCATGCGCACGCCCTCGGCGAGCGGCCCCTGGTGGCCCAGGGCCACGCAGTTCGTGGAGAAGATGTCCATGCCGGTCAGCATGCAGGCATACCCGGGGGTGGTCGGCACGTTCGCGGAGAACGTCCGCTCGAACAGCGTGGCGCCACGCGCGAAGCGGTCGATGTGCGGCGTGGTCAGCTTCGGGTAGCCGTAGCAGCTCATGTGGGTGGAGAGCAGCGAGTCGACGCCGATCAGCAGGATGTTGGGCTTACGTTTGGCCATGGTCGGGTTCCTTTCGAGAATTGTGCGCTGTTTACGTATTCGCCTGAGAGACGCTGACTAGCGCGCTCCGCACGCCTGCAGGCAGGCCTGCATGTGCCCGCGCGCCTCGGCGGCAATCACCGCGCACCGGTCCTGCGGGTAGTCCTTCGCGCCGATGACCTCCAGATCGACCGGCCCCGCGTAGCCGGCCGCGTGCAGCACCCGCAGGTAGCCCACGAGGTTGATGTCGCCGCGCCCGTTGGCCTGCAGCTCCGGCGCGCCGGGGCCCTTCTCCCGCCCGCGGCAGTCGCGGATGTGCACGTGCCGGATGCGCGACACCACCGCGCCCAGGGCCGCCACCGGGTCTTCGCCCGCGCGGTGGATGTGGCTGGGGTCCATGTCCAGGCCGAACGCCGGAGAGCGGATCGCCTCCAGCACCTTCAGGGTCGTCGGCGTGTTGTAGACCGCCGCGCCGACGTGGGCCTTGACGCAGAGGAGGACGCCGTAATGCTCGGCGCGGTCGGCCAGCCGTCCGAGCTGGTCGATGCTCGCCTGCAGCGAGGCGTCATCCCCGCTGGTGCCGCCCGGGCCGCAGTTGATGATCGGGATGCCGGTCTCGACGGCCGCCTGCATGGCCTTCTCCATCGTCGCCGCGTCCTGGCTCGGCTGCTCCATGGCCAGCAGCTCCAGCTCGTAGCGCTTCGCGAGCTCGCGGATCCGCGGGGCACACTCCTGCCAGCGGTCCAGCACCAGGTGTTCGCTCATTCCGTTGATGGCCGAGATCTCGATGCCGTCGTATCCGGCCCACTGCAGGCAGCGGAACGCCACCTCCATGTCATACCCGCCGAACAGAACCGAATTGGCTCCCAGTTTCATGGGCTCTTCCTTCCGTCTTACCGTTCTTCCGTCCGCCCGCAGGGGCGGTCTACTGGTCCCGCAGATCGCGCTTGAGCGTCGGCAGCGGATGCGGCCGCACGAGGGCGCCGCCCTGCTCGCCGGAGTCGATCGCCGCAAAGGTGTACTCCAGCGTGGCCAGCGCGTCGCGGCCCGATGCGCGGAGTTTGTTCTTCGGCACCTGCGCGGTCACGTCCTCCAGGAACGCGTGAATTCGCGCGGGGAACGTGAGGCCGAAGTCCGTGATGCCCGTGTTCGTCACCTGCGGCGCGGGGTGAAAACCGAGGCCAAAGCCCTGTCCCGGTTCGGGCGCGGGGTAGTACGTCAGCTTCTCGACGCAGTTCTCTATGCAGAATGTGCCGCGGGTGCCGCCGAGCTCGAAGCTCCACCAGCCCCCCATGCCCATCGACGTGTCGCCGCGGGAGCTGAACATGTAGCCGACCGCGCCGCTGACGAAGCGGACGTGTATGCTGGCGATCGACAGCATCAGGTCGCTGTGCGTGCGGCGGCACCCGGGGCGGTCGAGGAACGCCTGGATGTGCGTGATGTCGCCGCAGAAGTGCCGCATGAGGCTGAACGGGTGCGCCAGGAACGCCTTGAGGTGGGCGTGCGGAAAGCCGTCGAAGTTTCCGCCGCCGCCCGGGGCGCTGTACGTCGCCTCGCCGCCAAAGAACCCCATCCGGTGCAGGCAGTAGACGTGCTCGCCGATCTTGCCTTCGTTCATCAACACCCGGGCCTGGCGCGCGGGCTCGGTGAAGTAGTGGTTGAGGTTGCAGCCGAGGTAAAGGTCCTTCTCGGCCGCCAGGCGGACCAGCTCGCGCGCCTCGTGGATGTCATTGGAAATCGGCTTCTCCACCAGCACATGCTTGCCGGCCTCGAGCGCCTGGACCGCCGGCTCGAAGTGCCAGCCGCCGTTCTCGAACCCGCCGGTGCACACGTCGACGACGTCGAGGTCCGGGTGCGCGTCGAGCATCTCGCCCGGCGTGCGGTAGACCTTCACGCCGTGCTTGGCGCCGATCGGCTCCGCGCGCTCCTTGACTACGTCGCACACCGCCACCAGCTGGGCCAGCGGATCCGCCGCGTGACACGCCGCATGATGCTCGCCAATCCCGCGGGCTCCCACCACTCCGACTTTCAGCGCCATAGCTCGCCTCCTGTGCGCGGGCCTGATCGTCCGATCCGGCCGCGCGAATGGAGGGACTATAGCGCATTGCGATGGGCTCCGCCTTGACAATCCTACCACACAGTAGCACGATCCTTCCATGTCTCGTCGCCCCCAGCGCCGCCCGGCGCCGCGATTGAATCGGAAGGACGTGTTCCCCGATCCGCGGTTCCGGCTGGAAATCATGCGCCAGCCGCAGCATGTGGCCTCCGGCGGCCAGCACTCGCACCAGTTTCACGAGCTCGTGCTGATCCTCGGCGGGCGGGCGCAGCACGAGGTCGGCCGCGAGGTCTACCCGATCGAGGCGGGCGACGTCTTCGTGATCCTCGGCGACACGACGCACGGCTACGCGCAGACGGAGAGCCTTTCGCTGATCAACATCCTGTTCGATCCGCGCCACATGGACCTGCCGGCGGCCGATCTCGGCAGCCTGCCCGGGTACCACGCGCTGTTCACGGTCGAGCCCGGCTACCGCGCGCAGGGCTGGTTCCACAACCGGCTGCGCCTGGGCGTGGGCGAGCTGGCGCGGGCCACCCAGCTCGTGGGCGAGATCGAGGAGGAGCTGCGCGCCCGCCGCCCGGGGTACCGGTTCGTGGCCACGGCGCACCTCATGCGGCTGATGGCGTACCTGTCCCGCGGCCACGGCCGCGCGGACGAGGCGCCGTCGCACGCCGTGGCGCAGTTGAGCGAGGTGCTCGGCTATCTGGAGCGCCACTACGCCGAACCGCTCTCCGTGCGCGACCTGACGGGCGTGGCCCACATGTCGCAGACGTCGCTGATGCGGGCTTTCCGGCGCGTGCTCGGCCGCCCACCGGTGGACTATCTGATCCGGCTGCGGATCGGGAAAGCGCAGGCACTGCTGCGCCGGACGGATCTGTCGGTCAAGGAGATCGCCGCGGAAACCGGGTTCGGCGACAGCAACTACTTCGCCCGCCAGTTCCGTCGCATCGCCGGAATGTCTCCGAGCGCCTTCCGCACGCGGACATGAGGCTCATCCATCAGGCCGGCTCATTCCCGTCGTCACGCCAGGCCAGGGCGCCGGTGGGGCAGGCGTCCACGCAGGCCCCGGCGGAGTGCGACAGGGCGACGGTAAGCCTTTCGTTGAACGGTGCGCCGACGCGCAGGTCAAAGCCGCGTCCAAGGAAGGTCAGGCCGTAGGGTTCGCCGGCGCCGGCCGTGGTCCGAACGCACAGCCCGCAGGCGATGCATTTGCCAGGCTCGTACGCCACGCGCGGGTGGTCCATCACCCGCTGCAGCGGGCGGCGGCTGCCCCGGTAGCGGCCCTGCTTCGCGTCATACGCCTCGGCGTAGTCGCGCAGCCGGCAGCGTTCGGCGCGACGGCAGTCGCAGCGCAGGCAGCGCGCCGCTTCCTGGTGTGCCTCATCGACGGTGTGGGCGGCGGCGACGGGCGCTACGCGCATGCGGGGAGAGGCGCCCTTGAGCAGCTCCTGAAGATCCTCGGCAAAGAGTTTTCCTGTGGCCGAATTGAACCGCGCAGGCGCCGATTCGACCGGCTGGCCGGCCATGAAGCGATCGGCGCAGGCCGCGGCCTCCTTGCCCTGCCGCACGGCCTGCACGGCCATCCGGCACGGCGCGATGGCCGATCCGGCGGCAAAGACGCCCGGCACGCCGGTGGTGTGGACGCGCGGCTCGGTAAAGATTCCCTCACGTCCCCGGCTCAAGCCCTCGAATTCCGCCAGGGCCACGGTGAAGTCGCCGCCGGTGGCGAGGATGACGGCGTCATGCGTATCGCGCAGGGACGCGAACAGGGCGCGGTCGACAGGGCGGCCCAGATGGAAGTCCACGCCCAGGCGGCGGATCCACGCGGAGTCCTTCTCGACGAGGTCGTGCGGCAAACGATCCTTCGGTAGGTTCTTGAGGGTGCCGCCCACGCGGCTGTCCGTGTCGTAGACGGTGCAGGCGTGTCCGAACTGCGCCAGCGTTGCGGCGGCGGCCAGCCCAGCCGGCCCGGCCCCGATCACCGCTACGCGCTTTCCCGTTGGCGGCGCGCAGGGCGGCAGGGACGCGCCGGTATCGTCCTCCAGCTCGGTGTCTCCCACGTAGCGCTTGAGCTCGCAGATGGCCACCGGCGCGTCGATCTCGCGGCGGCGGCAGACCTTCTCGCACGGCGCGGGGCAGATGCGGCCGAGAACCGAGGGCAGCACGACCGCGCGGCGCGCCTCGCCCAGGGCCGGGGCCAGGTCCCCGTCCAGGATCGCGCGCAGCAGGAAGGGAATGTTGAGGTGTCCCGGGCAGCCGCGCTGGCACGGCGCGACGCAGTCCCCGGCGTGGTCGCTGAGGAGCAGCTCCAGCGCGGTCCGGCGCGCATCGCGCACGGCCTCGCCGCACGTATCGAGGTCCAGCCCCTCTTCCGCCCGCGCGCTGCAGGAGGGGATCATCCGCCCCGTCCGGCGGTTGAGGACCGTGCAGACCATGCAGGAGGTGTACGGGCCGCAGGTTTCGCTGTGGCACAGCGTCGGGATGGCGATGCCCAGCCGCTCCGCGACCTGCAGCACGGTCTCGCCCCGCACGGCCTCGGTTCTCCGCCCGTCGATCGTGAGTGTGACGGTGGCCTCGCTCATGGCCGGCTCACGCTTGTTTTGCTTGAGTTCATGTCCGCTCCCACTTTCACATTCGGTTTAGCGCCCGCATGCCGGGCCGCGCAGTTCGTCGGGCGTCTTGGGCCGGCTGCGCTTGACGATCTCCGTCCCGCTGCGCACGGCCACGGCGCCGACCGGGCATACGACGCGGCAGGTGTCGCAGCGGATGCACTTCTCGTTGTCGATGCGGTGCGTCTCGTGCGGCGTGAACGCAATCGCGTCCACGGGGCAGTGCTGCGCGCACCGCGTGCAGCCGATGCACTCGTCGGTGATGAAGTAGCGCACGAGGGCGCTGCACTTGCCGGCGGGGCACACCCCGGCGACGTGCGCCTCGTATTCCTTGCGGAAGTGGCGCAGCGTCGAGAGCACTGGGTTGGGTGCGGTGCGGCCCAGGCCGCACAGGCTGCCCTCGTGGACGATTCGGGCCAGGTGCTCGAGCTCCTCGGGGTCGCCGTGGCGGCCCTCGCCCAGGCACAGCCGCTGGAGGATCTCCAGCATGCGCCGCGTGCCCACGCGGCAGAAGGTGCACTTGCCGCAGGACTCCTCCGCCGTGAAGGTCATGAAGTAGCGGGCGATGTCCACCATGCAATCCTCGTCGTCCAGGACCACCAGCCCGCCCGAGCCCATGATGCCGCCTACGGAGGCCAGGGCTTCATAGTCGACGGGGATGTTGCATTGCTCCGCGGGCACGCAGCTGCCCGACGGCCCACCGATCTGCACGGCCTTCAGCGCGCGGCCGCCCGGAACGCCGCCGCCGATCCCGTGGACGATGTCCAGGATGGACACGCCCAGTGGCACTTCGATCAGGCCGCCGCGGGCGATCTTGCCGGCCAGCGCAAACGCCTTGGTGCCGGGGCTCGTGGGCGTGCCCAGGGCGGCGAACGCCGCCGCGCCGTGCCGGACGATCCACGGCACCGACGCCAGGGTCTCGACGTTGTTGATCAGCGTCGGGCAGCCGTTCAGCCCCGCCTCGGCCGGGAACGGCGGCCGGTACCGCGGCGTTCCGCGGCGGCCCTCGACCGAGGCGATGAGCGCGGTTTCCTCGCCGCAGACAAACGCCCCCGCCCCCTCTACGACCCGCAGGTCGAAGGCGAACCCCGACCCGAGAATATCCGGGCCGAGGACGCCGCGCGCGCGGCACACCTCCGCCGCGCGCCGCAGGTTCGCCACCGCCATCGGGTACTCGGCCCGCACGTAGACCACGCCCTCGTGCGCCCCGACCGCGAAAGCGCCGATCGTCAGGCCCTCGATCACGCGGAACGGGAACGACTCCATGATCATGCGGTCCATGAAGGCGCCCGGGTCGCCCTCGTCGCCGTTGCAGATGGCGACCTTGCGGCCGCCGGCCGCCTCGCGCACGGCCTGCCACTTGCGGCCGGTGGAAAAGCCGGCGCCCCCGCGCCCCCGCAAGCCGCTGTCCGTCACCGCGCGCACGGTCTGCCCGGCGCCCAGCTCAGCCACGCAGCGCCTCAGGGCCTCAAAACCGCCGCTGCGCTCGTAGGCGTCGACATCCAGCGGGTCGAGCTCGCCGGCGCGCTCGGTGGCAATGCGCTGCTCGCCGCCGCCGGCGCCCGCCGCGCCGCGGACGGTGCGCTCGTAGCGGGTGACCGGCTCCCACGCGTCATCGGTCAGCAGCCGCTCCAGCCACGTGCCGACCGCGCCGCGCAGGCGCCGCGCGATCCCCGCCGGACGAAAGTGCCGCAGCAGGATGGCGCGCACGGCCTCGGGCCGGACGAGCCCGTAGCGGAACAGGCGGCCGTCGTGCAGCGCGATGTCGACCGCGGGCGTCTCGTAGGACCGGCCCGTGCAGCCGACCGTCCGCACGCCGACCGGCAGGTTCAGCGCGGCCGCCTCGCCCCTCAGCGCCTCGTACACGGCGCGCGTGCCGCCGGCGACGCAGCTCGTGCAAAGGCAGATGCGCGCTTCGCCCGCCGGCTCGCCCGCGGCCCGCTCCGCCCCGCCGGCCGGCGCGGCCTGCGCCGCGAGGAAATCCCGGATCGTCCGCTCCACCGTGTGCGGGTTGACGAACCCGTACGTGACGTCGTCGATCTGCACCGCGGGCGCGAGCATGCAGCAACCGAGGCAGGCGACCTTCTGAACGGTGAACGTGCGCTCGGCGTCCGTGTCGGCATCCTCTTCAAGCCGAAGGTGGCGCCGAAACGCCTCATAGACCGCCTCGGCGCCCTTGACGTGGCAGGCGGTGCCGACGCAGACCTTGATGGAGTGCCGGCCGGCGGGCTTGAGCCGGAACTGCGAATAGAAGGTAGCCACGCCCATGAGATCGGCCGCGGTGATCTCGCTGTGCGCGCACACGTGGCGCAGCGCCGTCTCCGGCAGGTAATGGCACGCGCGCTGGATGGCCTGCAGCACCGGGATGACGGCCTCCCGCCCACGCCCGTGCTCCTCCAGGATGCGCTCGACCTGTCCGGCGTCGAGCTCCGCCGCCGGACGTTTGTCCGCCGCCTTCACTCCGCCGCCTCCGCCTTCACGCCCGCCGGCTCCACCTCGAGGCGAACGCTCAGGCCCAGGATGGCGGCGAGCGCGGCCAGCGCCAGCCCGAGGCACGCCACCCACCAGCGGGCCCGCCCGGCGGCAGGCCACAGGCGATCGGACGCCGGCGCGAAGGCTGGACGGGCAATGCGGCGATCCAGCACGGCCACCGCCTGCAGCAGAACCAGGCACAGCGCCATCCCCCCGGCGAGCACCTGCCCGCCGCGCGCGAGCCGGGCCTGGGCATAGAAGAACCCGCGCCGGGCCGCCAGGTCCTGCGCGCGCAAGGCCTCGACCAGCGCCGGCTCGACCCCCTGCTTCGCGAACTGCTCGCGCAGGTCCAGCAGGGCCGCGTTGTTCAGCGGATCGGCGGCGCGCAGCCGCATGTAGAGGACGAGCAGGAGGATCGCCGTGACGGCGGCGTATGTCGCCGCGGCCAGGCCTGCGCGGCGGAGGACGCGCACGGTCGCTTCGAGGCGTTGCTTGCGACAGACGGCGGACGGAGCGCTCATGCCTCCCCGTCCCCTTCCTGCGGTGCGGCGGCGTACACCCCGCCGCGCCGCACGATCTCGCGCGGGCAGACCCGGAAGCAGCGGGCGCAGCTTAGGCAGAGTGCCGGATCGGGAATGAAGTCGCGCCGCGTGCGGCGGACGGAGAGCTGGACGAGCGTCACGCCGATCACCAGCCCCATGTAGGCGCCCATCCAGCCGCCGGCGGTGCGCAGCGGGCCACGCACGGCCGCAGCGTCGTGAAACAGCTCCGCGCGGGTCCTGCCCGTGCGCCGGAACGCGTCGCTCTCCAGGCTGAACTCCTTGAAGCGTCCGGAATCCTCCTGCCGCACCCGCTCGGCCAGCGCCACCGTGCGGTGGTTGCGGGCGAGCGCCGCGTCCAGCCGCAGGCCGATCGCGGCCGATGCGGCCACGATCAGCGGCAGGCACGCCAGCGCCAGCGCCAGGCGGCGCACGCCCCGCCCGCGCGGCTCGGGAGTGCGCGCCGGGGTCGGCGGGAGGATGGCGTCGTAGGGGCAGACGTCCTCACACAGGCGGCACTGGATGCAGTCGTCCGGCGTAACAGTCACGCGGCGCTTCGACAGCCACGAGGCCCACCCCAGCAGGACGCCGTAGGGGCACGCGAACCGGCAGTACGGCCGCGCGATGAACACGCCCGCGGCGAGGACGACGGCGCCGAACAGCATCATCCCGGGGTTGGCGCCCAGGCGGAAGAACCCGACGAACGGGTCGTAGCGGCAGACGAGGAAGCCCATGCCGCCCGCAACGAACACCACCGCCAGGGCGAGGTACAGGTGCCGCAGCAGGCCCAGCGTGGCGTTGAGCCAGGCGGGCATCGGGAGGGGACGGATTGCCACGAGGTCCTGCAGGCCGCCCAGCGGGCAGACGGCCGCGCAGAACGCGCGGCCGTAGAACAGGGCAAACGCCAGCGGCAGCACGAAGAAGGCGATCACTGTGCCCGGCAGGACGACGGCCGGATTCGAGAGCGCGGCGGTGATGTTCTGGACCGACCCGACGGGGCAGATGCAGCCCCGGCGGTAGAAGCCAAAATACGCCACGCACCCCAGCATCAGCACCAGCATGGCCCGGCGCGAGCGCCACTTCAGCGAGATGGCCGCCGAGAGCGCCAGGGCCACGATCAGCACCGCCACGTCGGCCCACTCCCGGAGGTCCGAGCGGGGCTTGGCCAGCTGCATCATCGGGACCTCGTAGCCCGAATCGAACGCCGGCCGCGGGAAGCGGAACACCTGCGCCGCGCCGGCCGAAGCGGGCAGGAGGGAGAGGAGGGAGAGAACGCCCAACGCCCAACGTTCAACGCCCAACGTCCAAGGGCGCACCCGCCCGTTCTCTGAGCGTTGAGCGTTCCGCGTTGAACGTTGATCGTTGAACGTTATGCGTTGAACGTTGAGCCTTGGACGTTGCGCGCTTTCCCTCACGCCGGCCTCTCCCCCTCGGGCTTTGGTGCTTCCGGCGGCGGCCCCTGCCGGCCGCGCATCAGGTAGGGCCGGGTGGCCGGCACGCGCCGGTACGCGTCGGCCGGGCAGGCCCTGGCGATGGCGCACTCGTTGCAGTTCACGCAGCGGTCGTGCTGGACCTGGAGGTGCAGCGAGCCGTTTCCGAAGGACTGGCAGCCCTTCACGCACTTGCCGCACCCGACGCATAGCAGCGGGTCGATCTGGTACTCGTAGTACGGGTTCTCAACAAACACGCGCCGGATGGCGTTGGTCGGGCACAGCTGGTTCTCCGCAGCCGTGTCCGTGGCGCGCGCCTTGGGCTGATGGTAGCCGCCGCACAGCTGGCAGTAGCCGCACAGGTCATAGGCGTGCACGCACTTGACCGCCGAAGGCGACAGCACGCACTGCGTGGCGCAGCGCCCGCACTGGACGCACTTCTCCGGGTCGAGCTGCCACACCTCGTCGGTCGCCATCGCGCGCCGCACCAGGGTGGCCGCCACGCCGCCCAGCGCCAGGGCCGCCGCGCCGCGCAGGCCGGCGCGAATGAACTCACGCCGGTCGACCTTTCCGCTCTTGGGCTCTTCGTTCATGTCAGCCTTCTTCCCGTTCATCGGTTCCGTTCAAACACCCGGACCTGCCGCCGTTCGGGGTCGAGCACCAGCACGCGGCCCCGCGCGTCGACCGCGAGATCCAGCCCGCGCGTGTCCGGCGCGAATGCCGCGGGGGCGGCGATGACGCCTTTGAAATCGCCCTGCGGACCGTAGAGCTTCACGCGCACAATGCCCTTCTCGCCGGTCACGAAGCTGCCGTCGGCCATGATCGCGATGGCGCCCGGATTGCAGCAGCCGCAGAACCCTTCGAGCCCCATCGCGCTTTTGCTCCAGGACGCGGCGACCCGGCCGTCCGGCCGGTAGTTGCGCAGCTCGTGGCGGCCGGGGTCCACGGCCCAGAGGCTGCCGTCAGGGGCAACGGCCACGTCGAAATAGGGGCTCGGAACGATGAATTCAAACCCCGGCGAGCCGTCCTGCCGGCGCGGCCCGATACCCGCGAGCCGCCTCCCGGAAGGCTCATACCGCCACAGCACGCGGTTGCCCGCGTCGGCGACGTAGATCCCGCTGTCGTGGACGGCGATGCCGGTAAAGACGCCGTTCGTGACGGCCTCCCAGAGCAGCGGCCGCGCAGCGTTCGTTCCGCCAGCCGCCGGCCAGCACGCCACGCGGTTGCCCACGCCAGCGTAGACGCCCCCTTCCTCGTCCACGGCCACGCAGCGCACCGCGCCGGTGACGGACAGCGTCGCCGCCACGGTGCCGTCGGAGCCCAGGATCGCCACCGCGCCGGCGCCCCCCACGTAGAGCCGGCCATCGGCGCCCGCGGCCAAGGCCCGCGGTTCGGGCAGCGACACGGAGATCGGATCGAGTTCGCGGGCGATCATCAGCGCCGGGTCTACCTGTGTCAGTTCGCCGAGATCGTACTGGAAGCTCTTGCCCAGCGGCGTGCCCGCGTCATCCGCGTCGGACTGGGCGAGGCGGATCGCCAGCACGACCAGCCCCACGGCCGCAGCCGCCGCGGCCGCTCCGAACCAGAGCTGCTTGTGTGTGTGTGCGGCCATGGCTCTTCACCCTTCCTTGCGGCGGACATCCAGGCACACCATGCGCCGGGAGTCCCGCACGAGCAGGCGGCCGCCGGCCAGGGCCAGCGGAGCCCACGAATCGTGCCCCGCGAGCACCTTCGCGCTCGCCAGCCGCGTGTATTCGGTTGTGGACGCCTTGAGCACCGACAGCACGCCCTCGTCGTCGACCACGAAGATCTTCCCGTCGGCCACCATGAACGGCCCGAGGCCGTAGCGCTCGGTCTTGCCGCTGGTCCACACCACCGTACCACAATCGGCCGGATCGTAACACACCACCTGGCTGCGCAGCGGGCCGGCGTCTTTCGGCAGGATGCCGAAGAGGCGCCCTTCATAGAGGATGGGCGTCTGCTGCTCGCAGGACAGGCCCTTGCCGGGCTTCCACTCGCCGAGCGTGCTGACGGTGAACGCGCCGTTGGTGGCGGACACCCGGAGCATCTTGCTGCCGCCGCCGTAGCCGGCAGTGACAAAGATGCGGCCGTCGGGCAGGCAAACGGGCGTCGGCGCCAGCGTGCTGTGGGTCCAGTCCGGCGAGTCCCAAAGGAGCCGGCCGCGTTCGCCGGGCTCCGCCGAGACGCCCGAAATGCCGCCCACGGCGGAGTAGACGTACATCCGTTTGCCCCCGAGGGTCGTCATGGCGATCGAGGCGTGCGACATCTGCCAGCCGCGGGGGTTGGGCGTGGTCCAGCGCACCTGGCCCGTGGCCAATTCCACGCCCATCATCAGGACGTTCGTGCCCGCCGGCGCCAGGATGACCTCGGCCCCGTCGATCAGCGGGCACTGGCCGGCGTACCAGCCCGGCTCCTGCGAGCCGTAGTCGTGCTGCAGGTCGATGCCCCACTGGTATCCGCCGCTGTCCGGGTCGCAGCACATGACGTGGCAGCGGGGGCCAAGGGTCACGACGTGCTGGTTGGTGACGGCGGGAACCGTGCGCGAATAGCCGTGGTTGATCTTCATCGGCAGCGCATATGACCGCCGCCAGATTTCCCGCCCGTCGGCCAGGGAGAAGCATCGGAGGGCTTCCTCCTGCTTCGGCTCGTCGTAGTCCAGTACGAAGACCCGGCCGTTCAAGACTGCCGGCCCGGCGAAGCCTTCCCCGAGGTCGACGGCCCAGAGCGTCGGTGGCGGCACATTTGTGCCGCCCCAGGAGTCGGCCAGGGGCACGGTCTCGCGGCTGATGTTGTCGCGCGCCGGGCCGCGGAAGCCGGGCCAGACACCCGGGAGGTTCGTGGCCGCCACGCCGTCGAACCGCTGGAAGTTGGCGCCGATGGCGGCCACGCCGCGGGCCCGCATTTCGGCTTCCATCTTCTCGCGCCGGCCGTGCGGGTCATCCATGCCCGGAACGCTGACGACCAGGGGCGTCGGGGGGTGCCAGTTCAGCCACCAGCCCAGTGCCGCGGCGCCGGCCACGCCGATCGCCGCCACCGCCGCCACGCTGGCCATCCGTTCATTCATGCGTTCCGTGTCCCGCCCGTTCAAGCGCCCAGACCGCAAACACCAGCGGATACAGGCGCTCAGAGTACCACAGTTTAGCGAAGTACAACCCGATCGGGGAAGCCGTGGGTGAGGGCCCCCTTCGCATAACCGGCTCCAGCCAGTCAAGCCCGGCCGAATCGGTAGCTCTCCCGGCGGCCAGGAGCGCGTTGCCGGCCAGGGCCGTTTCCTCGACGGTGGAAGGGCACCCCCGGCTGCCGCCCCACCCGCCGTCCGGATTCCGCGCCGCCGCCAAGAAGGCGACCGCGCGGTCTAGCGCGACCGCGAGTGCGCCGTCGTCTGCGAGATCCCTCGCTGCGCTCGGGATCACAGACCCGCCCGTGGAGCTGTTCGTAAGACAGAGGACGGGCCCCTCGGGCTGTGGGATCCCCGCCATCACACCTTTAAAGGTGTGATGGGGCAATGATTGGACCGACGAGTCGTTGGTGAGGCCGGACAGCGCCATGACGACCTGCGCGGTGCCGTAGACGGGGTTCTCCAGCGCGGTGTCATACTGGTTTCCGAACCACAGCGGCACCCAGGAGCCGTCGGCGCGCTGCGCGCGAACGAGGTAGGCGATGGCGCGGCGCGCGGCGGCGTCCATCCGTCGACGCAGCGGCGGCGGCATGGCGTCGCGCCACTCAACAAACGCGCGGATGGCGTGCGCCGTGATGTCCGGACAGCTTCGATCGAACGGCAGGCGCCCCCATCCGCGCGAGAAGGTCGGAATGCCGCCGTCGCTGTTCTGAAGGGACAAGATCCAGCCGATGCCGCGCGCCGCGGCCGCCGTCACCCGCGCGTCGATACCCCCCAGCCGGCGCAGGGCGATGAGGACTCCGCAGGTGTCGTCGGCGTCGGGCATCGAGCCGGGCTGGTCGGACCACCCCCAGCCGCCGTCTCCGCTGAAGGTCAGCGGGTGCGGCCCGGCCTGCTGCTGTGCGAGCAGCCACGCGCGGATTGCGGCGCGGCGGTCGGACGGAATGGCGTCCTCGCCGCGCACCTGGGTCAGGGCCTGAACGGCCAGCACCGTGACCCA
>CAZJBP010000101.1:0-14003 GCA_964544115.1 uncultured Victivallales bacterium | reverse complement strand
CGCTCGTGCATAATGGATTACGATTAAGATCAAGATTAGGACTCGGACGGGAAATTGTGCTTAACCAATCGCCTTTCGCTGCCGATACCGACGCCGACCCCGAAACGGTAGAAGAAGATTAGATGCGTCTGCCCTGCGATGGACTGTCGATGGACTTGCCCCCGCCTTGCCGCCTGATGTAGAAGAGGGGGCGTCATGCATAAGGTCACACTCATTCCCGGCGATGGGATCGGCCCGGAAATAACCGGCGCCGTTGTTCGCGTCATCGAAGCGGCGGGCGTGGAGATCGAGTGGCAGAGCTTTCTCGCGGGAGCCGAGGCGCTGTCGCGTCTGGGCGATCCGCTGCCCGGCGAGGTCCTTGAGTCTATCAAGAAGAACAAGGTCGCTCTCAAGGGGCCGCTGACCACCCCCATCGGGACCGGGTTTGCGAGCGTCAACGTCCGGCTGCGCAAGACGCTCGATCTGTATGCGAACCTGCGACCCGTGCGAACCCTGCCCGGCCTGGTGACGCCGTTCGGACACCTGGACCTGGTCGTCGTGCGGGAAAACACCGAGGACCTTTATTCGGGCATCGAGCACGTGGTGGTCCCGGGCGTCGTGGAGAGCATCAAGGTCATTACCGAAAAGGCTTCGACGCGGATTGCAAAGTTCGCCTTTGAGTATGCGCGGCGCGAAGGGCGCAAGAAGATCACGGCGGTGCACAAGGCCAATATCATGAAGTTGTCCGACGGGCTTTTTCTGGACTGCTTCCGCAGGGTCGCGGCGGACTATCCGGACATCGTCGCGGACGACAAGCTCGTCGATAACGTCTGCATGCAAATGGTGATGAGGCCCCAGCAGTTCGACGTTCTGCTGCTCGAGAATCTTTACGGCGACATCATGTCCGATCTGGCCGCGGGGCTGGTGGGCGGACTGGGCGTGGTGCCGGGCGCCAACATCGGCGAGCTGGGTGCGGTCTTTGAGTCGGTTCACGGCAGCGCGCCCGACATTGCCGGCAAGAACCTGGCCAATCCCACCGCGCTGCTGCAGACGGGCATCATGATGCTGCGCCATCTGGGAGAGCGCGCGGCCGCTGATCTGATCGAGCGCGCAATGATCCACACCCTGTCTGAAAAGAAGATCCGCACGCGCGACCTCGGCGGCACGGCGAGCACATCCGAATACACCGAAGCCGTCGTCTCCTCGATGGCGGAACTGTCCTGACCCCTGACGTTCCCCCCGGGGCGCTCAGGCAATGACGTCGGCGGAAATGTCCGCCAGCGTGGGGCAGCCGGTCATCAGCATGGCCATCCCGAGCGTCTTCCGGAGCTGTTCCATCTGCAGGCGGACGCCCGCGCTGCCTCCGCCCACCGCAGCCCGGACGATATCGCGGCCTACCAGCACCGCGTCGGCCCCGAGCGCCAGCATCTTGAGGACATCGTAGCCCGTCCGCACGCCGCCATCGGCCACCACCATCACGCGGCCCCGCCCCAGGGCGGCGCGGATGCCGGGCAGGACCTCCGCCGTTCCCGGGGTGTGATCCAACACCCGCCCACCATGGTTCGACACCACAACCGCCGCTGCGCCGGCTTCGGCGGCGGCCAGCGCATCTTCCGCGCACATGACACCCTTGACGATGAAGGGCAGCGAGGTGCCGCGGGCGAGCTCGCGCAACTCCGCAGGCGTCTTGTGAACAACCTTCTGGTTGTGCTTGTTCATGTTGTAGGAGCCGCAGCCGTCCACGTCGACCCCCACGGCCGTCGCGCCGCACCGCTCCGCCTTGCTGAAGAACTCCAGGATGGCCTTCTGCTCCCGCGGCTTGACGATCTTAACGCCGCCGTTCTTGCCCTCGGCGATGGCGTCGAGGCAGAACGCACGCTCCGGAGAATACGTGTAGGTGTCGCCCCGCCAGCCCAGCGAGCCCGCCTCATTGCAGCCGAAGACCACGGCCCTGCAGAACTCCGCCTCGCTGATCACGGTTTCGCCGCCGAAGGAGTCCACCCCCGAGACCGGGGCGCCCATGACCGGCATCGTCAGGGTCTTGCCGAAGAAGGACAGGCGTGTGTCCGGCTCTGCATGGGGGCCCACCAGCCGCATCTTCAGCCGAACCGCGCGCAGCGCCAGCCAGTTGTTGTGGAACGACGCCCCGCTGCCCGCGCCCCCGATGCCCAGCGGGCCGCCGTACTGCTGGGCCTGGCAGAGCCTCGAGGGCTCGCCGTCACAGTCCCGGTACACGCCGCAGATGCCCTTGAGCTTCTGCCTGGCTTCGGCGCGAACCTGGTCAAGGGTCAGTGCGGGTGCGGCCTGCGTCATGTCGTTCTCGCCTCCACCGGCACGTAGGGCCTCGGCGCCGATCCCACAAACAGGCAGTCAGGCCGATACAGCCGGTTGTCCTTGCGCTGCTCCAGGATGTGGGCCAGCCAGCCGGCGGCACGCGCCATCGCAAAGATGGGCGTGAACAGGTCGCGAGGAATGCCCAACAGGGTGTAGACGGCCCCGGAGTAGAAATCCAGATTCGGATACAGCGCCTTGCCCTCCGCATCCATGCGGGCGCGAAACTGCCGTTCGATCTCGTGCAGGAGCGGCCGGACCACCGTGTCCCCCTTGTCCCGGCAGAGATCCTCCAGGAAGCGCTCCATGATCACCGCCCGGGGATCCGTCCCGCGGTATATGCGGTGCCCCATGCCCATCACCTTCCCCTTGGCCGCCAGCGTCCGGTCGAGCCACCCGGCCACCTTGTCCGGGCTCCCGATCTCGTCCAGCATATCCATCACGCCTTCATTCGCCCCTCCGTGCAGGGATCCGTTCAGGGCTCCGATGGCCGCCGAGATGCTCGAATAGCAGGTCGACAGCGTGGACGCCACCACGCGCGCAGTGAAGGTGGACGCATTGAAGCCGTGCTCGGCGTGCATGATCAGGCACCCGTCGAAGACCCGCGCGTCGCGCGCCGAGGGCTCCTTGCCGGTGAGCATGTAGAGGAAGTTCGCGGCGTGGCCGAGATCGGCGCGGGGCTCCAGGTAGGGCAGTCCCCGTCGCAGCCGGTCGTAGGTGGCCAGGACCGTGGCGAGCTGGGCCACCTGGTGCAGCGTGGTGCGGCAGTTGCACAGGCCGGAATGGCGCACCTGGTGTTCGCGCGTGCCGCTGAGGTAGGAAATGACCGACTGCAGCATTTCCATCGGCTTCCCCGCAGAAGGGAATTCGCTGATCATCCTCCGAACCACGCTGTTGACCCCGCGCTCGGACCGCATCCGGCGCGTAAAGTCCGACAGCTCGTCCGCCGTGGGCAGGTGTTCGTTGACCAGCAGGAAGGTCGTCTCCTCGAAGGACGACTCCCGCACCAGGTCCTCGATCGCGTAGCCCCGGTAATACAGGCGGCTGTTCCCCACGTCGATCTGGCAGATCGTGGACTCCCCGGCCACCACGCCTTCCAAACCTTTGGAGTATTTGCCTTCCACCGTCATGTTGATCCCCCTGTGTTCATTCCGCCGGCTTCTGCGGCCCCGTTCGCGCGGGAGGGGTGTGAATCGAGCCCCCCTCCACCGCAAGAGCCGCCTCCATGATCGCTTCCGACAGGGTCGGGTGCGCGTGCACAGTGCGGGCGATATCTTCCGCGCTGCCCCCGAACTCCATCACCGACACCGCCTCGGCAATCAGCTCCGAGGCGCACGCTCCCACCATGTGAACGCCGAGGACCCGGTCGCTCCCGACTTCCGACAGGACCTTGACAAAGCCGTCCGTGCGGCCCGAGGCCTGGGCCCGGCCGTTGGCGCGGAACGGGAAGACTCCGGAGCGACAGGGGATGCCCGCCTTCTTCAGAGCCTCCTCGGTGCGCCCGACCGACGCCGCCTCGGGGGCCGTGTACACGACGCCCGGAATCGCGTCATAGTTCACCGCCGCCGGCTTCCCGGCAAGAATCTCCGCGAGGGCGATCCCTTCCGCCTCCGCCTTGTGCGCCAGCATCGGGGCGCCCTTCACGTCGCCGATGGCGTAAATGTTCTCCAACGACGTCCGGAAGCCCTTGTCCGTCTGCACGAAGCCCCTGGCATCCGTCACGACGCCGGCCCGGGCAAGCTCCAGCCCCGCGGTGCTCGGCCGCCGGCCCACGGCCACCAGCACGCGGTCGGCCTCGACGGCCGCCGGCTCGCTGCCGCCGCCAGCGGCGATCACCACCCGCAGGCGGCCGCCCTCGGTCTGCACTTCCTTCACGCTGGCGGAGGTCAAGATCCGGATCCCCTGCTTCTCAAGGATCCTCTGCAGGCCGCGGGCCACGTGTCCATCCCACCCCGGCAGGATCTGCGGCATGAGCTCGACCACCGTCACCGCCGCCCCCAGGCGCGACCACACGCTGGCCATCTCAAGCCCGATGGCGCCCGCCCCCACGACGACAAGGCGGGCCGGCACGGCGTCAAACGCCAGGGCGTCCGTGGAGTCGACGATGCGCACGTGGTCGAAGGGGATCGACGGGAGTTCCACCGGCGCGCTCCCGGTCGCCAGCACGAGGCGGCCGGCCGTGATCACCCGCTCGGGCTGACCCGCCGCCGTGATCGCGACCGCGCCGGGCGAGCGCAGTGACGCGCGGCCGGTGAACGTGGCGATGCGGTTGGCGGCCATGAGCTGCGTGAGCCCCGCCGCCATCGTCGCCACAACCCGGTCCTTCCTCCGCATCATCGCGCCGAGGTCGAGGCCGATCTCCCCGGCCATGACGCCGTGATCGGCGAGCTCGTGCCGCGCTTCGTGATACCGCTCCGAAGACTCGAGCAACGCCTTGGAGGGAATGCAGCCCACGTTCAGGCAGGTGCCGCCGAGGCTCGTGCGTTCATCGATCAAGGCCACCCGGAAGCCCAGCTGCGCGGCCCGCACGGCGGCGACGTAGCCTCCCGGCCCCGCGCCGATAACGCCCACATCGAATGTCGATCTTCCGGGGTCCATCGTCGTTCCATTTCCGCCGGCCCCCGCCCTCAAGCGGCGGGCGTGGCGCCCTACATCTCCAGAAGCAGCTTGTCCGGCTCCTCGATGAATTCCTTGATGCGACAGAGGAAGCCGATCGCGTCGCGCCCGTCCACGACGCGGTGGTCGTAGGTCAGCGCCACGTACATCATGGGGCGGGCGACAATCTGGTCGTCCACGACCACGGGCCGCTGCTTGATCGTGTGCATGCCCAGGATCGCCGTCTGGGGATAGGCGGGGATCGGCGTGGAGAGCAGGGACCCGAAGACGCCGCCGTTCGTGATCGTGAAGGTGCCGCCGCTGAGCTCCTCGGGCAGCAGCTTCTTCTCGCGCGCCCGCTTGGCCAGGGAGGCGATCGCGTTCTCGATTCCGGCGAAGCTCAGGTGGTCCGCATCGCGGATCACGGGAACGATCAGCCCCGTTTCCAGGGACACGGCGATCCCGATGTCGTAGAACTGCTGGTACAGCACATCGTCGCCGTCGATGACGCAGTTGATCACCGGGAACTGTTTCAGCGCCTGGCAGGCGGCCTTGACGAAGAAGGACATGAAGCCGATCCGGATCCCGTGCTCCTTCTCGAAGTCGTCACGACGCTGGCTCCGGATCTGCGTCACCTTCAGCATGTCCACTTCGTTGAACGTCGTCAGGTAGGCGGCGTTCTGCTTGGCGCGGACCAGTCGCTCGGCCGTCCGCTTGCGGATCAGGGTCATGGGCACCCGCTTGCGAGGCCGCCCGTCCGAGGCCGGATCGATTCCGGCAGTCGGCGGCGTGGGGGCCGCTTCCGCCGCCGCCGGAGCCGGCGGCGGCGCCTTGACAGCCACCTCGCCGGCCGCCTTCAAGGCGTCCTCTTTGCTGAGGCGGCCACACTTCCCGGTGCCCGGGATCTGTGAGGCATCGAGCCCCTTTTCGGCCACGATGCGGCGCACGGCCGGCGACAGCGCCGGACCGCCGGCGGCTGCGGCCTCCGCGGGCTTCACGGGTTTCGCGGCGCGCTCCGGAGCCTGCTGCGCCTCACCGGTCTTCAGGACGGCCACCTTCTGGCCGATCTTGACCTCCTGGCCCGCCGCGACGGCGATGGTCATCGTTCCCGCCGCCGGAGAGGGAAAAACGACCATCGCCTTCTCGGTCTCAAGCTCGAAGAGGTCGTCGCCTTCAGCCACCGTGGCGCCATCCGGCTTGAGCCACGACGCCAGGACGGCCTTCTTTATCGATTCCCCGAGCGAAGGCACTTCGATGTCCATATCCATAGCTATCTTCCTTAGAGCCGTTACGTATTCCCGGCCTGCGCGGGATGTCCGCCAGCCACGATCCCCAGCGCCCTGGCCACAAGGCTCTTCTGGTCGTCCTCGTGCCGCCGGTGCAAACCCATAGCGCTGCTCGCCGCCGCCGGGCGCCCCGCATACCCGAGGCTCGCACCCGCCGGCAGCCCCCCCATGTGATCTTTCACAAAGCTCCACGCGCCGGCGTTCTGCGGCTCTTCCTGGACCCAGAGAAACTCCCTGGCCGCGCCGTACGAGCCCAGGCACGCGCGCAGGCTCTCAGACGGGAAGGGATGGAGCTGCTCGATCCTCAGGATCGCGCACCGGCCGTCTCCCGCCTGTCCGCGAGCCTCCTCAAGATCGTAGAACACCTTTCCGGAGCACAGCAACACCCGGGTGGCCCCCGCCGGCGCAAGGGGATCGTCCAGCACCTCGGCAAACGAGCCCTGCGTCAGGCCGCGGAGCGGAGACACGACCCGGGGATGCCTCAGGAGGCTCTTGGGGGCCATGAGCACCAGCGGCTTGCGGAAGCTGCGGCGCGCCTGGCGCCGCAGGAGGTGGAAGTACTGCGCCGGCGTCGTCGCGTTGCACACGTCCATGTTGTCCGCCGCGCAAAGCTGAAGGAAACGCTCCGGGCGCGCGCTGGAGTGGTCGGGGCCCTGCCCCTCGCTGCCGTGAGGCAGCAGCAGCACCAGGCCGCTGCGCTGTCCCCACTTGACCTCCGCCGACGCCAGGTAGTTGTCGATCATCACCTGGGCGCCGTTGGTGAAGTCGCCGAACTGGGCCTCCCAGCAGACAAGCGTGCGGGGCCGCGCCAGAGAGTAGCCGTACTCGAACGCGAGGACCGCATACTCGGACAGCGGGCTGTCGAACGCGAGCAGCGGGGCCTGGCCCGGGGCGAGCGCGTTGAGGGCGACGAAGCTCCGCGGCCTCTCCGGGCTCTCGACGTCCCACCACGCCAGGTGGCGCTGGGAGAATGTGCCCCGGACGGAGTCCTCGCCGCTGAGCCGGACCGGCGTGCCCTCGAGGAGCAGCGAGCCGAACGCCAGCGTCTCCGCCATGGCCCAGTCCACGGTGCCCGGCCCGGCCAGCGCCGCGCGCTTGGATTCCAGGATCCGGGCCAGCCGCGGATGCGCGTGGAAGTCCGCCGGCACGGTCGTGACACGCTCGAAAATGCGGCGCAGCGTGTCCTCGGGCACCCCGGTTTCCACGGGGGCGCGCGAGTATGCAGGCGTCAGCCCCTGCCACTCGCGGTCCGGCTCGGACGGCGGGCGCGCCGGCGGCTTGCGGCGCGAACCTTCGTAGGCTTCTTTCAGCCGGGCCTCGTGGGCCCCCACGATGCGCGCCTGCTCTTCGACGCTGACAACGCCCATCTCGGCGCAGCGCTGCCCGTACATCGGACCCACGCCCGGGTGCTCCTTGACGAGCCGGTACATGTGCGGGTGGGTGAAGGACGGATCGTCGCCCTCGTTGTGGCCGTGGCGCCGGTAGCAGAAGATGTCGATCACGATGTCGCGGGCGAACACCTGGCGGTACTGGAGCGCGAGGTCGACCGCGTGCACGGCGGCCTCCGGGTCGTCGCCGTTGACGTGAAACACGGGGGTCTGCAGGGCCTTGGCCGCGTCCGTCGGGAACACGGACGAGCGGAGGCTGCGGCTCGAAGTGGTGAAACCGATCTGGTTGTTGATGACGATGTGAATCGTGCCGCCCGTTGCGTAGCCCTCGAGCTGCGACAGGTTCAGCGTCTCGGCCACGACCCCCTGCCCGGAGAACGCGGCGTCGCCGTGCAGCAGGACCGGGAGCACGCGCGACCGGTCCCCGTCCTCGCGCCGGTCCTGAAGGCCCCGCGCCAGCCCCTCCAGGACGCCGTCGATCGACTCGAGGTGGCTGGCGTTGGCCGGAATGCGGATGTGCACCGTCGAGCCGTCTTCGTTCCGGTGATGGGTGTCGTAGCCGATGTGGTATTTGACGTCCGCAGCGCCGCCGGTCTGCTCGGGCAGATGGTCTTCCTCGAAACGCCAGAAGATGTCCTCCGGCATCATGTTGAGGATCGTGTTCAGCAACGACAGCCGCCCCCGGTGCGTCGTGCCGATCGCGATCTCGTCGATGCGATACCGGCGCGCGCTGTCGACAAGGAAATGCAGGGCGGGGACGATGGTTTCCGACCCTTCCAGCGAGAACCGCTTCTGCCCGACGAAGTAGCGGTGCAGCGCCTTCTCAAGCGTTTCCGTGCGGAGCAGGTCCTCGAGGATGGTCCGCCGCTGCGCGCCGTCGAGGACCGGCCGGTTGCGCGTGGACTCCATCTTGTGGATGAGCCATTTCCGGATGTTCTTGTCCTGGATATGGAGGAACTCCACCCCGATGGTCCGGCAGTAGGTCTCGCGGAAGGCGGCGAGGATGTCGCGCAGCGGCGCCTTGGGCGGCTGCATCACGCGTCCCGCGGAAAACTCCGTGTCCAGGTCGGCGTCCGACAGGCCGAATTCATGGAGCGTGAGATCCTCGTAGCGCTCCACGCCATCCCGGGCCAGGTAGCTGTGGGCTGGCCCGAAATCGCCGCCGAGGGGATTCAGCGTGGCGTGAATGTAGCCCACGTCCCGGTAGGCCCAGAGCAGGCTGTCGACGCGCCCCTGCTTGTACGTCTTGACCGCAGCGGCGCTCGCCGCCGGGGGATCGAGCACTGCCGCCGTGCTGCGCTCGTCGCGGAAATACGCGTCCCAGAACTCCCCCACGCTCCGGGGGTTTTCCTGCCACTGAAGGTACAGTCCTTCGATGTATGAAAGGTTGCTCATCGCAGTGCGTCCGGTATCTGGTCGGGCCGGTCCACGACCGTCACGCCGGCCGCCGCCAGCGCGGCAACCTTGGAGTCGGCGCCGCCCTTGCCCCCGGCAATGATGGCGCCCGCATGTCCCATGCGCTTCCCGGGCGGAGCCGTGCGGCCGGAGATAAACGCCACGACCTTCTTGCGCATGGAGCGGCGAATGAAGTCGGCCGCGCGCTCCTCGTCCTCGCCCCCGATCTCGCCGATCAGCACGACCGAGTCCGTCTCCGGATCCCGCTCGAACAGCTCCAGGAGTTCAATGTAACCGGTCCCGATGATGGGATCGCCGCCGATCCCGACGCAGGTGGACTGGCCCATGCCGGCGGCCGTGAGGTTGTACACCACTTCGTAGGTCAGCGTGCCGCTGCGCGAGATCACGCCGACGCGGCCCGGCGCGTGAATAGGGCCCGGCATGATGCCGACCTTGCACCGGCCCGGCGAGATGACGCCGGGGCAGTTCGGCCCGATCAGCCGCACCCCGCGCGCGCGCAGGTCCTCCACGAGTTCGGCCACCTGCAGCACGGGGACCCCCTCCGTGATGCAGACGACGAGGCCTATCCCGCCCTCTGCGGCTTCCCGGACAGCGGCGGCCGAAAAACGCGCCGGGACAAACACCACCGAGCACGTCGCGCCGGTGGCCGCGACGGCTTCCTTGACCGTGTTGAAGACCGGGACGCCCCCCGCGGACTGCCCCCCCTTGCCGGGGGTGACGCCGCCCACCACCCGCGTGCCGTACTCGCGCATGGCGGCGGCGTGAAAGGAGCCGTCCCGCCCGGTAATGCCCTGGACCAGCACCCGGGTTTCGCCATCCACCAGGATGCTCACGATGAAGATCCTTCCCCTTGGGCCGCCACGGCCGCGCGAACCGCGTCCGTCATGCCGGCGGTCGCGATGAGCCCCGCCTCCCGCAGGAGCGCATGGCCCTGCTGCTCGTTGGTTCCGATCAGTCGGATGACCATCGGCACCCGGATGTTCAACTCCTTGCGGGCCATCAGGAGGCCGCGGGCAATGTCGTCGCAGCGGGTGATCCCGCCGAAGATGTTGACGAGGATGGCCTTCAGCTTGGGGTTCCGCAGCAGGATCCGCATGGCATCCAGTACCTTCTGCGGATTCGAGCTGCCGCCCACGTCCAGGAAGTTCGCGGGACGTCCGCCGAAGAGCTTGATCGCGTCCATCGTCGCCATGGCCAGCCCGGCGCCGTTGACCATGCAGCCGATCTCCCCGTCCAGGCTGACGAAGCTCAAGCCTGCCTGGCGGGCCTCGATCTCGTCCGCGGTATACTCCTCCGGGTTCCGCATCGCCTCCAGTTCCGGGCGCAGGGCCACGCCGTTGTCGTCGAGGACGATCTTGGCGTCAGCCGCGAGCAGGGCGCCGCCCCGCGTGAGCGCGAGGGGGTTGATCTCGACGAGCGAGCAGTCCTTTTCCCGGAAAAGGCGGTAGAGCTTCCGCGCCAGCTCGCAGGCGGCCTCCGCCACGGCCGGACTCGGAAACGCGCCGCGCATGACGCCGGCCAGCTGCTCCGGGGTCGGCCCGGCGGCGCCGGCAACCGGAAGCGTGCAGATCTTCTCCGGCTCCCGGGCGGCGACCTCCTCGATGTCCATCCCACCGGACCGGCTGAAAATAAACGTCGCGCCGCGGGCCGCGCGATCCACCGTGAACGCCGCGTAGAACTCCTTCACGATGTCCACGGCCTCGACGACCAGCACGCTGTCAACGCGGAAGCCGCGGATGTCCATCCCGAGAATCTTCCGGGCCGCCTCCGCCGCGCTGGCCGCATCGGGCGCCGCCTTCACGCCACCGGCCTTGCCGCGCCCCCCTGTCAGCACCTGCGCCTTCACGACAACCGGCCGGCCGATCCGGCGGGCGACGTCCGCCGCCTCCGCCGGCGTTCGAGCCACCCCGCCGGGCGGCAGCTCGACCCCGAACTGTGCCAGGAGCTCCCTGGCCTGGAACTCGTGCAGTTTAATGGCCCGGCTCCTTGTGCGCCTTGATGGTGCGCTTCAGCGCGTTGATGTTCTTGGTCACCTTGATGCCGCGCGGGCAGACCTTGGTGCAATCGAAGTGGTTCTCGCACGCCCACACGCCGTTCGGCGCGTCGAGGACGTCCATCCGGTTCGCCACCCCGTCGTCGCGGCTGTCGAGCACGAACCGGGCGGCCTGCACCGAGGCGGCGGGGCCCACGAAGTCCGGGTTCTTCTCTCTCACGACGGGACACGCGGAGTAGCAGGAGGCGCAGAGGATGCAGTTGGTGGCGTCGTCGAACCGGGCGCGCTCCTCCGGGCTCTGGCGGTATTCCTTCTCGTCCGGCTTCCGGTCCGTCATCAGGAAGGGCTTGACGCGGCGATAGGCGTCGAAGAACCCGGACTGGTCGACCATCAGATCGCGCTGCACGGGCATGCTGCGCAGGGGCGCGACGTCGATCGTCGTGCTGCCCCCGGCGGTGACGTCCTGGATGAGGGTCTTGCAGGCAAGCCGCTCCACGCCGTTGATCAGCATCGCGTCCGATCCGCACACGCCGTGCGCGCAGCTCTTGCGGAACGCCAGCGTTCCGTCGTGCCGCCGCTTGACCTCCATCAGGGCGTCGAGCACCCGGTCGGTGGGCTGGACCTCGACCTCGAAGGCCTGGACGTAAGGCTGCTGGTCCTTCTCCGGGTCGAAACGCTCAATTCTGAGTGTCACGTTCATCAGTCCCTCGCGAGTTCCGCCGCGGTTCAGTAGGTTCTGGGCTTCGGCTTCCAGACGGAGAGGTCGACCGCTTTTTCTCCAAGCCTCACCCTCGTCCCGTCGAGCCACGCCATGGTGTGTTTCATGAAGTTCTCATCGTCCCGCTGCGGGAAGTCCTCCCGCGCGTGCCCCCCCCGGCTTTCCTGGCGGGCATGGGCCGATGCCGCCGTCACCAGGGCAAGGTCGAGCAGGTTCTTCAGCTCCAGGGTTTCCAGCAGTTCGGTGTTATAGGCGTGCGCCGGGTCGGCCACGCCGACCTCGTCCATCGCCTGTTCCAACTCCGTGATCTCCGCCACGGCCTTCGCCATCTCTGAGCCGCGCCGGAAGATGCCCACCTGATCCATCATGGTCGCGCGCATCCGGTCGCGGAGATCGCCCGCCGACGGCCCCTTCCGGCGGCGCCTCAGGCCCTCCAGGTGGGCTCGCGCCGGGCCCGCCGGGTCGGACGGCACCGACGGCGCCGGGCCCTGCCGCAGGTAGTCCGCCATGTGGCGGCCGGCGCGGCGGCCGAAGACCACCAGGTCCACGAGGCTGTTCGTTCCCAGGCGATTCGCACCGTGGACGGACACGCAGGCGCATTCGCCCGCGGCGTAGAGCCCGTCGTACAGCGCTCCCTCGCCGTCGGCGAGCACCCGGCCGAGGTCATCCGTCGGGATGCCCCCCATCGCGTAGTGCGCCGTGGGCTGCACGGGGATCGGCTTCTCGACGGGATCGATGTTGAGGTAGGTGCGGCAGAAGTCGGTGATGTCCGGCAGCTTCTTTTCAAGCACGCTGCGGCCGAGATGGGTGGCGTCCAGATCCACGTAGTCGTCCCGTGCCGGGTCGCCCAGGAGGCCGTTTCCGGCGCGGAGTTCGTCGACAATGGCGCGGGCGATCATGTCGCGCGGCGCCAGATCCAGCAGCTTGGGCGCGTACCGCTCCATGAAGCGCTCTCCGTGGCGGTTGCGCAGGATGCCGCCTTCGCCGCGCACGGCTTCCGAGATCAGGATGCCCAGCCCGCGAATGCCGGTGGGATGGAACTGGAAGAACTCCATGTCCTCCAGGGGCACGCCGCGGCGGGCCAGCACCGCCGGCCCGTCCCCCGTGTTGGCGTGAGCGTTTGACGTGGTGCGGAACATGCGGCCGAATCCGCCCGTCGCCATGAGAACCGTCCGCGCCCTGAACACGTGCACCGCCCCGGTCGCGAGTTCCAGGGCGACGACCCCCGCGCACCGGCGCCCGTCGAGCAGGACATCCAGCAGGTGGAACTCGTTGAAGAAGGTGACCCGGTTCTTAATGCACTGCTGGTACAGCGTCTGGAGAATCATGTGGCCGGTGCGGTCCGCGGCAAAACACGACCGGCACACCGGCGCCTCTCCGAAGTTGCGGGTGTGGCCGCCGAACCGGCGCTGATCGATGCGCCCGTCCGCGGTCCGGTTGAAGGGCAGTCCCCGGTTCTCCAGGTCGTAGACGGCTTGAACCGCTTCCTCCGCCAGCAGGACGGCGGCCTTCTGGTCCACCAGGTAGTCCCCGCCCTTGACCGTGTCGAAGGCGTGCCACTCCGGCTTGTCCTCCTCCACGTTCCCCAGGGCCGCGCCGATTCCGCCCTGCGCCGCGCCGGTGTGGCTGCGCATGGGATAGAGCTTTGAAATGACCCCGACGCGGCAGGAGGTCGAGGCGTGGCTGGCCTCCAGCGCCGCGTACAGGCCAGCCCCCCCGGACCCTACAATGATGGCGTCGAGTTCGTGATCCACTTCCCACCTCCTCGCCGGGTCGATCGTGCAGGCCGTCTCTGCCGGGCGATCCGGCCCGATCGGCCCCACGCGCCCGCCTTCAGGCCGGCGCAGTTGACCGATCGTGGGTAGTGTCGCCGATGTCGATTCACCCCTGCAAGAGCAAACCGCCCGTGCGACATGACGGAAGTGCATCGCCCGTTGGATCGGCTCCTTTTTACTTGATGGGAAGGATGCCGCCATACATGATCACAACACCGCGTGCGAGTTGTCACCGTGCATGACCGTGCAGGCGAATTGGTTCCTGCCGGCCCGAACTGAAGCCGCGATTGGAGGTAACCCATGAGCAGCGAAAGCAAGTGTCCGGTAACGGGCAGGACTCGCCAACCCGCAGCAGGCAAGGGCACATCGAACCGGGACTGGTGGCCGAACCAGTTGAACCTAAAGGTGCTTCACCAGCACTCCGCCCTGAGCGATCCGATGGGCGAGGATTTCAACTACGCTGAGGAGTTCAAGAAGCTCGACCTGAAGGCCGTGAAGAAGGACCTCTGCGCGCTGATGACC
>CAZJBP010000100.1:0-14146 GCA_964544115.1 uncultured Victivallales bacterium | reverse complement strand
CAGGTAGGGCACGGATGTTTCCTTGTTCTGCGCACGGGCGTGACTCGCCAACAGACTGGCGGCTGCCATGAGTGCTACGAGCGACAGGCTAAGACCCTTCATGTGCCGACCTCCGTGTGTTTTACCACGGTACGATCATAGCGTCGGCCGAGGCGGGGCGCCATGCCGAAAACGCGTGCCGCCCCTCGGCCGCTGGCAGGCTGCGCAGAGGTGCGTGCCTCGCTGCCCCACGACGCATCTGGAGATCGGCGTTCCGCACCTCGGGCAGGGGAGCCCCGCGCGGTGAAACACCTGCAGCCGTTCCTGGTTCTCCCCGTGCCTTCCGTCGCCGCCGCGGAAGTTGGCCCGGCCTTCCCCCAGCGAAGTGCCCCTCAGGCGGATGGCCTGGCGCAGGACCGAGCGTATGGCCTGGTGAAGGCCCCGGGCTTCATCCGGCCTGAGTGAATCGGCGGAGCGGCACGGGTGGAGCCGCGCGTGCCAGAGCGCTTCGTCGACGTAGATATTTCCCAACCCGGCGAGGAACGTCTGATCCAGGAGGAGCGGCTTCAACATGCGGCGGCTACCCTCAAGGGCCCGGGCGAACCGCTCGCGTGTGAAATCCGGAGACAGCGGCTCAGGGCCGATTCGGTCCAGGATGCGTTCGGGGCGGTTTGTCAGCACCCATCGGCCGAACTTGCGCGTGTCAGAAAACACGAGGACGCTCCCGCCGTCGAGGCGGAGCCAGACCCGGACGTGCGGGTCGTCGGGCGCATCGCCGTGCGCCATCCCCAGCCGGCCGGACATGCGCAGGTGGATCAAGAGCGTCAGCCCCTCGGAGAGGCGCATGACAACATACTTAGCGCGTCTCTCGACGGCCAGAATTCTGCGGCCGGTGATCTGGCGCCCAAACTCGTCCGGAGACATGCCGGAGACGGTGCGATGCCAGAGCACGTGAGCGGAGCGCACCGTCCGTTTGACAACGCCGCTGCGCAGAAGGTCGCGAACGACGGTTTCTACCTCGGGCAATTCTGGCACGGCTCAGTGCGGCTCACTGTTGACCGGGCTCACGGGCGAAGGCATGTCCTGTAGCGCACGGTCCTCAAGGAGTGTATCCCTCGAGGGGTCCGCCAGAGGGCTGCCAGACCAACCTCGACGCCACATCCCATTGTCGTTGAGGCTGTTCTTTCGGCGCTTCGACTCGGCGGCGATCTCCTCGGGCGAGTCCATGACGAACGGCGTCAGGAAGATGACCGTCTCCGTGCGCTTCTTGGAGTTGGATCGGTAACTGAACAGGCGCCCAAGGATCGGGATGTCGCCGAGGAAGGGTATCTTGCTGGAGGCGGTGTCCTTCTGCTCTCGCACTGCGCCGCCGAGGACAATGGTCTGGCCGCTCTGGACAGCAACGAAGGCCTCCAGCTTGCGTTCCTTGAAGATGGTGGATCCCGTGAGCTGATTCACGTCTGTGACCGGATTCGCGTTCGGCTCGCTGATCTCCTGCGCGATGTCGAGAGAGACGACCCGGTTGGTGTTGATGTGGGGCGTGACGGTGAGCACGAGTCCCACGTCCTCCTTGCTGTAGTTGTTGTAGTCGCCGCCATCGGTGGTGGAGCGATAGGTGACGGTGTCGAGCACATAGATCTTGTCGGTCGACTGGAGTTTAGCCTCGGTGTTATCGGTGGTCAGGATGACCGGTGTCGAAACCACCCGGCTGCGGGAGTCGCTGGCCGCGAACTTGACGACAGCGTCGAGGTTCAAGTCGAAGAACGTCATGTAGTAGCTCAATCCTGACCCGACACCTGAAAGGCTGTCGGTTGATGTGAACGACGTCGCGTTCTTCGGATCATCCTTGCCGCCGCCACCGCCGCCGGCGTACGCGATCTTGGCCTCCCGGCTGTCGCCTTCGCCGCTGTACCCGATCATGGAGCGTTGAACCCAGTCCACGCCGCTCGATATGTCATCGTCCAGTTCGATCTCCATGATGACCGTCTCGATCAGAACCTGGGAGAGGCGAATGTCCATGTCCTTGACGATCGCCTCCAGCGAGGCCAGGTCTCCCTTGCTGGCCATAATGATCAGGGCGTTCGTGCGTTCGTCCGCCATGATCTTGACGTTGTCCTTGGAGAGCTGACCGATGCGGGAAGGCCCCCCCTCCGCAGTGGTTTGCTGAAGCCGCGCGGTATAGTCCCGCAACGCGGTGCTGGCCGGGCTTTCCGGGGCTGGCTGAGTTGCGGCGGTGCCGGACGCGGCCTTGCCCTTGCTGCCTCTTTCGGCGCCGGCCGATCCCTTGATGTCCTCCTTGGAGGCCGTGGTCGTCGCTCCGATCAGGTCGTTGAGCATGCTGGCGACGTCCTTGGCCACCGCGAATTCCATCCGGAACACTTTGACAACGACATCGGGGGCGGTAGGCACATCGAGTACTTCGACGATTCGATTGAAAAACTTCATGTTCTCCGGGCGGGTGATGATGATCAAAATGTTGGTGCGATCGTCGGCCACCATCTTAACCGAGCCCCGCACGATGCCTCGCTCGGCGAGTTCGATCAGGTCAGAGTCCATGCTGCCCGCCCCCGCGGCGGACGAGGCGGCCGGGGTGGGGCGGATGACGCCGCCGACGGTGGAGGTCACCGTGGTGGGGCGGATGACGCCGGGCTGGCCGGAGTCGCGCGACCTGGGGATGGCCGCCTTCTTCTGCTGGTCCTTCTGGACCTCCTCGATCATTTCCTCCAGCCTGCGCTTCACGTCGGCGGCCTTGGCGAATTGGATCTGGATGATGTTGGTCTCGTCCCGGGTTTCCACGGGCTGGTCGACAAACTTGATGATCTGCGCGATCCGGTTGACCGTCGCGGCCGTGTCGGTCAGCAGCAGGCTGTTGGTGCGCTCAAACAGCTGAACCGTGCCATACGGGTGCTTGATGGGCTCGACGATCTTGCTCGCTTCCTCGATCTCGATGTGGCGCAGCTGGATCATCTGGCTGATCATCTCGTTGGTTTCGGGCAGCCCGCCCTCGGCCAGGGTTTCGCGGATGGACATCGGTTCGGTGCGGGCCGTCTTGTTCTGGACGACGCGCAGGAAGTTGTCGCCCTCGCGCAGCAGGGCGATGCCGTGCATGCCGAGGACGGCCTCGATAGCCTCGAGATACTCCTGTTTTTCCAGCGGCTCATGGCTCCGCAGCGTGATATTGGCCTTAGGGAGTCCGGGGGAGAGCAGCAGCGTACGGCCCAGCGTGTCGCCGTAGTCCTGCATCACCATCTCGATGGGGGTCTCCTCAAACTTGAGGTTGAACCCCTGCGGGCCCGCGTCGGCCTCGCGTGCGGCGCGGCCGCCCATGACCGGGAAGCCGGATACCGGTTGCAGCGGGGGCGCGGCGGGTGCAACCGCGGCTGCGGTCGCGGGCACGGGCGGGGGCGTGGGGCCCACGGCCGGGGCTGCCGCGTTTGTATCTGCGGGTGCGGCCGCTGGCGGTGGCGTAGGCGTTGGCGCGGCTGTGGCGGGCACCGGGGCCCGCCTCGGCAGAGGTTGCTGCGCCGGGGCGGCGAAGACCAGTCCGATCGCGATGACGGCCACGAGCCACGCCCGGGCGCCGGTCGTAGAGTAGTGTATGGGCATCTTGCTCATCATTTCGGTTTCTCCGGATCCGCGACCGCGGATGCGCTATCCTTTACACTCTGTCCTGTTGACTCTCGCGTGTAGATGCAAGACAGGGAAAACCGGCCGCGGAGTTCGCTGTCGCCCGGCTTTCGAGGCCGGACGTACAGTTGCCGGACATCGAGCATCGCCCCCTCCGCCTGCAGCTCGAAAAGAAAACGGACCAGGTTCTCAAGGCCGCCCGCCCAGTCCTTGCACTCGACAGGCACCTCGTACACGTCGCCATCGCGCTTCTCATCCCCGGCCTGCCGCTGGAGGATTTTGACCCCGTGCTTGCCCGCGATGCCGTCCATGACCGAGAGCCAGTGGACCTCCATCTTGGCGTCGGCTGCGAACTGGGGAAGCTGCGTGCTGAGGCGGGCCAGTTCCTCATCCCACCGCGCGCGGGTGGCAATCAGGTCCAGGTCGCGCTGCATCTGCCGGCGCACTTCGGCGCGCGCGACCCTCAGGTCGCGCCAGTCCCGCACCTTGGGGCGCGCCACCAGGATGGACACGCCGAAGAGCACAGCCCCCAGCGTGGCCATCAGCAGAACCCATTCTCTGCGCGTCATGGTCATGGTTCGTCGGCCGGGAGGACGAGCGTCAGGTCGAAATCCTGTCGCTTGTCGCGGCTCTGCCGCGGCCCCTGCAGCTCAGCGCCGGTAAACAGGGCTGAAGTGTCCAGTTTACGCTTGAAGTCATACACCTGGTCGACCGAACCGGCCGACCCCGACATTTTAACGCTTTCGCCCTTGCGGTAAGAGAACGAGGACATTTCCACGCCCGGAGTCCACTGCGTACACAGCTCCCGCAGGCATTCAAGGGCGGAGTAGGTCTGGTTGGTGTACCGCTGGATCAGTTGGACACGCTGCCGCATCTGGCGAACCTCTGCCGCCTGCTGACCCAGCGCCTCCTTCCTCTGCGTCAGGGCGCGAACCTGGTAGGCTTCCAGCGCGAAGCCGCCGGCGAACCCACCGGCGAGAACAGCCCACACCCCGAGGACGCCGCCGACCGTCAACCACATCCGGCGCCGGAAATCCTTGGTTGCCGCGACCGCCTTCCACGCGGCGGGCATCAGGTCGAACCGGTGGGTGCGTTCCGCAGTCCGTCGCGCGAGCCCATCGGCCGGCCGGCCCAGCCCGTCCAGGCAGGCCGCTTGCACCGGGCTGCCGCAGCTCGCGGCCAGTTGCTCGACGAGGCGGCGGGGCTCATCCCCCGTGTGCCACACCGTGACCGTGTATCCGCCCCGCGCGGCGACGTCCAGCTCCAGCGACATCAATGTGTATTCGATCTCGGCCGTGAGACTGCGGACCAGATCCGCTTCGGGCGTGCCCGCGTGCTCCGGCAGTGAGCGGAAGAGCGCCGGAACGCCGTCGTCAACGACGACCAGATTCGTCTCCGTGCCGCCCAACAGGATGAGGATCTCGCGGCCGGACTCGGAGACCTTGCCCGCCGCCTTCAGGAGGTGCCACCATCCCAGGACGACGGCGTCGACGCGCTCCGGTATCATGCCCGCCTCGACGAGCCGGGTGCGGGTCCGGTCCAGGTCTTCCTGCCGCCCCGCGGCGATCAGGACGGTTGACTGGTCGGTCCCGGTCTGCAGCACCTCGTAGGAGACCGCCATGGAGTCGACCGGGAAGGGCGCGATCTTGTCGGCCTGCAATTCGACCATCCCGGTGAGTTCCTCCCGGTCGGTCGAAGGCAGGCGTACCACGCGCAACAGGAGCTGCGAGGAGTCAACACCCATGGTGACCGGACCGCGCAGGGAGACCTCCTGCTTGTCGATCCGGGCCGCCAGGGTGTCTTCCACGGCGGGCGCCTGGGGCGGCTCGATTGCCGCGGCCTCAGCCGGCGGGGCCGGGGTGGGGGGCGGCAGGCTCATGCCGCCGGAGGCGATCACGTTGCCGCGTCCGCCGCCAATCACCGCCCACTCGATGCCGTCATCCCGGAGGATGACACTGGTTATCCGTTCTCGCGCCATGTCGTCTCTAGATCAGCGATCAGTTCACCGTGATCAGTTGTCAGTCATCTCTCGTGCAACGACCCAATCGAAAATTGGCAATCGAAAATCGACGATACCTCACTCCTGCTCCCGCCACCGCTTGATGTTCAGCTTTTGCGTCTTTGCGTCATACTCCGCGATGCAGCTGATCTCCCGCCGAACCCCTCCGACCTCGCCCGCGGACGTGATGCGGTAGATCGACGAATCCGTCTCGACGTAGTCCCGCAACGTCGCGTTGAGGTCCGGCAGCCGCGACAGGAGATCCTCAACACTCTTGAAGGGATTCTCTTCACGTTTGCCGTCGGCGTCAATCCCTCCCTCACGCTCTTCAATAATGGCACCGGCCACCAGTTCGTCGACGCCCGGCAGCGTCAGCAGCACCCGCACCGGGGCGGCATTGATGTTCACCTTGCCCGATCCATACGTCGTCAGCAGGTCTCCGATGCCGCTGACCACGATCCCCTCGCGGTCGGTGCCGAGGCCCTGTTCGATGGCGATCGTCCCGCCCCAGACGATGGCCCGGGTGAACCCGCGGATCAACATCAATTCACCCACCGTATCCAGCGGCCCGTTCTTCGCCCGGTAGGGAGTCTTTAGTTCCAGGTAGTAGTCGTCGGACTCCGCGCCGTCGTTCCGGTGTTCGTCGTTTTCGTCCGTCCAATCGCGGAACGAATCGATCAGCACCGGCCACATATCCTCGGGAATACCGCCGACGTCCAGGATCCGCTCCATGTTTTCCTCGACGACCGTATCGGTCTTGCCGAGGTTGTTGATGTTCCTGCGGGCCGGCTCGGGGATGATGTCCAGCACGATCGTCCCGTCGTCAATGGTCTCCCGGATGTCGGTAACTTTCCCCTTCTTCAGCCGTTTTGCCCCGTCCAGCCACCGGTCCTCCGGATCCACCGTATCGTCCGACACCTGCCGGCTCTTGGCCATCAGCATCCGGGCAATGTTAACGCCCGAGCGCGCCAGATAGTCCGCCTTTTCCCGCTTCTTGTAGAACGAAATGATTCGCGCTTCAACATGCGCATCGAAGGCAAACGAGGCAAGCAGAATCGACATCAACCCGACGACCCAGAGCACGACAATCAGCGCCGACCCGCGGTCGGTCCGCATACGTCGGGCTGTCCGTGCCGCGCCCGGGCTGTCCGGGCCGATGGTTCTGGGGGCGTGTGCGTGCAAGATCATCGTGTCAGTTCGTCGAAAGGCCCGGCTTTCCGGTCTTGGTCCAGGGCTGGCAGAGGTAGGCCACGGGCACCTGGACGATCCGCTTGAGCTCCGTTGCCTCTTCGTCCTTCCCTGTGCCCTGGGGGCGGACATACATCGTAATTTCGACGGCCACCGGCAGGTCATTGGTGTATTCCCATTCGTCCTGCCAGTCGAATTCACCGTCCTCGTTAATGTCGTCGGGCGAGAGCGTGCGCACGTTCAACCCCGTGACGTCGCGGGAGATGAAGAACGGCTCGACGTCCTCGTCGGGGTCGAAATCCTCAGGTTGTCCGTCCAACCGCCATCCCTTGACGAGCGCGCCGCGAGTCCCCTCGTCGTCTTCATCGACGCTGAAGGTGACCCGGTGGGGGGTTCCCACGTAAGGGACGTCGTCCCCCACCAGGGCGCTGCCGAGCTTGACCCAGCTGATGACGTCGCTGGTTTCGTCGCCCTCGCCATCGTTCTTGAGGTGGAACCCGTACCGGGTGGTCGCGCCTCCGGCATCCGGGAAGTAGGTGGATCGGATCGCCATGGCCAGCTGGTCCATCACGAAGTCTCCGTGATGCAGCGCATCGGACATGGCGGTGCCGCGCTGCCAGGCCTTCACCATGGTCGAGAAGGCCAGGTACGTCACCGTGGTCACCATGGCGAGCAACGACACGGCCAGAAGGATCTCGATCAGCGTGAATCCGGCGCGACGTTCTGAGGCACTGACCACGGGCTACTTCCCAACCCCTTCCGGCTTCTGATACACCTCTTCAACGATTTCCTCGTTCATCTCCCGCCCGCCGCTGGGCCACGTCACGCGCGTGCGCACCACGTAGAGACCGTCCTCGTCCTCATCGTCCTCGATCTTGCGGGAGAAGACGTAGCCCTCGTAGTCCTCGCCCTCCACATCCTGCTCCTCGATCTTTTCGGTAAACAGGATCGGGTGCTCCAGCATGCCGCGGTTCAGCGCCCACTGGGCGCGCTGGTACTCGCCCGACCGGCGCATGACGGTCAGGCACCGGGACGACCCGGTGAGGATCATCGACAGCGCGACGCTCAGGATGAGCGTGGCCAGCAGCACCTCGATCAGGGTGAACCCGCGCCGCGCCGCGCCGCCTGTTCCGCGGGGTCTCATGGCTCTCCGCCCCCCGTCTCCGTTCCCGGTTCCAGCGCCTCCGTCGTGGCCGACGCCAGCGCATCCACCTTGATGCGCGTCCTCGCGTTCATCTCGTCGCGTAGCACCACGGTATAGGGCCGGCACCTCCCGTTGCTGGAGTAGATCATCACGCCCACCCCCTCGCGTAAGGGGTCCTGCTCTTTGCTGTCCTCGCCGATGGCGACCGACTCGATCTTGACCCGGTCCAACCGGCGCGTGACCGGCTCAGCGCCGCTGATCCCCGTGGTGCGTGCGGCCGTCGCGGCGGCCGCCCCCGGGGCCGTGAGGGCGGGCTCGGGCGCGGACACGGAGAGCTCGGGCTCCGCATCGGATTCGGCGTCCTCTCCGGTCCGCCTGGACACGGTCGACGAGCCTCCAGGCCGGGCCGTGACCTGCTGGCTGACCAGGTCGAAGGTGAGCGTCATCTCCTGCTGACGCAGAACGGCCATGCTGCGCGCGTAGCGTCCCATCTGGATGACGGTCCGCGAGGCGGCCCGCAGACGGTTGCCGCGGATCGACTGCACCATCGAGGGAATCGTGACGGCCGTGACGACCCCGAGGATCGCGAGGACCATCAGCACCTCGATCAGCGTGAAGGCCCTGCGCATCAGAATTCGAAACTCGTGATCGGCGCGTTCTTGCCGGGCGGTCCGGGCGAAACCACCTTGTAGGAGTTTTCGGCAACGGAGTACTGGAACTCCTGTGCCCATGGGTCCACGGGCAGTCCCCCGCTCTTGATGTAGGGCCCGTTCCAGTTCTGCTCACCCGAACCCTGGAGCAGTTGCTGCAGGGAACTCGGGTATCGGCCGACGTCGACCTCATACATATCCACCGCCGTGCAGATGGCGGCAATGCTCGTACGGCAGGCCCGGATCATGGCCTTCTCCTGCTTGCCTCCGAAGTTCACCACGACGATCGTCGCCAGGATGCCCAGAATGGCCACCACCAGCAGCACCTCGATCAGCGTGAACCCCGCGCGTGTCCGCTTCGCCCAGCCTCTCCATTTCATGCTCATACGAATCACCTCCCTGTACCTGTGTAACCTGTAACCCTTCAGCCCTACACATTCAGCCCGCTGGTCAGGTTGAAGACGGCCATCAGGATGCTGACGGCGACGAACCCGACCATGACGGCCACCATCACGATCAGGATCGGCTCCAGCGCGGTGGTGAAGATCTTGATGTTGCGATCGAGCTCGTTCTCGTACCGGCGGGCGATGTGGCGGAGGGAGCCCTCCATGTCGCCGGTCTGCTCGCCGATGGCCAGCATATCGATCATCATGACGGGCATCACGCCGCCGGCCGACAGCGGCCCGGAAATGGTGGTGCCGTCGGTCACCCGCTCCCGCGCGTTGTGAAGCTCCCGCGCGATCACCGCATTGCCCACCGTGTGCTCCACGATGCCGAGCGCCTGGAGGACCGGCACGCCGTTGCCGAGGAGCGTGCCGAGCGTTCGCGCGAAGTTGGCGTAGATGCCGGAGGCCACCACGCCGCGCACCAGCGGCATGCGCAGGAGCAGCCCGTGCCACCAGAGCTGGCCGTGCGGCGTGCGGGCGGCCCGGCGGGCCATGACGCCGACAAATCCGAGGGCCACCAGGACGAACAGGCCGTAGCGGGCCAGAAACGAGCTGGTGCCGATCAGGATGCGGGTGGGGAGGGGCAGGGCCTGCTGCATCTGCTCGAAGATCACCTTGAACTTCGGCACAACGAAGACCATCGAGAACACCAGCGTGGCCAGGCCAAGGGTCATGACGATGCCCGGGTAGACCAGGGCCATGACGATCTTTTCCCGCGTTTCCTGCATGCGCTCGTAGTGCTCGACCAGGCGGCGGAGCACCTCGGAGAGCGCGCCGCTGGCCTCGCCCGCGCGGATCATGTTGATGTAGAGCGCCGGGAACGTGTCGGGCTGGAGCGCCATGGCGGCGGAGAGGCTCGTGCCGCGGTGGATCTCGTCGCGGACCTCGGCGATGATGTGGTCGTTGATCTTGCCGGTCTTGCGGTTGGCCAGGGCGTGCAGCGCGTTGCCCAGCGTCATGCCGGACACCAGCAGGTCGCTGAGTTCCGTGGTGAAGGTCAGCAGGTCGCGCGAGGACATGCGGCTGCGCTGGAGGTGCCACTGGATCTTGAAGCGGCGCTTGCCGCCGGCTCGCGCCCGGGGCGGCGCTCCGCGGCGGGCGGCGGGGGCGCGCCCCTCGGTCACCGCAATCGGCACCAGTCCGAGCGCCTCCACCTGGCGCAGAGCGTCGCGGCGGTCCGCGGCGTCCACGGCGCCGTCGACAGTCTCGCCCTTTTTCGACTTCGCCCTGTAGGTGAATGCCGACATGGACTAGTCCTTCTCCTCCGTCACGCGCAGCACCTCGTCGATGGTCGTCACGCTGTCGAGCACCTTGCTCCAGCCGTCGTCGCGTAGCGGGGTCATGCCCTCGGCCACGGCCTGCTGGTGGATCTCGCTCATGGAGTGCCGGCCGATGACCAGGGAGCGGATCGGCTCGGACATGCGCAGCACCTCGAAGATGCCCTGCCGCCCGCGGTAGCCGGTCTTGCGGCAGAGCTCGCAGCCCACCAGGCCGCAGACGTGTCCGGCGGCCAGTCGGTCGAGGGGGAAGCCCACCTCCCGCAGCACGTCCAGATCGGGTTCAACCGGCTGGCGGCACGCCGGGCAGAGGCGGCGCACGAGGCGCTGGGCGATCACCGCCTCGACCGCCGAGGCCACCAGGAAGGGCTCAACGCCCATATCCAGCAGCCGCGTGAAGGCGCCGGCCGCGTCATTGGTGTGCAAGGTGCTGAAGACGAGGTGACCGGTCAGAGACGCCTGGATGGCGATCTCGGCGGTGTCCTGGTCTCGGACCTCACCCACCATGATCACGTCCGGGTCCTGGCGCAGGAAGTGGCGCAGGCAGCGCGCGAAGCTCAGTCCGATCTCCGTACGGACCAGCACCTGGTTGATGCCGGGCATCTCGTACTCGATCGGGTCCTCGGCTGTCATGATGCGCTGGTCCACGGTGTTGATTTCGTGGAGGTAGGCGTAGAGCGAGGTGGACTTGCCCGAACCCGTCGGCCCGGTTACCAGGATGATGCCGTTGGGACGGTGAACCAGCTTGTGGATGACGCGCACGTCGCGCTCGCCCATGCCGAGTTCCTTCAGTCCGATCAGCTTGGCGCTGCGCTGCAGCAGGCGCAAGCTGACGCTCTCGCCGTACACCGTGGGCATGGTGGACACGCGGATGTCGATATCTTCGCCCTTCACCCGCAGCCCGATGCGGCCGTCCATCGGCAGGCGCTTCTCGGCGATGTCCATGTTGGCCATCACCTTGATGCGCGAGATGATCGCCGCCTGGAACCGGTTCAGCTGGGCCGGCACGGGCGTCTGGTGGAGCACGCCGTCGATGCGGTAGCGGATCCGCAGGGAGTTCTCCATCGGCTCCAGATGGATGTCGGTGGCGCCCTGCTGCACCGCCTCCCAGATGATCTGGTTGACGAACTTGACAATGGAAGCTTCCTGGTCCAATTCGCCGAGGTCGACCTTGCCGGTCTGCTCCTCCGGCCGGACTTCGAACCGGTCGTCCGCGATCATCCGGTCCACCGTGTCGGCGCCGACGCCGTAGTAGGTCTTGATCGCTTTGGCGATGTCGGTCGAGGTGCTCAACGCGAACCGCACGCGCATCCCGGAGGCCAGGCGCAGGGCGTCCAGCAGCGTGGCGTCCATGGGGTTGTTGCAGGCCACCGTCAGCGACCCGTTCTCGGCCGACAGGGGGATGACGTTGTACTGGAACACGGCCTTGGTTGGCAGTTTGGACAGCACGTCGGCGGAAATCTCCGAGCCGGCCAGTTCAACGAACGGCAAGTGCATCGCCGCACCCAGCGCCGTCAGGAAGGCGTCTTCACGCGCAAACCCCTGCTGGGTAACTACTTGAGTGATGCTCTCATCGCCCTGCCGGGCGGCCTCAAGAAGGGCACTGACCTGATCGGGTGAGAACAGCCCGGTCTTGCCCAGCAGGTTTTCCAGATACGTCACGGCCATACCAGCCCCCGTTCCCGTCGCGCCGCCCGCCCTTACGGCAAGCACGCGATTACTTCACCATAGTGCTTTTGCCTCGCAGCATCAAGTGCCGGACGATTCCCGACCCGTCACGGCTCCTGACCGGGCACCCCGGGCAGCCCACTGGCACTGGCGGGCGATGCCCATCAGGATCCTCACGTCGTCGCTGGAGAGCGTGCCGCGCGAGAGGATGCGGCGCAGCCCCAGCATCATGTGGTCAGCCTTGTCATCCTTCATAAAACCGATGTCCAGGAGCGTGTCGCGCCAGAGCCCGAACATCAGTTCGCGCAGGGAGGACGGGGCCTCCGGCGACTTTTCGACCGGTGGCTCGTAGGTGCCCGTGGCGACGAACAGCTCGTAGCAGCAGAGCATGACCGCCTGAGCCAGGTTGATCGAGGTAAAGGCCTCGCAGGTCGGGATCTGGATGATCTGGGTGCAGAGGGACAGCTCGTCGTTGTCCAGCCCGCTGTCTTCGCGGCCGAACACCAGGGCGACCTTGCCCCCGTGAGCCGCCTCCAGCGCCAATGGCGCCCAGTCGCGCGGTGTGCGGGCATGCTGGCGGTACAGTCCGCAGCGGGCCGTCGCCCCCATGACGAGGCCGCAGTCCGCCACCGCCTCGGCAAGCGTTGTGAACTCGCGCCTGCCTTCCAGCACGTGGCCGGCGTGGCAAGCCATCATGCGCGCCTCGTCCATGTTCGTCGCGCGCGGCGCCACCAGCGCCAGATCCGAAAGGGCCATGTTGGCCATGGCGCGGCAGACCGAGCCGATGTTGCCGCCGTACAGCGGGCCCACCAGCACGATACGGATGTTGTTCAATGCGTCCATGAATGTGTCCTGATCGGGCTTGCAACCGGAATCGGGATGCTATACAAGCGGCAGGACTCTGTAAATGAAGGAGATGCGCATGGATGAGCTCCTGAAACTCCTGAAGCGGAACGCGATTGAGACGCCCGCCAATCTGGCGAAGATGCTGGGCCTGACCGAGGCGCAGGTGCGCGAGAAGATCGCGGCCTACGAGAAGGCCGGCGTCATACGCGGGTACAAGGCCATCATCAACGAGGATCAGGCCGGCGACGAGCGCGTTCAGGCGGTCATCGAGGTGCGCATTACACCCGAGCGCGAGGGCGGGTTCGATCACGTGGCCCAGCGCGTCAGCCGGTTTCCCGAGGTGCAGTCGCTGTACCTGATGTCGGGCGGCTACGACCTGCTGGTCATCGTGCGCGGCGAGACCCTGAGAGAAGTGGCCTACTTCGTGAGTGAGAAGTTGGCGACCATCAGCGGCGTGGTGTCCACCGCGACCCATTTCATGCTCAAGACATACAAGGATCACGGGGTTCTCATGGAGCCCGAGAAGGAAAATGAACGCCTCCAAGTCACGCCCTAGCTTTGTCGCCTCCCACCTGCGTGACGTTCCCCGCTCCGGCATTCGCGATTTCTTCGAAATCGTCAGCACGCGGAAGGACGTCATCAGCCTGGGCATCGGCGAGCCGGACTTCGTGACGCCCTGGCACATCCGCGAAGCGTCCATCTTCGCGCTGGACCGAGGCGCCACGTCCTACACGGCCAACCTCGGCACGATCGAGCTGCGCCGGGCCATCGCGGAGTACGTCCTGCGGACAACGGGCGTCGCGTACGATCCGGCGACCGAGATCCTTGTGACCGTCGGCGTCAGCGAGGCGATCGACCTGGCGGTGCGCGCGGTGGTGGCCCCCGGCGACGAGGTGCTCTACCACGAGCCGTGCTACGTCTCGTACGCGCCGGTGGTCTCGTTCGCGCACGGGGTGGCGGTGCCGGTCACGACGCGGCGCGAAGAGGGCTTCCGCCTCTCCCGCGAGCGGCTGGAGGCGGCCGTGACGCCGCGCAGCCGCGCGCTGCTGCTGAATTTCCCCACGAACCCGACCGGGGCGGTGCTGGAGGCGGAGGATGTCGCCATGCTGGCCGATTTTGCCCGCCAGCGCGACCTGCTGGTGATGACGGACGATGTGTACGTGGGCCTGACCTACGATCGCGAGCCGCTCAGCGTGGTGTCGGCCCCGGGCATGAAGGAGCGGACGATCTTCCTCAACGGCTTCTCCAAGGCCTGGGCCATGACCGGCTTCCGGATCGGGTACGCATGCGCGCCCGCCGACCTGATCGAGGCGATGATGAAG
>CAZJBP010000099.1:0-14378 GCA_964544115.1 uncultured Victivallales bacterium | reverse complement strand
CAGGTACACCTTGGTCCAGCGCTCGGGCACGAAGCGGATGCGCCCGTCGCGCACCGCCGCGATCGCCGGCTCCGCCAGGGGCTTCATCTTGACAAACCACTGCGGCGACAGGCGCGGCTCCACGACCGTGTGGCACCGGTAGCAGTGCCCGACGGCGTGCGCATGCTTGTCGATCTTCTCGATCAGCCCCAGCGCCTCCAGGTCGGCCACGATGCGCTTGCGGCACTCGAAGCGGTCCAGGCCCGCGTACGGGCCGGCCTCGGCGTTCATCGTGCCGTCGCCGTTCATCACGTTCACCGGCGTCAGCCCGTGCCGCCGCCCCATCTCGAAATCGTTCGGGTCGTGCGCGGGCGTGACCTTGACGACGCCCGTGCCGAACTTCAGGTCGACGAAGTCGTCCTCGATGACCGCCAGTTCACGCCCGAGCAGCGGCAGCAGGACCCGGCGATTCTTCAGCGAGCGGTAGCGCTTGTCCTTCGGGTTCACCGCCACCGCCACGTCGCCCAGCAGCGTCTCGGGCCGCGTGGTCGCCACGACGACGTGCGCCGGGCCGCGCGCGCCGGCCTTCTTCTCCACCGGGTAGCGGATGTAGTAGAGCTTGCCCTCCAGGTCGCGGTGCTCGGACTCCTCGTCCGACAGCGCCGTGTGGCAGCGGGGGCACCAGTTGATGATGTAGTTGGCGCGGTAGATCAGCCCCTTCTCGTAGAGGCGGACGAAGACTTCCGACACCGCGGCGCTGAGCCCCTCGTCCATCGTGAAGCGCTCGCGCTCCCAGTCGCAGGCGCACCCCAGGCGGCGCAGCTGCTGCGTGATGATGTTGCCGTACTCCTCGCGCCACTGCCAGACGCGCTGGATAAAGGCCTCGCGGCCCAAATCCTCGCGGTGCTTGCCCTCCTTGCGCAGGGCGCGCTCGACCACGTTCTGCGTGGCGATGCCGGCATGGTCCGTCCCGGGCATCCACACCACGTTGCGGCCCTGCATGCGGCGCCAGCGGACGAGGATGTCCTGGATGGTGTTGTTCAGGGCGTGCCCCATGTGCAGGATGCCCGTCACGTTCGGCGGCGGAATGACGACGCAGTACGGGGCGCCGCCGCGCGCGGAATCCCCGTGGAACAGGCCCCGCTCGGTCCAGAACCGGTACCACTTCGCTTCAATCGGCTTGGGGTCGTAACGCTTGTCCATCATGGCCTCTATGCGCCGGCCTCGCGCCGGCGCTCCTCTTCCCTGAACAACTTGTACTCCACGCTGTCCACCAGCGCCTGCCAGGAGGCCTCGATCACGTTCTCGGATACGCCGACCGTGCCCCAGGTGTCCGTCCCGTCGCTGGACTCGATCAGGACCCGCGTCGTCGCGGCGGTGGCCTCCTCGGGGTCGAGGATCCGAACGCGGAAGTAGGTCAGGTGAACCTGCGCGATCTCCGGGTAGAACCGCATCAGCGCCTTGCGCAGCGCCCCGTCGAGCGCGTTGACCGGGCCGTCGCCCTCCGACACGGTCAGCTCCACCTCGTCCTTCACGCGGACCTTGACGGTCGCCTCGGACAGGCAGGGCTGGTCTTTGCCGCGCTTCTCGACCATCACGCGGAAGCCCTCCAGGCTGAAGAACGGCGTATGCTGCTTGAGCACCTTCTGGACGAGCATGCGGAACGAGGCGTCGGCCGACTCAAAGGCGTAGCCGCGGCTCTCCAGCTCCTTGAGCGCGTGCAGCACCTCGCGGGACACCTCGGGCGAGACCTGCCGCCCGGCCCCCATCTCGATGGCCTTGGCCACGATGCTGCTGCCGCCGGACAGCTCCGACACGAGGAACCGCCGGTCGTTGCCCACCGACTCGGGCGGCACGTGCTCGAAGGTCTTCGGGTTCTTGCGCACGCCGTCCACGTGGGCCCCCGCCTTGTGGCCGAACGCGCTGCTGCCGACGTAGGGCGCCTTCGAGTCCGGGCGCACGTTGACCAGGTCGTCGACGTACAGCGACAGCTCGCGCAGCTGGCGCAGGCTGTCGACGCCGACGGTCTCGCACTCCAGCTTCAGCTCGAGGTTCGGGATGATCGTGCACAGGTTGGCGTTGCCGCAGCGCTCGCCATAGCCGTTGATCGTGCCCTGGACATGGGAGGCGCCCGCCCGGACCGCCTCCAGCGTGTTGGCCACGCCCACGCCGCCGTCGTTGTGCGTGTGGATGCCCACCGGCACGTCGAAGGCGCTGACGATCTCCTTCGTCACGCCGTACACCTCGGACGGCAGGCTCCCGCCGTTGGTGTCGCAGAGCACCAGCACCGAGGCCCCCGCCTCGCGCACCGTGCGCAGCACCTCCAGCGCGAATTCGGGCCGGGCCCGGTAGCCGTCGAAGAAGTGCTCGGCGTCAAAAATCACCGTCCGGCCCTGCTCGCGGAGCAGGCGGATTGTGTCGCCGATCAGCTCCAGGTTCTGCTCCGGCGTCACGCGCAGCACATCCCGCACGTGCAGGTCCCAGCACTTGCCGTAGAGGGTGACGACCTGGGTCTCCGCATCGAGGAGGCTCTGGATCAGCGGGTCCGTCGCCGCCGTCATCTTCGCGCGCCGCATGCTCCCGAAGGCCACCACCTGCGCGCGCTTCAGCCCGCAGGACTTCACCTCCCGGAAGAACTCCATGTCCTTGGGGTTCGAGCCCGGAAAGCCGCCCTCGATGTAGTCTACCCCGAACGCGTCCAGCCGCCGGGCCAGCTTCAGCTTGCCGCCGCCGGAGAACGAGATGCCCTCGCCCTGCGCCCCGTCGCGCAGGGTCGTGTCGTAGATATCGATGCGCCGCCGGCTCATGTGCGCTCCGTTTCGCCGAAGAACGCAGGGTACAGCGCCTTCACGGCGCGCGTGCGGTCCTCGGCCTTGACGCCGAACATCATGCTGATTTCGGACGATCCCTGGTTCATCATCTCGATGTTGACGCCCGCGGCCGACAGCGCGCCGGTTGCCTTGGCGGCCATGCCCACGGCGTAGCGCATGCCCTCGCCCACGATCATCACCAGGGCCAGGCCGCGCTCGACGTCGACGTCGTCGGCGTCGAGCTCTCCGCGGATCCGCGCGATGACCCGCTGCTCCTTCTCCGCGCCGAGGGTCGCCTCGCGCACGATCACCGACATGTTGTCGATGCCCGAGGGCGTGTGCTCGAAGGAGAGCCCCTCCTCCTCGAGGATCTGCAGCAGCCGCCGGCCGAACCCGATCTCGCGGTTCATGAGGTACTTGCTGACGTAGAGCGTGCAGAACCCGTCGCTGCTGGCGATGCCCACGACGCGGCTGCTGGCGGCCTGCTCGTGCCGGGCCACGATCTTGGTGCCGGGCAGGTGCGGCCGCTGCGTGTTCTTGACGAAGATCGGGATGCCCGCGCGCACGGCGGGGATGATCGCCTCCTCGTGCAGCACGGAGAAGCCGGCGTAGGCCAGCTCACGCATCTCGCGGAACGTCAGCTCGGGAATGGCCCGGACGTTCTGCACGATGCGCGGATCGGCCGCAAACACCGAGTCCACGTCGGTGAAGTTCTCGTACATGTCGGCGTGGACCGCCGCGGCGAGGATGGCCCCGGTGATGTCGGAGCCGCCGCGCGGGAACGTGACGACCTCGCCCGCCGGCGTGTAGCCGAAGAATCCCGGCACCACCAGCACGCCCTTGCGCTTGCGCAGGTCCTCCAGCTGGCGGTAGGACTCGGTCAGCAGCTGGGCGTTGCCGAAGTCGGCGCTCAGGCGCATGCCGGCCTCGCCCGGGTTGACGTACTGGGCGTCGCAGCCCCGCGCGCGCAGGATGGCCGCCGCCAGCTTCGCGCTGTTGTCTTCGCCCGCCGCCTTCATCAGGTCCAGGAACGCGGCGCGGCTGCTGCAGGGCGTCTCGATTCGCCGCCACAGGTCCTGCGCGATCTCCTCGGACACGCCCTCGGTCACCCCCAGGGCCGCGGCGATGTCGGCGTAGCGCTTGACGATCGCCTCCACCTGCTCCCCGTACGCCCGGCCCGACAGCTTGTGCTCCGCGCACTGGATCAGCAGATCGGTCACCTTGGCGTCGTCGCGATGGCGCTTGCCCGGAGCGGAAACCACCACGATGCGGCGGGCGGGATCCGCCATGACAATGTCGCACACCTGTCCGACCGCCTGGGCGTCGGCCATGGAGGTGCCCCCGAACTTGCAGACCCTCAGCCCTGTTGATTTAGCCACGGTTTATTCCCTTCAGAATTCGGCCGATTCACACGGGAACCGGATCACTCTTCGATGCGGAACGCCACGGTGGGCGCGCGGACCGTGTCGAGCGCCTGGATGTCCGCCAGCGCCTGGCGAACCTTCTCCTCGCGCGCCTGGTGCGTCACGATGACGAGGGGCACGTGCCCCCCGTCGGTCTCTTCCTTCTGCAGAACCGACGCGATGCTGATGCGATGCTTGCCGAGGATGGCCGATATGCGCGAGAGGGTGCCCGGCTGATCGCGCAGCATCACGCGCAGGTAGTAGCGCGTCATCAGCTCGCCGATCGGGCGCAGGCGCACGCGGTCGCTGTCGGCCATGTCCCCGGTCGGCCAGCCGCGCCGCCCGCCCGAGGAGAGGTGCCGGCAGGCGTCGGCGATATCCGCGAGCACCGTGCTGGCCGTCGGCATGCGGCCGGCGCCACGCCCGTAGAACAGCGTCTCGCCCACGAGGTCGCCCTTCACCATGACCGCGTTGAACACGCCCGAGACCGACGCCAGCACATGGCCCTGCGGCACGAGCGCGGGATGGACGCGCACGGTGACGGCGTTCTTCTCGCGGCTGAGGATGGCCAGCAGCTTCACGCGGTAGCCCAGGTCGCGCGCGTACCGGATGTCCTCGCTGGCCAGGTCGCGGATGCCCTCGACCACGATGTCGCTCCGGGGTACGTGCAGGCCGTACGCCAGCCGTGCCAGGATGCAGGCTTTGTGCGCCGTATCGATGCCGTCGATGTCGAGGGCCGGGTTGGCCTCGGCATAGCCCGCCGCCTGCGCTTCGGCCAGCGCGTCGCTGAAGCTCAGCCCGCCCTCTTCCATCCGCTTGAGGATGTAATTGCAGGTGCCGTTGAGAATGCCGCGCACGCCGTCAATCCGGTTGGCGATCAGGCCGTCGCGCAGGGCGCGGATGATCGGGATGCCGCCGCCGACGCTGGCGCCGAAGAACAGGTCGGCGCCGCGCGTCTGGGCCAGCCCGAAGATCTCCTCGCCGAACTCGGACAGCAGCGCCTTGTTCGCCGTGACCACAGCCTTGCCCTGCTCCAGCGCCCGGGTCACCAGCGCGCGGGCGATGCCGGTGCCGCCGATGAGCTCGACAACGACCTGGATCGAGGCGTCGTCCACCACCGACGCCGCGTCGGTCGTCAGCAGGGAGGGGTCGATGTCGACGCCGCGGTCGCTCGTCAGGTCCAGATCGGCCACGCGCCGCAGGACGGGCTTCACCCCCAGCCGCTGCGCGAGGAGCGAGCCGTTCTTCTGAAAGCCCGCGATCACGCCGGCACCCACGGTGCCGAACCCCAGAAGTCCAACGCCTATGCTTTTCATCGTCGTCACCCCCACCCGCGGCGGCAGGGCCTAGCCCACCCATTCCCGCACAGTGTCAAGAGCCTGAAACCATAGGACACGGCCGCTTTCCGACACAAGCACAAAGCCGGAGCGGGCCCTTTTTTTGGGTCGCGGCCGCAGCGGCGGTCCGCTAGGTTACGGCCCTGGGAGACGGCGTCATGCGCACATCCGATCGCTTCGAACTGCCTGCGGCCGACGACCTGCACGTCCATGTTCGCCAGGGCGACATGCTGCAGGCGGTGGCGCCGCTCGTGTATGCCGGCGGCGCCAGCCGGTGCCTGGCCATGCCCAACACCGTGCCGCCTGTCTGCACAGCCGCGCAGGCCGTGACCTACCGGCAGGCCCTGGCGGCCGCCGAACCCCGCGTCCAGTGGCTGACCGCGCTGTATCTGACACCCCAGCTCACCCCCGACGAAGTGCAGCGCGCGGCCGACGCGGGCGTCGTCGCGGTCAAGTGCTACCCGAAGGGGGTCACCACGAACTCGGCCTCGGGCGTCGAAGACCTGCGCGCCTACGGGCCGGTCTTCAAGACCCTGCAGGAGCGCGGCCTGGTGCTGGCGATCCACGGGGAGGTGCCGTCCAGCGCCGGGCCGGACGTCTGCGTGTTGAACGCCGAGGAGCGGTTCCTGCCCGAACTCCGGCACCTGCACGAGGCCTTTCCCCGCCTGAAGATGATCCTTGAACACGTGTCCACCGCCGCGGCGGTCGCGGCGGTCCGGGCCCTCGGCCCCACCGTGGCCGCGACCGTGACTCCGCACCACCTCCTGCTGACCGTGGACGACTGGGCCGGCTGCCCGCACCACTACACCAAGCCGGTCGCCAAACTGCCGGCCGATCGCGACGCTCTCTGCGCCGTCGTCCGCGAGGGCCATCCCCGGTTCTTTCTCGGGTCGGACTCGGCGCCCCACCCCCGGGCTCACAAGGAATGCGCCCACCCGCATCCTGGCACGTTCTCCTCTCCGCTCCTGATGCCCCTGCTGGCGGATTACTTCGAGTCCCAGGGGTGCCTCGACCGGCTGCCGGACTTCACCTCGCGCTTCGGGCGGGAGTTCTATGGTCTTCCCGCCGGCAGCGGCGCGCGCATCACGCTCGAACGTCACACGTGGACCGTGCCGGCCGCCTATGGAGACATCGTGCCGCTGCAGGCAGGCCGGAAGATCGGATGGCAGTTGGCCGGCCGCTGACCGGGCGCGGGCCCAGGGCTGCTCATTCGAAGTAGCACTCGATGATCCGGTCCACCCATGGGAGCCCAGCCAGGTTCTGAAGCACTTCGCGGTAGCGCGCCTGGTTCGTGGACCCGATGCACAGGCACTCCTGCGGGCTGGCGCCGATCCGGCCCCGCGCGCCCGGCATGAATTCCACGGTCGGATCGATGGCCTTGACCTGGTCCCTGCAGGCGGCCGTGTTCGGGATGCGGAATTCGTAGGACACCGCCACCTTGCCGTCGGGCGGCCCCCGCAACCCGTCCGCATCGAGCTGCGCCAGGTCCAGTTCCACCTTCCGCCATGCATCGGCCTTGGCAGCGGGTCCCAGCCCCGAACAGGACGCGCAGAGCAACAGCGGAGCCAGCACCGCGACGTTCAGGAGTTTCATGGCGACGACACCTCCGCATTCGATGGACGGAGGGAAGCTAGCCCTCGGAATCCGGGGTGACAAGACGGATTTGCGCTTGTCTCAGCAGCCTCGCGTGACATAATGCCGCCCCGAATGCGCGCCCCACGGGCCGAACCTAAGGAGTGTAGGGATGAGCGAGCTGATTAAAGTCGTGCTGAACGAAGACGAGATGCCGCGCCAGTGGTATAACCTCATGGCCGACTTCGCCAAACCGATGCCCCCTCCGCTGGGCCGGGACGGCAAGCCCGTCACCCCGGACGCGCTGGCGCCGGTGTTCCCGATGAACCTGATCGAGCAGGAGGTCAGCTCCCAGCGCTGGATCGATATTCCCGAGCCGATCATGGCCATCCTTAAGATCTGGCGGCCGACGCCCCTGTACCGCGCGCGCCGGCTCGAAGCGGCCCTGAAGACCCCGGCGAAGATCTACTACAAGAACGAGGGCACGTCCCCCGCCGGCAGCCACAAGCCCAACACCGCCATTGCGCAGGCCTACTACAACAAGGTGGCAGGAACCAAGCGGCTGACGACCGAGACCGGCGCCGGCCAGTGGGGCAGCGCCCTGGCGTTCTCCTGCAAGATGATGGGGCTGGAGTGCAAGGTCTTCATGGTCAAGATCAGCTTCCAGCAGAAGCCATTCCGCAAGATGATGATGCACACGTGGGGCGCCGAGTGCGTCGCCAGCCCGAGCCCGGAAACCCAGGTCGGGCGGGAGATCCTGGCCAAGGATCCGGACTGCCCCGGCAGCCTGGCCATCGCCATCAGCGAGGCGCTGGAGCAGGCCGTGACGAGCCAGGACACGAAGTACTCGCTGGGCTCGGTGCTGAACCATGTCATGCTGCACCAGACCGTGATCGGCCTGGAGTGCAAGAAGCAGATGCAGAAGCTCGGCGCGTACCCGGACGTGGTGATCGGCTGCGTCGGCGGCGGCTCAAACTTCGCGGGCATCGCGTTTCCGTTCGTCTGCGACAAGATCCACGGCAAGCAGGTCCGCATCACCGCGGTGGAGCCGACGGCTTGCCCCACCCTGACCCGCGCCCCGTACGTGTACGACTCGGGCGACGTGGCGATGATGACCCCGCTGCTGCCCATGCACAGCCTCGGGCACTCCTTCATCCCGAAGCCGATCCACGCCGGCGGGCTGCGCTACCACGGCATGGCGCCCATGGTCAGCCACGGCGTCCAGGAGGGGCTGATCGACGCGGTGGCCATTCACCAGCTGGAGTGCTACGAGGCCGCGGTGCTGTTCGCCCACACCGAGGGGTTCATCCCGGCGCCCGAAACCTCGCACGCGATCGCGGAAACCATCCGCGAGGCCAAGCGCGCGAAGGAGGAAGGCAAGGAGCGGGTGATCCTCATGAACTGGTCCGGGCACGGGCTGATGGACCTCACCGGCTACGAAGCCTACTTCGCGGGCAAGCTGACCGACTACTCGCTGCCGGAGGATGAGCTGCGCAAGTCGCTGGAGTCTCTGGCGGGTCTGCCCAAGCCGTGAGCGGGGCCCGGCCCCGTTCGCGGATATGGCGGACATGACGGCGGAAGGTCCCTGAACCCAGAACCCTGAACCCAGGCCTCTCCGGATGCCCATCTACGAGTGCTACTGTGCGAGCTGCAATACGATCTTCAACTTCCTGAGCCGGAAGATCGACACGGCCACCCGCCCGCCCTGCCCGCGGTGCAAGCGGGTGCTGAGCCGCGAGGTCTCGAAGTTCGCCGTCACCGGCCGGGCGAAGGAGCCCGCGGGGGACGCGGCGGACGACCTGCCGATTGACGATGCCCGCATGGAGCGGGCCATGGAGTCCCTGGCGGGCGAGGCGGAGAACATCAGCGAGGATGACCCGCGCCAGGCCGCGCAGCTGATGCGCAAGTTCTCGAAGATGACCGGCATGGAGTTCGGGCCGGGCATGGAAACCGCCCTGAACCGGCTCGAGGCCGGCGAGGATCCGGAGCAGATCGAATCGGACATGGGTGACGTGATCGAAAACGAGGAGCCCTTCGTCCTGCCCGGCAAAGGCGAAAAGGCCGGCAAGACGCGGGCCCGCGTAAGCCCCCCCCGCCGCGACTCGAAGCTCTACGACATGTAGGGGCTACAGCTCGATCACGGCCACCTCCGGCCGGCAGCCGAAGCGGACGTCGAAGAAGTACGTGCCGATTCCCGCGCTCACGTAGACCGGCCCGGCCGCCGTGCGGAAGAGGCCCAGATCGTGGTCGCCAACGTTGTACGGCACGATGAGGTGGCCGACGAACGGAAGCCGCACCTGCCCGCCGTGCGTGTGCCCCGCCAGGATCAGGTCGAACGTTGCACCCCGGATGGCGTCGGCCGCCACCGGATAGTGCGTCAGCAGGATCCGCATCGGCGCCGCCGGCAGGGGTTCGTCCCACCGGGTGCAGACCGCCAGCCTGCCGCCCAGCGCCGTCGCCTGGGAATCCATCAGCCAGTCCCCTCCAGTCCGTCGGAACACGCCCCGGATCGTCGCCCACGGAAGACGTGCCCACTGGTCGTGGTTGCCGGGGACGCCGAACATCGGCTTGTTCACGCGCGCCAGGATCTCCAGGCTCTCGTCGAGGTGGGCGCCGTCCTCCACCAGGTCGCCGGTGAAGCAGACCAGGTCGGCCGGCAGGGAGTTGACGATCCGGACGATGCGCTTGAGGTACGCGCGGTCGCCCTTGTAATGGATGTCGCTCAGGTGAATCACGCGCGCCGTAGGCGAACTGGACAGGCGCACCGTCCGGACCTTGACCCAGCGGGGCTCGACGAACACCGCATAGCCAACGCACAGTCCGACGACGACGCCCACGAGCGCCAGGGCGACCAGCACCCGCTCACACCAGCGTAGGAGCAAGGCGCGGGGCGAACTCAGGGCGCGGCCTCCACGTAGCAGCGCCGGACGCGGCTGCCGAAGGAGCAGATGATCTCGTAGGGGTGCGTGCCCTTGATCTGGGCCCACTGCTCGACCGTGATCGCGTTCGCCCCTGTTCCGCCGAGGCAGATGACGTCGTCGCCGCACTGCGCGTCGGGAACCTGCTCCAGCGACACCGTGGTGTAGTCCATCGACACGCGGCCCAGCACCGGGCACGGCCGGTTGCGGATCAGCACGTAGCCACGGTTGGACAGCGCCAGCGGCATCCCGTCGGCGTAGCCCGCCGCCACGACGCCAACGGTCATGTCCCGCGGCAGCCGGTACGTGCAGCCGTAGCCGATGCAGGTGCCTTCAGGCAGATGGCGCACGCTGGCCAGCCGCGTCTTGAGGGACAGCACGGGCTGCAGGTCCAGCGCGCGCCGCCCTTCGGTGTCGAACGAGCCGTGCAGGTTGATGCCGGTGCGCACGGCATTGAACGGCGGCTGGAATGTGCGCGGGAAGTTGTTGATGGCGTCGCTGTTGGCCATGTGCCGCCAGCGGAACGCGATGCCGTCGCGCTCCAGCCGGGCCAGCAGGTCGAGGAACCGCGCGATCTGGCCCTCGGTGTATTCGCCGGCGCTGCGGTAGGCCATGGGAAAGTGCGAGTAGATGCCCTCGCACGACAGAGCCGGCAGCGTCACGACCTCGCGGATGATCACCTCAGCTTCGCTCGCCAGCATCCCCAGCCGGCCCATGCCCGTGTCGACCAGAAAGTGGCAGACGGCAGTCTTGTTCTGGCGCCGCGCCTCGGCGCTGATCAGGCGTGCGGAGGCCAGATCGACAACGGGCAGAATGACACCCGCGGCGACGGCCTCGGGGATTTCCTCTGGCAGCACGCTGCCCAGAATGTGGACTGGGAGTCCCAGGGAACCGAGGGACAGCGCCTCGTTCAGTTCCGCCACGGCAAACCGCGTGGCACCACTCTCGGCCAGCGCACGGGCGATCGGCGACACCCCCAGGCCGTAGGCGTTGGCCTTCAGCACCGCGATCACGGAGCAGGGCGCCACGGCGGTTGCGATCTTGCGGAAGTTGCCCCGGAGCGTCGGCAGGCTGACCTCCAGGCGCACGCGGCTGCTGTCGTCGCTCAGCATGATCGCCCACCTCCCGGCGACGCTGCCCGCGGCGGCCCGCTCTCGCGCACCACGTCGGCCAGCAGGGCGCCCAGCTGGCGCACGGGCATCACCGCCGCCCCTGTGTCACGGACGCGCCGTCGCAGCTCCATGTCATCGGTCACCACCACGCGCGGCCGCGGGCGAGGCTCGGTCCGATAGTACTTCAACTGGCGGATGATCGCGTCATCGGCGCGGTTGTCGCCCTGCCCGCCGGAGTAGACGATCTTGACGTTCGGCGCCGCGGCGGAATGCGTTTCCTGGGGCCCGTCGAAAAACAGCGTCGTCTCGCACTCGGGGTGCCCCCCGGTCAACCGCACGGTCAGGTCGGCCAGCCGCTGGCGAGCCCTCGTCCGCGGCTGGCCGTCCTCGTAGACGTTGCCGAACAGCTCATCCAGCAGAAACAGCACATTGTGGCCGTCGATCAGCAGCGCCATGCGCTCGCCGCCGCCGAACGCTCGCTGCATCCGCCAGAACGGATCCGGCTCGGAGGCGGCGGCCAGCACCTTCGGCCCGGCCGCCAGGTACAGCACGTCCAGCCGGCGGTGGTACAGGCGGTACAGGGCGTCCGCCTCGGCGGATGACAGGAACTCGGCGTCGGCCATGCCGTTGAGCAGCGCGCCCACCTCCTCGATCTCCCCGTCCGGCGCCGCATTGATCCGGGCCGCGAGGGCGGTGGCGACCGGCGAGGGGCGCGCGGGTTGCGACTCCACGATCGGCACGAGCGGCCGGATCTCGCGGTCGAGCTCCTGTTCCAGCGCCGCCAGTTCCGGCAGCGGACGGACCGCCTGGGCGGCGGCATCGCGCACCTCTCCGAGCGCCTTGCGCAGCCGGTCCAGACGCTGCCGCACCTGCGCCACGTTCCCGCTGTGGCGATCCTGTTCGCGCTGGCGCGTCAGCGCGGAGGCCACGCGCAACAGCAGGTCGCCGGCCGCTGCCGGGGACTGCGCCGCCGCCTCCGCCGCCGCCGCCTCTCCCACCCACGCGTGCAGTTCGGCCCGCTGCTTCTCGGCCGCGCGCCGCTCGACGTCCTCCGCGAACTGCGCCTGCAGCCGCTCAAGCTCCGCGCGCGCCACGTCGCGCTCCCGCTCGGAGCGCTCGACCCGCGCCCGCGTCTCGTCGGCCTGGCGCCGGACGCCGTCGCGCTCCTTCTCCAGGGCCGCGTGCTGCTCCTGGACCTGGCGCAGCTTGTCCTCGACCGCTTTGAGCTGGCGGGCCTTGACGCCCCGATCGCTCAGCTCGGTTCGCAGGGCGGCGTTCTCTTCCTCCAGCTCCCGGATGCTGTCCAGAAGCGCCGTTCTGAACGCCTCATCGCCGGGATCCTCCATCTCGGTCGGCCCGGCCTCCGCCGACCCAGGTCCGTCCAACTCAGGACCCCCGCCCTTCTCCAATTCGATTTCCGAACGCATGAGGCCGACGAACGGATGGGTGACATCCAGAAGCAGCGAGCGGATGGTCTCGCGATGGTCCTCGGTCACTTCGCGGTACGCGTCCGGATTCTGGGCGATGACAACGCCCACCTCATGAACGATCTCGCGCGGGTCCATCAGCGCGGCGGCCGCAAACCGTTCGGGTCCGATCACCGCCGCCATCGCGTCCGCCACGGACGCCACAACCTCCGCCTCCAGCGGCTCAAGCCCCCAGCTGACCTCATCGACGCCCTGCAGCAATTCAAGCAATGCGTCGGGCGCCTTGTGCCCCGCCGTGACCTCCTGCATGATCAGCTTGCGGATGCGGGGCGCTGCCGCGCGGTTCAGGCGGAAGCCCGAGGCCATCGCCGGGTGCTCCCGCGCAAACTCCACCAGCAGATCCTCGTCGAGGCTCTCGACCAAACGCCGGTATTCCAGGACCACCGCTTCGGGAACTGTGAACTCGCGAATCCGCATGCCGGGGAGTATGCCCGCCCACGCCGCTCGTTGACAAGACTTCACGGAAACGTCACAGTACCGCGACTGAGGATTGCGCTATGGAACGAGCCCGCATCGTGCCGTCAGAGCTGAACATCAGGCCCCATCACCTGTGGTCGGAGAAATGGCTACTGCTGGCCTCCGGCGATTTCCACGCCGGCCGCTACAACGCGATGACCGTGGGCTGGGGCAGCATCGGCACGATGTGGATGATGCCCTTCGTCCAGGTGGTCGTGCGGCCGGGCCGCTTCACGTTCCAACTCCTGGAGGAGAGCGATTCGTTCACCCTGTGCGCCTTTCCGGATACGTGTCGCCAGGCGCTGCAGATAATGGGCTCCAAGTCCGGGCGCGACATGGACAAGATCGCCGCGGCCGGCCTGACGCCGGTGGCTTCGACAGAGGTTGCGGCGCCGGGCTTCGACGAAGCGGAGCTCATCATCGAGTGCCGCAAGATCTACTGGCAGGACCTGAACCCGCAGCACTTCCTGGCCCCGTACATCAAGGACAACTACCCCAAGCAGGACTACCACCGCATCTATTTCGGGTCGATCGCCGCCGTCTGGGGCACGCCCGCGTACCACGTGTAACGACGAACGCCGCTCTGGCAGCCGGGATGCAGAAGTCAGAAATCAGAATCCAGGATGGCTCTGCCTGACTTCTGGATTCTGATTTCTGGCTGCAGGAGCCGTCACAGGCGTTGAACGTTGAAGGTTCATGAACACCGCCCCTCCCACCCGCATCCTCGTCCTGCGCGGCGGCGCCATTGGCGACTTCATCCTGACCGTGCCGGTGCTCATGGCCCTCCGGCGCCGCTGGCCGCACGCGCGCCTGACCCTGGTGGCCCAGCCGCGACTGGGCCGGCTGGCGGCGGCGTGCGGCCTGGCGGACGCGACCGTCTCGCTCGATTCGGCCGCCGTCTCGCAGCTGCAGGTGCCCGGCTCCGGCGGCAGGCCCGAGCTGGAACCGATGCGCGGACACGACCTGGCCGTGTGCCTGCTGCGCGACCCGGACGGCGTCGTGCGCGCCAACCTGGCGGCGGCAGGCTGCGAGCGGGTGCTGTACAGGGATCCGGTCCCGGTAACCGGCCACGCCGCCGACTACCTCGCCGGCGTGCTGGCGCCGCTGGGCATCGCCCCGAGCCCGCCCTGCGTGCCTGAACTGCGGCTGCGGGACGACGGCGACGGGGCGCCTTCGCCGCTCCCCGGCCGACTGCGGCGGCCTGTTATCCTGCTTCATCCCGGCAGCGGGTCGCCCCGCAAGAACTGGCCGGCGGAACGGTTCGCCGAACTGGCGGCGCGGTTGGCCGCGGAGGAGGCCGTGAC